>NZ_CP064760.1:2966998-3296665 GCF_015565955.1 Microbacterium schleiferi | reverse complement strand
TCAGCGCAAAATCAACTGTAGAGCGTTGCGCGTGTCGGCTCCAGACGGTGGATGACGCTGGGGATAATGTACCTTCGCACCGGCTTGGTTTGAGTTCGTGCGCTCCGCGACGTACGCTTAGTCGGTTGACTTGTGCCCTCGTGGCCGTCCCCGATTCATCGTCCCGGTGTGAGCATCCCGGCGACACCACATCCGGAAGTGATCTCATGAGCAAGCGTACGTTCCAGCCCAACAACCGCCGCCGCGCCAAGAAGCACGGTTTCCGCGCTCGCATGCGCACCCGCGCCGGCCGTGCCATCCTGGCGGCTCGTCGCGCCAAGGGTCGCAGCGAACTCTCGGCCTGACCTCACAGTGCTTGCGCGCGCCCACCGGATCACCCGGGGCGCGGACTATCGTTCCGTCGTCCGCCGGGGCCGCCGGTGTGTGGCTGCGCACGTCATGAGTTATACGACGGTATCGGCGGATGCCGGCCCGTCGCGCTTTGGTTTCATCGTGAGCAAGCAGGTCGGTTCGGCAGTCACCCGCAATACGGTGCGGCGTCGGCTGAAGGCGATCAGCGCAGGACTCGTTGACGAGATCCGCCCGGGATCCCAGGTCGTCATCCGGGCCCTTCCCGCCGCGGCGGAGGCACCGTACGACATCCTCGCGGGTGAGCTCACGCGCTGCCTCACGGGAGAACGGCGATGAGCGAGCTTCCCTCGTACGCCCTCGGTCACGCTCACCTGGACTCCGCCGATGTCGCGCGCGCACTGCCGCTCGCGCCGCGCAACGCGGTTCTCGCCCTCCTGCATGGGTACCGTGCGACCATCTCTCACCTTTATGGCGACGTGTGCCGGTACTATCCGTCGTGTTCGGCATATGCGGTGGGCGCGGTGCAACAGCACGGTGCTCTCAAGGGCGCGGCCCTCGCGGCAGCACGGCTGGGCAGGTGCCATCCGTGGGCAAAGGGTGGCGTCGATGACGTTCCGCCCCACGAGCACTTCCGATTCGATCTCACCCGGCACGGGTTCGTCGTGCCACGCAGAAAGGACTGATCCTTGCTGGATCTCCTCGCCAGTGCGACACCGTCACCGACCCCGACAGCTGCGGGCGGCGGCGGCTTCGACCTTTTCGGCATCATCCTGTGGCCGCTGAAGTGGGTCGTTGAACTCGTCCTCGTCTTCTGGCACTGGCTGTTCACCTCGATCGGACTGCCCCCGGCCGACGGCATCACCTGGGTGCTGTCGATCGTCGGCCTGGTGGTCGTGGTTCGTGCCGCGCTGATCCCGCTGTTCGTCAAGCAGATCAAGTCGCAGCGCAAGATGATGGAGATCGCTCCCGAGCTCCGCAAGATCCAGGACAAGTACCGCGGCAAGAAGGATCAGCTCTCGCGGGAAGCCATGAGTCGCGAGACCATGGCGCTCTATAAGAAGCACGGCACGAGCCCCGTCTCCGGATGTCTTCCGCTCCTGGTTCAGATGCCCGTGTTCTTCTCGCTCTATTCGGTGCTGAGCGGTGTGAAGGTCAACGCCGAACTGGGACTGGGTGGCGTGGGCGTACTGAGCCCTGAGTTGACCAAGCAGTTCTATGACGCGTCACTCTTCGGGGTCGCGTCCCTGCACGAGACGCTGATCGACGCCTGGAACACCGGTAACACTCCCGCCGTGGCTATCCTAGTCGTCCTCGTCGTCCTGATGATCGCGTCGCAGTTCTTCACCCAGCTGCAGATCATCTCGAAGAACCTCTCCCCCGAGGCCAAGACCGGCCAGGCGTACCAGATGCAGCGGATCATGCTGTGGGTCCTGCCGTTCGCCTTCGTGTTCTCGGGCGTGTTCTTCCCGCTCGGCGTCGTGCTCTACTGGTTCACGAGCAACATCTGGACGATGGTTCAGCAGTTCATCGTCATCCGGGAAATGCCGACCCCCGGCTCTGAGGCGGCGAAGCAGCGCGAGGAGCGCCTCGCGCGCAAGGGCAAGGCGATCGACTCCAGTGGCAAGGTCGTCCCGATGGACAAGTACCTCGCCGAGCAGCAGCGACTGCTGGAGGAAGCGGAGAAGGCCAAGTCTCAGGCCCCCAAGCGCGAGCAGCCGATGAGTAAGCAGCGTGCGAAGAAGCAAGGTCAGCGCCCGAGTGGTGCTGCGAACCCTCGGCCTCCGCGCCCCCAGGGAAGTACCGGCGGTGGCTCGTCCCCGTCCCCAGAATCGAACAAGTAGAAGAGCGAGTGTGGAGATGACCACGACCCCTGACACCGCCTCCTCGCGGGCAGAAGCGACCATCGAAGAGTTGGAACAAGAAGGCGACGCCGCCGCCGACTTCCTTGAAGGACTCCTCGACATCGCTGACATCGACGGCGACCTCGCGCTGGATGTCCGCAACGGTCGCGCCTACGTGTCGATCGAGCAGGATGACGCCGACCGCTCGGGTGGGCTGTCCTCACTCTCGGACCCGACGACGGTGCAGGCCCTGCAGGAACTGACCCGCATTGCGGTGCAGAACAGCACGGGCCGCTTCTCGCGCCTGATTCTGGATATCGGCGGTTCGCGAGACACGCGCCAGCGGGAGCTTGATGCTCTGGTCGATCGGGCTGTCGCTCGCCTCGACGAAGGAGCATCGCAAGCCTCCCTGCCGGCCATGTCGAGCTATGAGCGCAAGCTCATCCACGACCTGGTCGCCGAGCGCGGCCTGGTGTCGGAGTCCTACGGCGAAGGTGCCGATCGACACACGGTGATCCGACGCGCCTGAGTGCGCGTTTCACGTGAAACATCGATGACCACCCTCGAGGCCGAGCCGGCCGCAGCCGCATCGCTCTTCGGTGACCGGATCGACCGGGCCCGAGCCTTCACCGCAGCATTGGCTGCGGAGGGTGAGACCCGCGGGCTGATCGGTCCGTTGGAGCTGCCGCGCCTGTGGAGGCGCCATATTCTCAACAGCGCGATCGCCGCTCCCCTCTTCGACGGTCATGCTGCTGACATCGGTTCCGGCGCAGGCCTCCCGGGGATCGTGCTCGCGATCGCCAGGCCCGATGTCGCATGGACCTTGGTGGAGCCGATGGAGCGCCGCGTCGCCTGGCTCACGGAGCAGGCGGACGCGCTGGAGCTTCGAAACGTGACCGTCGTCCGCGCTCGCGCCGAAGAATGGGTGCCCGCGGCATCCGTGGATATCGTCACCGCACGTGCGGTGAGCGCGCTTCGGACACTGATCCCGATGACGGCTCCCCTCGTTCGTCCGGGCGGCTCGCTCGTACTCTTCAAGGGGCGCGGCGCTGAGGCGGAGATTGACGCCGCGCAGAAGCAGATCCGGAAGTTCACGCTCTCGGATCTCGAGGTGCTCACGCTCGGTGAGGGTGTGCTGGATGAGACGACGCGTGTCGTTCGAGCTGTCGTCGGTGGCTGACTCGGCAGACACGGCGTTGCCGAGCGCGACCATGTTTCACGTGAAACAGTGTCCGGCGCCGGAACACCCGGGGGTCGCGTCGCATGCCGCGAATAGAGTAGAGAAGCCCACGACCCGATCGGAGCGTTTCACGTGAAACACGACGAGGATCCCGCGACGGACTCGTTCTACGACACCCCTCTGGCGCGCGAACTCGCTGATCTCACTGCACGGCGACGAGCGCTCGAGGCGATCCCCCTGCAGTACGAGGGCAGGCGCCGCGTCTTCACGGTGTCGAACCAGAAGGGCGGTGTGGGCAAGACGACCTCGACGGTCAACCTGGCTGCCGCCTTCGCGCACATGGGTGCGACAGTTCTCGTCGTCGACCTGGACCCGCAGGGCAATGCATCCACCGCCCTGAGCATCCCTCACAACGCGGAGACCCCGAGCGTGTACGACGTTCTCGTTGACGAGCGGCCCCTGTTTGAGGTGGTGCAGCACAGTCCCGAGTCGCCGCGGCTCTTCTGTGCTCCCAGCACGATCCACCTCGCGGGCGCGGAGATCGAACTCGTCTCTCTCGTTGCCCGTGAACGTCGCCTGCGGACCGCGCTCGAGAAGTACTTGTCGACCGAGGGCGCGGACATCGATATCGTGCTCGTCGACTGCCCGCCCTCGCTCGGTCTGCTCACGATCAACGCGTTTACCGCCGCCGACGAGGTGCTCATACCGATTCAGTGCGAGTACTACGCCCTCGAGGGACTCAGCCAGCTGATGGGCACCGTGTCGATGATCCAGAAGCACCTCAACCCGACTCTGTCTCTCTCGACGATTCTGCTCACCATGTATGACGGCCGCACACGGCTGTCGCAGCAGGTCGCCGACGAAGTACGCGCCCACTTCCCCGACCAAGTGCTCGCGACGGTGATTCCGAGGTCGGTGCGCATCTCGGAAGCGCCGAGCTTCGGGCAGACGGTGATCGCTTACGATGGGCAGTCGGTAGGAGCGGTGGCTTACCGTGAGGCCGCCGTCGAGATCGTCCGCCGCGACGAGCACCGCGACGACGAGAACACGGATGCCGGGCTATCGGCACCGACGACGGAAGCTGAAGAGAGAGAGCCCTGATGGCCAAGAGAACCGGACTGGGGCGGGGTATTGGCGCCCTCATTCCCACCGCCGACCAGGGCGAGAGTCGTCCTGTCGACGTGTTCTTCCCCGAGGCGCAAGCCGTCGAGGAGCTTGTCGCGGTGCCGGGGGCTCGGCTGATTCAGATCGACCCGAACACGATTGTTCCCAACCCCCGGCAGCCGCGGACGAACTTCGACCCGGACGAACTCGCTGAGCTCGTCCACAGCGTGCGCGAGTTCGGCGTGCTCCAGCCGGTCGTGGTCCGCGACCGGGGCGACGGAACGTACGAGCTCATCATGGGCGAGCGACGGACTCGGGCGTCTCGCGAGGCTGGGCTCGACTCGATCCCGGCGATCGTGCGGGACACGGCCGACGAGCACCTGCTTCGTGACGCTCTGCTCGAGAATCTGCACCGCTCGCAGCTCAATCCCCTCGAAGAGGCGTCGGCCTACCAGCAGTTGCTCGAGGATTTCGGCATCACCCAGGAGGAGCTTGCGGGACGGATCGGGCGCTCCCGGCCCCAGATCAGCAACACCATCCGCCTCCTCAAGCTGCCGATTCCCGTGCAGCAGCGCGTGGCAGCGGGAGTCATCAGCGCCGGGCATGCCCGCGCGATCCTGTCGGTCGACGGCGACGACGCGATGGCGCGGCTTGCTGACAAGATCGTGAACGAAGACCTCTCTGTGCGTGAGGCCGAAGCAGCCGCGAAGGGTGCAGCATCGGCGGGTCGCAAGCCCGTGAAGCCCCAGGCCGGCGGCCGTCGGGGTCAGCTCGATGACCTGGCAGAGAGGCTCGGTGACCGACTCGACACCCGCGTCAAGATCACGCTGGCGGCAAAGAAAGGCCAGATCAGCATAGATTTTGCGAGCATTCAAGATCTGAACCGGATCCTTGCCGAACTCGGCGTGGAGGGCTTCGGCTCCTGATCATCCACATCCGGGCGACGAGGGCTCACAGCGACGTACGCTGGAAGCATGACGCGCGAGAATTCGGCCCCGACCCGGCGGGCAAGTCTCGAGCTTCTGCGCGCTGAGGCCGCGGACGAGCTCTCGGTTCTGGTCGAAGAGCGGTTGCGGGCGGGCGAAGACCCGTGGGAGTTCATGGATGACTTGCCCACCGTGGACGAGCTCGTGGTCCTGATGCTGCGAGCTGAGAACGTCCTCACGACGGGATTGCCCTCCACCGGCATCCGGCACTACCGGCTGCTACGGCAGATTGCGCTCGACTACCCGCCGCTGACCCGCGCCGTCTGGCGCCTGCTCGGTTCGGCGCGGCATCGCACGTGGGATTCGCTGCTCCCCGACGTGCCCTGGCGCCTTCTGTGGTGGCCGCAGGTGCGTCACCGCTCCGGCTGAGTCGTGAGATTAAGCGCGACGCCGCCCAGACAGCCAGAAACGACACGGATGCCGCGGCCCGTGAGGGAACCGCGGCATCCGTGTCGAGGACGGGAATCAGCCGATGAACTCGGCGAGATCCTGTTCTAGAGCGTACTTCGGCTTCGCGCCGATGATGGTCGTCTTGACCTCACCGCCCTGGAACACCTTCATCGCGGGGATGGAGGTGATCTGGTACTTCATCGCGAGGTCGGGGTTCTCGTCGACGTTGAGCTTGAGGATCGTGATCTTGTCGGGGTGCTCGGACTGAATCTCATCCAGCACGGGCGCGACCATGCGGCACGGGCCGCACCAGGCCGCCCAGAAGTCGACAAGAACGGGGCCATCGGCCTGCAGGACATCCTGGTCCCACGTCGCCGAGGTGGTGGCAGCGGCAGTCATGTGTTCTCCTTCGTCAAAGCGTTCACTGGTGAAAACGTGATTAGGGGCGCGATTGTTCCGACAGAGCCGACCGGCTCAGGCCATCGCTTGGTCGGGGACGTCGACGGGCTCGTCTGGCAGCGGGTCGGTGGCGTCGTCGAGGAGGGCGGCGAGGTAGTGCTCGACGTCCAGGGCAGCGACCGCTCCCGATCCGGCAGCGGTGACGGCCTGGCGGTAGGTCGGGTCGATCACGTCGCCGGCTGCGAAGACACCCGGCACCGACGTGCGAGAAGAGCGGCCCTCAAGCTGAATCGTGCCCTCGTCGGTGAGGTCGAGGACCCCGTGGACGAGGTGCGTCCGCGGGTCGTGACCGATCGCCACGAAGATTCCGTCCAGTTCGAGCTCGGAGGTCTCACCGGTAACCGTGTCACGCAGTGTGGCGCCGGCGACCTGGTCGCCCCCGGTGATGTCGATGATTTCGCTGTTGAGGATGAACTCGATCTTCTCGTTCGAGAACGCACGATCCTGCATGATCTTGGACGCACGCAGTTCGTCGCGACGGTGGATGACGTAGACCTTCGACGCGAACTTGGTGAGGAACGTCGCCTCTTCCATGGCGGAGTCGCCGCCGCCGACCACGGCGATCGTCCGCTCGCGGAAGAAGAATCCGTCGCAGGTCGCGCAGTACGACACCCCGCGGCCCGAGAAGGTCTTCTCGCCCTCGATGCCGAGCTTGCGGGGGCAGAACCGGTCGCGAAGATCACCGCGTGAGCCTCGTGCACCGCGCCCGACCCGAGGGTGACAGACTTCACGGGACCGTCGAGCGACGCCGACACCACGTCGTCGTACACGATCTCAGAACCGAATTTTTCGGCCTGGGCCTGCATTTTTGCCATCAGGTCGGGGCCCATGATCCCGTCGGGGAAGCCGGGGAAGTTCTCGACCTCGGTGGTGTTCATGAGTTCACCGCCAGCCTCGACCGAGCTGGCGATGACGAGCGGCTGGTGTCCACCACGGGCCGCATAGATGGCTGCGGTGTACCCGGCAGGGCCGGACCCGATGATGATGACGTTGCGCATGAGCGACCCTTCGTTGCGGTTCCGGATGCTTCAACACATGCTAGCCGCGCAGCATTCCCCGAACACGGGGGCGTCCAGGCAGCGAAACACTTACCGCCGCGAGATCAGCCTGCGGACTGTCTGCCACGCTGTCGCCAGTTCGGGAACGCGCAGCAACGCAAGGATGCCGACATAGACCGCCAACGCCACGATGCCGATCAGCGCTGAACCCAGGGCGCCCGTGAGTTGGCTTTCGACCATCCAGCCGGTGTCGGCGCCGGAGAGCAGGTAGACGCCCCAGCCCACGATTCCGGCGGGCACGGCGGCGGCGGCAAAGAGCGCAAGCGACGGCATCCAGCGGCGTATGCCGATGCGCGAGAGGCGGCGGCGCAGGAACCAGGTCGCGAGGGCGAGTTGCACACACACCGCGAGGGATTGGCCGAGCGCGATTCCGGCGGTCACGAACGCGGTGGGCAGGTTCAGCGCGAGCGCCGCCGTGATCATGACGATGCCGGCCTGCACGAGGGTGAATAGGAACGGCGTTCGCGTGTCGTTGTAGGCGTAGAAGACGCGCCCGATGATGAACAGGACGGTCTGGGGGATGAGCCCGATGAGGAATGCCAGGAGCACCCAGGATGCGTCGACCGCGCCGTCGGCGGTCGTGGTGAAGATGCGGGAGGCGGGGACGGCCGCCGCGGCCAGGACCGCTGTCGAAATCACCATGAACAGGCCGAGAAGGCGGATGCTGCGCGCAATGTCGGCGCGCACGTCTTCGTCGCGGCCCGCGGCGGCGTGCTCGCTCAGCTGGGTGAAGTAGGTGGTGCCGATGGACAGCACGAACACCGAGAAGGGCAGCATGTACAGGAGCCAGGCGTTGGCGGCGACGGTGGCGGCTGGCGCCTCACCGGACACGACCGACATGACCTGGCTCTGGACGATTCCGGCGATCTGGCCGACGACCACCATGAGGAAGGTCCAGCCGGCCAGGCGACCGATGTTGCGCAGGCCGACGCCTCGCCACGCGAAGTCGGGACGCAGGTGGAGTCCCGAGCGCACCCAGAAGACCATCAGCACGACGGCCTGGACCACGATGCCGAGCGTGGCGGTGCCGGCGAGCAGGGCGATCATCGTCGGCGTCCAGTCAGTGACCTCGGTGACGGGGCCGCCGAAGATCGCGATGAAGGCGCCGAAACCCGCGATCGAGACGATGTTGTTCGCGATCGGTGCCCAGGTGAACGGTCCATACACGCGCCGGGCGTTGAGGATCTCGCCCAGCAGGGCGTAGAGCCCGTAGAAGAGCAGTTGCGGGATGCACCAGTAGGCGAAGGCTGTCGCGAGAGCGAACTGTTCGGGCGTGAACTGCGACGCGTACAGCTGCACGAGCAGCGGAGCGGCGATCGTGCCGATCGCGGTGGTGACGACGAGGGCTACCGTGCCGAGGGTGAAGAGCTTGGAGATGAACGCGCGTCCGCCGTCGGCGTGCGAGGCAGCCTGCACGATCTGCGGCACGACGACCGCTGTCAGCAGGCCTGTCGAGATGATCGCGTAGAGGTTGTTCGGCAGCTGGTTGGCGACCGTGAATGCGTCAGCTGCCCGACTTCCCACCGCTCCGACTGCCGCCACCAGCACGACAGAGCGAAGGAAGCCGGTGAGCCGCGACACGAGCGTGCCCGCGGCAATGAGGGTGCTCGCACGTCCGATAGAACTCACGACTGCTCCTTCGGCGGCTCGGTGGTGTCGGCATCCGTCGTGGTGTCGGGACCCGCGGTCTCGGGCTCTTCGGCCTCGGGGCGGCGTCTGATCCGGCGCACGGTGCGCACGGCGCCCAGGAGCAGGAACGCCGCCGCGAGCACCGATAGGACGATGAGACCGATCGTCTCCCAGTCGGCGCGAACGTTGACTTCGAGCGACTGCTCGGGTCCGATGCGCACACCCGTCGGGCTCGTGAGCGAGAGGTCCACCTCGACGGTGCCGCTACCGACGCGCGCCTTCACCGGGAGCGAGGCTCGAGTGCTCTGCTCCGGACCGATCTCGACGGGGATGTCCTCCGCGACCTCGAGGCGCAGATCGTCGCTGTGCGCATGCAGGGTCACGGTGACCGGGTAGGGCAGGTCGTTGCGGATGCCGACCGGAATCTCGGCGTCGGCGGCCACGAGCTGGATCGGGCTGGGGGGCAGGATCCCGACAGCCGAGAGGGTCGTCTGCGTCGCAGCAGCATGGGTGTCGAGAGCCTCAGCCCAGGCGGCATCCTGTCCGGTCCAGCCGAGGCTCAGCAGCTGCAGGATCTCTGCCCGCTCGACGCCCGTCAGCAGCGTCGGGTCGGCGATGACGCTGGCGAAGGTCTCGATGCGCTGTTCACCGTCCAGCAGTCGCGGCACCGCGTCGACCCGTGCCGTGGCCAGCGCCTCATCGCTGATCGACACCTCGCCCGGCTCGCCGCTGATGACGGTGCCGAGGGCGAGAGGCCGGGCGCCGGGAAAGGTCTGCGCCGCATCGATAGCCGCACGCAGCGCGACCGCGGTCCTGTCCGGGTTGCGATCGAGCGCGACGATCGTCGCGCCCCCGGTCGCGGGGAGTGCCTCGAGGGCGGATGCTTCGGCCAGCGCTGCCGAGCGGTCAAGGGCGTCGGGAGCATCGGCAGCCCTCGACAGCGCTGCACTCAGGTCGGCATCCGTCACCAGGAGGCCCGCTTCCCCGGCGCGCGCGCGGGCGGGAGGCGTCGGGGTCGCGATCGCGGTCGTCGCGGTGATCGTGAGAGTGCCGCCGGCGCCGAGGGCTGACAGGACGTCTGCCGTGACAGACTCGGGCCACCAGAGGGCCGTGGTCGCGCCGACGTCCATGAGTTCGTCGAGCGTCGGGAGCCCGGATGCGTCATCCGTGTCGGAATTCGAGGGCGTTGCAGTACCGGTGGGGGTGGGGGTCGGTGCGGGGTCGTCGCCCGCGAAGCCTGTCGGGTCGATGTAGGCGGCCAGCGACGTCGGCGCCAGGGGCGGGACGACGCCGGCGGCGACCTGAGCCGCCGGGTCAGCGTCGCCGAACTGCAGCGCGAATCGGTCGTTGGGGAGTGCCTCGAAGCGCGTGAGCCAGTCGCGGGCCGTGGCCGGTGCGGTGGTGCCGAGCACGCGGATCGCGGCGAGGATCGCGGGATCGACCGCGATGATCGCGTCAGTTCCCTGAACACCGGTCAGTGCCGCCGTCAACGAGCCGTCCTGGGCGGTGAGCCCGGCGAGGTCGTCTGTGCTGAGCAGCCCGCGCCCGGTCGGTGGCGCCGTGATGGGCACGATGACGGCGACGTCCGTCGTCGCCGCGGTGGGGATGACGAAGACGGATGCCGACTGCAGCGTGCGCCCCGCTGCCGTCACGGTCGTCAGAACGGGGTACACGCCCGGAGCGCGGTCGGTGAGGACGGGATCGCTCGCGGGAACGCGAACGATCGCGCTCGCCCGCTCGTCGGCCGCTGCCGGATCCAGCGACGCGGTACCGACGACCGTCGGGGCACGGTCCTCGGCCGGGGAAGCGAGCCAGTCGTCGATGTCTGACCGCGTGGCGAGCGGGTCGGTGCCCACCGAGACGGTCGCCTGGGTCGCCGGTAGTGCCGTGGTTCCTGCAGTGAGACCGATCGAGATGGCGAGGGAGTCGCCGGGCGAGACCACGCCGCCGGCAAGAGGCGCAGCCACCACCTGCGGGTCCGAGGCAGTGGGGCTCGGGCTCGGTGTCGTTGTCGCGGCGGCCGGGGCGACACCCGTGACACCGGCGCCGGCGGCCACGAGCACCGCGATCGCGAGGGTGGCTGACGCGCGCCGAACCAGTCCCGCAAGACCGCTCCAGCGGCGCGGCGCAGCGGTGCCGGGGGGCACGGATGCGGAGAGTGGGGTGGGCGCGGTCATGTCGTGTCGCGGGACGACCGCTGATCGTGCGGATCCCGCGGGAATTCTACGGTCCGCGCCTCGGAGCATCCCGCAGGCCGTCCGCGCTTGAATGGATCCGTGACGATGCCCCTTCATCCAGACCCCGCGATCTGTGCTTCCCTCGCGTCCGACCTGACCGCTGCCGGGTTCACGGCCCCGGCGCTCCGGAGCGCGTGGGGACCCGTCGGCGATGCCGCGATCGGGCGGGGGCTTCGGGGCCCCGCCGTGCGTGCGCTGTCGCACCGCGACGATGCCCTGGCGACCCTCGCTCGTCTGCTGGGTCTGGGGATGCCTCAGGCGGTCGCGGCCGTGGAGGCCGCGCTCCCGCGTACGGGTGTGGCGGGGCTCGTCTCGCTCGGCCTGGCCACGATGGAGGGCGACACCGTCGTGCCTGCGGCGCTGGTGCGCCCGCAGGAATGGGGCGGCGCGTCGGATGCCGACGACGGCGAGTGGTGGATCGCGAGTGATCTCGACGAAGCGGCCCTCGAGGGCGCGCTGCCGACCGACCACGTGCTCGGCGTCGGAGGGGCCTCGCTGACTCTCGCCTCCCTGCAGCTACCCACGCCCGCGCGACGCGTGCTGGACCTCGGCACCGGGTGCGGCATCCAGGCCCTTCGCGCGCGCCTGTACGCCGATGAGGTCGTCGCGACCGACATCTCGCTGCGCGCCCTCGGGTTCGCGCGTCTCACGGCGCTCCTCAACGGTGTCGAGGGCGTCGAGGTGCGCAGCGGGAGCCTGTTCGACCCGGTGGCGGGCGAGCGTTTCGATCGCGTCGTGTCCAATCCGCCCTTCGTCATCACCCCCCGCGGCACGACGGCTGAGGGGGCGGCTGCGCCGGCGTACGAGTACCGCGACGGCGGCGCAGTCGGCGACGATCTCGTGCGCCAGGTCGTGACCGGCGTCGCGGACGTGCTCACGGACGGCGGCGTCGCGCAGTTCCTGGGCAACTGGGAGTACCGCGAAGACCGTGACGGGCTTGAACGGGTGCGGGAGTGGGTGGCTGCGGCATCCGTCTCGATGGATGCGTGGATTATCGAGCGCGAGGTGCTCAGCCCGCTCGAGTATGCGCAGCTGTGGGTGCGGGACGGTGGAACGCAACCGGGCTCACCCGAGTACGCCGCGCTGATCGACCTGTGGCTTCAGGACTTCGAGGAGCGCGGGGTCACCGGCATCGGATTCGGGTACGTTCTGCTGCGCCGACCGGCGCCGGGCACCACGGCACTCTCGCGCTACGAGCGCGTGACCTCGTCAGCGCCGCAGGAGGGCCTCGGCGCGGACCTTGCCCGAGCCCTCGCGGTGCACGATGTGCTGGGTGCGCGAGACGATGCGGGGCTCGCGGCGTCCGTTCTCACCACCCCGTCCGACGTCACCGAAGCGCGTCACTTCGTGCCCGGGGCCGAGGATCCCACCGTCATCGAACTGCGCCAGGGCCGAGGGTTCGGACGGACCCTCACCGTTGACCCCGGACTTGCGGCGCTGGTCGGTGCGTGCGACGGCGACCTTCCGGTCGGGGTGCTCATCGATGCGATCGCTCAGCTGCTCGAGGTGGATGCCGCGGCCCTTCGCGCCGACCTCCTGCCCCGCGTGCGCGAGCTCGCGTTCCTCGGCTTCCTCGATCCCGTCGCCTGACCCGCGGAACGGCCCATCCGCCCGACACTGGCCTCGGGTCTCGCCAGAGCCGGCGCCAGCCGGCGAAGGCAGGTTCCGACGTTGAGGTGCCGAACGGCGGATGCGCCCAGATGCTGGGAGCGGAGCGGGGTACGGGTCAGGGGGCTGGCACCGGGTCTGGCGGGAGCCGGCGCAGCCGGCGAGGGCGGCGTGTCCTGGCCTCGAGGTGCGGAGTGAGGCATCCGCTCGAGAGCTGGGAGCGGAGCGGGGTGGGGGTCAGGGGGCTGGCACCGGGTCTGGCGGGAGCCGGCAAAGCCGGCGAGGGCATGTCCCCCTGACCCGCACCCCGCTCCGCGGACCCCAAGACGGTGCAGCGGACCAACAGGACAACCCCGCGCAGCGAACTGACCTCAGCTCGGGAACGCCGAAAGGCCGACGGTAGGCTCGATCCATGCTGAACATGGCTGAGGGTGTCGCGCGCCTGGGCTCTCTCGCCACCTCCCCCGTCGTGGCAACGGTTGCGGCGGCATTCGAGCAGGCGGGCTTCGAACTGGCCATCGTCGGCGGGCCCGTGCGCGACGCGCTGCTCGGCCGGAGCACGCACGACCTCGACTTCACGACGAACGCGCGGCCCGACGACATCCTGCGCATTGTGGCTCCGCTGAGCACCGCGCACTGGGACATCGGGCGGGAGTTCGGCACGATCGGAGCGCGGATCGCGCTTCCCGGTGGCGGTGCCGAACAGGTCGAGATCACGACGTACCGGGCCGACAGCTATGACGGCGTGACGCGTAAGCCGACTGTCGAGTTCGGCGAGACTCTCGAGGGCGATCTCGTGCGTCGCGACTTCACCGTCAACGCCATGGCGTTGCGGGTCCCGTCTCAGAAGCTCGTGGATCCCGCGGGCGGGGTCGAGGATCTTCTCGCGCAGCGGCTGCGGACTCCCGCCGACCCTGACGTGAGCTTCGGGGATGATCCGCTTCGGATGCTGCGCGCCGCCCGATTCGCGTCGCAGTTGTCGTTCGAGGTCGATGCCGACACGATCTCGGCCATGCACCGGCTGCGTGAGAGCCTGCAGATCGTGAGCGCCGAGCGCATTCACAGCGAGCTCGTGCGGCTCATGCAGACCGAGGATCCCTTGCGCGGCATCCGTCTGCTGGTCGAGACGGGCCTCATGGAGCAGTTCCTGCCCGAGGTTCCGGCGCTGCGTCTCGAGATCGACGAGCACCACCACCACAAGGACGTCTACGAGCACTCGTTGACGGTCGTTCGGCAGGCCATCGAGCTCGAACACGAGCGGCATCCGGATGCCGGGCCCGACGTTCCGCTGCGACTGGCGGCGCTGCTGCACGACATCGGCAAGCCGGCGACGCGTCGGCTCGAGCCGGGCGGCGGAGTCACGTTCCACCACCACGACATCAAGGGTGCGCGGATGGCGCGCAAGCGCCTCAAGGAGCTGCGGTTCGACGCGGCGACGATCGATACCGTCACGACGCTCATCGAGCTGCACCTGCGGTTCTTCGGGTACGCCGAGGGTGCGTGGACCGATTCCGCCGTCCGGCGATATGTGCGGGATGCCGGTGACGAACTCGAGCGTTTGCACATCCTGACCCGCGCCGATGTGACGACCCGCAACAAGCGGAAGGCATCGCGCCTGGCATCCGCGTACGACGACATCGAGCGCCGCATCGCGGAGCTTGCGGCGCAGGAAGAACTCAACGCGATGCGCCCCGAGCTCGACGGGAACCGCATCCAGGAGGTGCTCGGCATCCGTCCCGGCCGGGAGGTCGGTGAGGCGTACCGGTTCCTGCTCGATCTGCGGCTGGATGAGGGGGTGCTCGGGAGGCCGAGGCCGAGCGGCGCCTGAAGCAGTGGTGGGCCGCCCGAGCCTGAACCCCGAGGCTCGACTGTCACAAACCGCTGCGCCCGATCGCCGGAACGCGCGGTCTGTGACAGTCGAATAGGGTGACTACGGCACGATCACGGCGCGGCCTTGCACGGCGCCGTCGTGCAGTCGCTGATAGGCCTCGACCGCCTGGTCGAAGCCGTACCGCTCGACGTGCACGCCGATCGCGCCCGCGCGCGCCAGGTCCAGCACCTCGAGCAGCTCCGGTCGCGTCCCCCAGTAGGGAGCGCGAACAGCGGCGCCGTAGGGGGTCGAGAAGAAGCCGGTCGGCAGCGTTCCGCCGCCGATGCCGACGATGTGGATGAACCCGTCGGCGGCGATGGTCTCGCGGGCCAGATCGATCGTGGGTTGGATGCCGACGAAGTCGAATACCGCCACAGCACCCTCCCCGCCGGTCAGTTCGCGGATGCGTGCCACGGCGTCGTCGTCGGAGCGGAGCGTGTGATGGGCGCCGACTTTACGGGCAAGCTCCAGCTTGTCGTCAGAGACGTCGGCGGCGATCACGGTCGCGGCTGTCGTGGCGCGAAGGATCTGGATCCCGAGGTGGCCGAGGCCCCCGACTCCGATCACGACTGCCGTCGTTCCGGGGGTGAGCTTGTCTCGGGCCGCGGCGATCGCGTGGTAGGGCGTGAGTCCGGCATCCGTGAGCGACGCCGACTCGACCGGGTCGAGATCGCCGAGGGGAGCCAGGTGTCGCTTGTCGTCGACGATGACGTATTCGGCCATCGCCCCCGGCGCGCCCAGGCCCGGAGGGGCGATTCCCATCTCGGCCGCGTGCGGGCAGTAGTTCTCCTTGCCCTGTGCGCAGGCGTGACAGACGCCGCATCCCCAGGGCCCGTAGATCGCGTAGCGCTCGCCAACCTGCACGCCGTCGACGCCGTCGCCGAGCTTCTCGACCTCGCCGACTCCCTCGTGTCCGAGGGTCAACGGAAGCGGGTAGACGTACTGGTCCTCGGGCAGATCCATCAGGAACCAGTCCGAGTGACAGAGGCCTGCGGCGAGCACCTTGAGTCGGATCTCCCCGGGTCCCGGTTCGGGTACGTCGATGTCAACGACCTCGGGGCCTTTGCCGATCTCGCGGTATTGCACAGCTTTCATCGGGTCCTCCTTGTGGTGCGTGGTCGGGGCGGCGGGTTCCACCCAACCATCGCCACCATCGCTCACATCGCCGAGGAAAGCCACCCTCTTGACGTGTGGCCGCTGACCACTCAACCTGCGACCAGCGGCAGCCTCAGCGCACGTCGCGGGCCAGGGCGATCGCGTTGCCGGCGAGAGCGGCGGAGGTGTCGGCATCCCGCATCCACAGCGGAACCGCGCGGGTCAGGATGCCGTCCTGGGTGAGTCCATCAACGGATGCCGCGTCTTCCTCCGCGAGGAGCCAGCCATCCAGTACGCCATCTGCGCCGCGAGCAGCATAGTGTCGGGCGATGGCTGCGGCATCCGTCTCGACCCCGATAGCGGTGAGGCACGCGTCGGCCATGCCGCGCACGACCCTCCCGCCGATGACGGGCGCGACTCCCACGACAGGAGCGGACGTCGCGCGAACCGCGTCGCGCAGGCCGGGGATGCCGAGGATCGGTCCGATGGAGACGACGGGGTTTGACGGAGCGATCAGGACGACGTCGGCATCCGCGATCGCCTCGAGGGCTTCCGGGGAGGGCTGTGCCGTCTCGATCCCGGCGTTCTCGAAGCGCACGGCCGGGATGCCGGCGCGGTGCCTCGTCCACCATTCCTGAAAGTGCATGCGCTGGCCATCGGTGGTGTGCACGTGGGTGTCGACCTCGTCCTCGGTCGCGGGAATGAGCGTCGCCCCGAGCGGCCAGCGCTCCCCGAGTCGCCGGTAGACCTCGCTCAGCGGCACCCCGGCCCGCAGCCACGCGGTGCGGGCGATGTGCACGCCGAGGTCGAGATCACCGAGCGTGAACCAGGAGGGCGTCACGCCCCACGCCTGGAGCTCTGCCGCGACCCGCTCCGTCTCCTCGCGCCGGCCCCACCCGCGCTCCGTGTCGTTCTGACCGCTCAGTGAATACAGCAGTGAGTCGTGGTCAGGCGCGATCCGCAGTCCCGCGAGCCACCAGTCATCGCCCGTGTTCACGACCACACGGATGTCGTGAGCTGCATCCTCGGCAAGGCTCTGCGCTGCGGCATCCCGACGTGCCCATTCGCGCACGCCACTCACAAAGCGCGCGCCGCCGACACCACCTGAGAGCACCGTGATCCGCACGGGGCAACGCTACCCGGCGACAGCGCGCGCCGCCGCGCCTACACTGGAGCGCACCGGCGCGGGCAGACACTCGCGCCGATCACGATCAGCGCCGATCGGAGTCCGCATGCCCTCGCCGTGGTCCCCGGGGTCGGGTTCCACCCCCGACTCTTCGAGGCTGATCATCGAGCGCGCCCGCGAGGAGTTCGTGCTCGGCAACGACGGCGATGCGCGGGTCGCCGATGTGCGAGGGGTCGTGCGGGAGAGTTGGCGCCGCTCGCGTGAGGGGCGTGTGGGTGTCGAGGGCCTTCCGCCGCTGGCCCTGAGCGCCGAGGAACTCGAGCTGCTGCGGGCACAGCATCCGCTCGGGTCGGTCATGGACATGATCCGGGGGCTGCTGATCCCCGGTGCCGCCGAGGATTCCGGCGTCATCGTCGCCGTCGGGGATGCAGCCGGGCGACTGCTCTGGGTCGAGGGCGACCGCACGCTGCGCTCCTTGACCGGCGACATGGGGTTCGTCCCCGGGGCTGATTGGTCAGAGACGGCGGTCGGCACGGCAGCGCCGGGAACCGCGCTCGCCCTGGATCGATCCGTCCAGATCCGCGGCGCGGAGCACTTCAACCGGCTCGTTCAGCCGTGGTCGTGCACCGCGGCGCCCGTGCACGACCCCGAGACCCGCCGGCTCCTGGGCGTCATCGACGTGACCGGCGACGATCCGGCGGCATCCGCTCAGGCCCAGCTCCTGGTCGACGCGACGGCCCGCGCCGTGGAGGGAGAGTTGCTGCTCGCGCGCCTGCGGGAACGGGCGGCCGCCCCGCGCACGGCAGCGACGGCGGACCGGGCGGATGCCGACACGCCTCAGCCCCGTCGCATGCGGCCGGCCTCGGCATCCGTCGTCGCGACCCTGCGGGTGCTGGGCCGTGACCGCGCTCTCCTGGAGACCCTCGCAGACGGACACCTGCGAGTGAGCGAGCTCACCACCCGCCATGCCGAGATCCTGCTGTGCCTCGCCACCCACCGCCAGGGCGTCTCAGCCGACCTCCTCGGCGAGCTCGTGTACGGCGACCCGGAGGCCAGCACGACGCTGCGCGCCGAGATGGTGCGGCTGCGCAAGATCCTCGAGCGGGTCGCGCCCTCGCTCGCCCCCGAGTCCCGGCCCTACCGGCTCACGACACCGCTGGAAACCGACGCGCACCAGGTGCTCTCGCTGCTCGACCGCGGCGCGCATCGGGTCGCGCTCGCCGCCTACCGTGGCGACGTGCTTCCAGACTCGACGGCGCCGGGCGTGGAGGAGTTCCGCGACACGGTGCGGGTCACGCTGCGGGAGGCCCTGGTGGCCGAGGCGAGCCTGGACGTGCTGCTCGCGTTCGCTGACACGGATGCTGGAGCCGACGACGTCGAGGTGCTGCGGCTGTGTCTGTCAATGCTCCCGGCGCGGTCGCCGAAGCGGGCGGGGCTGGTCGCGCGGATCGAACTCCTCGAGCGCGCCGAGCCCTAACGCCGGAGCCCCCCGCCCAGGCGTGAGTGCGGCATCCGTTTCACGTGCAACGGATGCCGCGAGCCAGGCTGCAACGGAATGCAACCTTGCCTCACCTACCGTCGACCCATCGCGACGACGGCCGTCGCGACGCAGTCGAAGGAGACTCAGCATGACCATCGTCGAAGAAGGCGTTTCGAGCGTCTATGCCGCGCCAGGCGAGCGCGGCTCCGTCGCCACCTACCGTCCCCGCTATGGCCACTACATCGGCGGCGAGTTCGTCGAACCGCTCAAGGGCCAGTACTTCGAGAACATCACCCCCGTCACCGGCAAGCCCTTCTGCGAGGTCGGCCGCGGCACCGTCGAAGACATCGACCGGGCCGTGGATGTCGCGTGGAAGGCGTTCCAGAGCTGGAAGCGGACCACCCCCGCCGAGCGCGCGAACATCCTCAACAAGATCGCCGACCGTATGGAGGCGAACCTCGAGGCGATCGCGGTCGCTGAGACGTGGGAGAACGGCAAGCCCGTCCGCGAGACGCTGGCCGCCGACATCCCGCTCGCGATCGATCACTTCCGCTACTTCGCCGGCGTGCTGCGCGCTCAGGAGGGCTCGCTCAGCCAGATCGACGAAGACACCGTTGCGTACCATTTCAATGAGCCGCTCGGTGTGGTCGGCCAGATCATTCCCTGGAACTTCCCGATCCTCATGGCGACGTGGAAGCTCGCACCGGCGCTTGCCGCCGGCAACTGCGTCGTCCTCAAGCCCGCCGAGCAGACGCCCGCATCGATCCTGTTCCTGTTCGATCTCATCGGTGATCTGCTGCCGGCGGGTGTCGTGAACATCGTCAACGGCTTCGGGATCGAGGCCGGCGCCCCGCTCGCGCAGCACAAGGGCATCCGCAAGGTCGCGTTCACGGGCGAGACCACGACCGGGCGCCTCATCATGCAGTACGCGTCGCAGAACCTCATCCCGGTCACGCTCGAACTCGGGGGCAAGAGCGCGAACGTCTTCTTCGAGGATGTCGCCCGCGAACGCCACGACGACTACTACGACAAGGCACTCGAGGGCTTCACGTTCTTCGCCCTCAACCAGGGCGAGGTCTGCACCTGCCCGTCGCGGGCCCTCATCCAGCGCTCCATCTACGACCAGTTCCTCGGCGACGGACTCGAGCGGGTCGGCAAGATCATCCAGGGCAACCCGCTGGATCCGGCCACCATGATCGGCGCGCAGGCATCCAACGACCAGCTCGAGAAGATTCTGTCGTACATCCAGATCGGCAAGGACGGCGGCGCGAAGCTCCTCGCCGGGGGCGAGCGCGTCGACCTCGGCGGCGACCTGTCGGGCGGGTACTACGTCGCACCGACGGTATTCGAGGGCACGAACGACATGCGGATCTTCCAGGAGGAGATCTTCGGTCCGGTGGTGTCGGTCACGTCCTTCGACGGGTTCGATGACGCCATCCACATCGCCAACGACACGCTCTACGGCCTGGGCGCCGGAGTGTGGAGCCGGTCCGGTGACACCGCCTACCGGGCGGGCCGGGCAATCGAGGCCGGACGCGTCTGGACGAACACGTACCACCAGTACCCGGCGCACGCCGCGTTCGGTGGCTACAAGCAGTCGGGCATCGGCCGCGAGAACCACCTGAAGATGCTCGATCACTACCAGCAGACCAAGAACCTGCTGGTCTCGTACGCCGAAGGCCCGATGGGCTTCTTCTAAACCGGCGTCGTGGGGCGGCATCCGTCACGGGTGCCGCCCCCACACCCCCGCCGGCGAAGCATCGTGAAACGGAACCTGGCGCGATGGACGGGCGAACGTCTCGCGCGCCAGGTTCCGTCTCACGGATGACGTCGGCGGGGAGACAGGGAGAGGGAGAGCATGGTCAGTGTTGGAACCTATGGACGGGTTGCGGTCACCGAGGACGCCGCCGCGCTGTTGCGCGAACTCGCGGGGCAGCACGGCCCGCTCATGTTCCACCAGTCGGGCGGATGCTGCGACGGCAGCGCCCCCATGTGCTACCCGGTCGGGATGTTCATGACCGGGCCGAGCGACGTGAAACTCGGCACGCTCGAGGTCGAGGGAATCGATCCGATCGAGTTCTTCATGTCGGAGTCTCAGTTCGAGTACTGGAAGTACACGCACCTCACGGTGGACGTGGTGCCCGGCCGCGGCGCGGGGTTCAGCGTCGAAAGTCCCACCGGCAAGCGCTTCATCATCCGATCCCGGATGCTGAACGACGCCGAACTCGAGTACTTCGGGCTCAGCTGAACTCGCGTGCGGTCAGTGGTCCTCGTGCTCGTTGGCCGCAAGGAGGTCGAGCACCAAACGGTCACCGGTGGATGCCGGAGAGAGTCGTGACAGGCTCCCGTGGAGCCGCACGAACGTGTTCGATTCCGGATCCTTCAGGGTGAATGCAACGAATGATCCGGTCTTGCTGACGACGAATTGGGTGGCGGCGCGCGGGAAGCTCGCGTACTCGGATCTGAGCTCGCCCCCCGTATCGCGGTTGAGGACATGAATGTGGTCGGCGGTGATCGCAACGATGACCTCGGGGGTCGCACCCGCCGCCTTCGCGGCCTTCTTGGCGCCCATTGCCATGCCGATGACGGCGCCTACGGCATCAACGATGAGATTGTCGCTCAGGAAGATCGACGTATCCATCATGGCGTCACCGCCTCTGCGCGCGGCAGCCACCGTGAGCTCTCCGAGGCTGAAATAGCCCGCGGCGATCACGACCTCGTCGTTTCCGAGAATCGTTGACGCTTCACCCAGAAGCGCGTCTTCGTTGTACCTGTTCATCGACATCCCCCGGATCGGTCGTTCTGCCGAGGGTATCGAACGCCACGACCTGGCTCCCGGTAGGTTGTCGCCATGACCGAACCGCAGCGCGAGGATGCCGGGAAGGCTGTGGATGACGAGCTGCCGTCCGCCGAACGTCTCAAGGCGTTCACCGACGCGGTCGTTGCCATCGCCATGACGCTGCTGATCCTGCCCCTGATGGACAGCGTCAGCAGTGCGGAGCAGCCTACTGCCGGTGCGTGGATCGTGGCGGAATGGCCGAACCTGTTGACGTTCCTTCTGAGCTTCGTGCTCATCGCGGAGTTCTGGCTCAGTCACCACCGGATCTTCGCCCGCGTCGAACGCGTCGATGAGCGCCTCATCTGGCTCACGGTGCTGTGGATGCTCACCATCGTGTGGCTGCCGGTCGCGACGGCGATCACGGGAACTTTCGAACCCGACCCCATCCAGACCGTGCTCTATGTCGGATCGCTGACCCTGACGAGCCTCGTCCTCACGCTCACGCGGGTCTACGTGCTACGCCATCCGCGCCTCCACAACGAGAAGCCCGAGCGCCTTCGCGAGGGCATCACGGTGGGGATCATCCTGACGATCCTGTTCGCGACGGCGATGGTGCTCATGCTCCTGTTCCCCCAGGTCGGTTACTTCTGGTTGTTCGGCCTCTTCCTGGCGCGCCCCGTTCGCCACCTCATCAGACGAATTTCCGGTCGAGCGCCGCAACCGCGCAGCTGACCGGGCGGCGGGCGATCGGCGACGAAACCCGCTGTTGGGCGCCGGATGCCGCATCCGATACACTGTGAAGGTTGTCCTGTGCGACTTCCGACCCGGAAGCTCGCGAGGACACGTGCACACACCCTCCTGCTGCCGGGAAATGCCCGACAGCCGTTCTAGTCCGAAGGAGGTGGGTCAGTGACGCACACACACCAGTACGAACTCATGGTGATCATCAACCCTGAGATCGACGAGCGCCAGGTCCCCACGACCCTCGACAAGTTCCTCGCAGTCATCACCAACGATGGTGGCTCGATCGACAGTGTCGACGTCTGGGGTAAGCGCCGGCTCGCATACGAGATCCAGAAGAAGAACGAGGGCATCTACGCCGTCGTCAACTTCACCTCGACCAGCGACGCCGCGCAGGAGCTCGACCGTCAGCTCAAGCTGAACGAGCAGATCATGCGCACCAAGGTGCTTCGCGCCGAAGAGGCCATTGCGATGGTCGCGTCGGAGGCCAAGCGCTCCGAGGAGAAGGCTGCTCGCAAGGCTGCCGCTCCCGCCCGCGCCCGCCGCACCGAGACCGCAGACGCGAAGGCCTGACGATCATGGCCGGCGAAACCGTCATCACCGTTGTGGGTAACCTCACGGCTGACCCCGAACTGCGGTACACGCAGAACGGGCTTCCGGTCGCGAACTTCACGATCGCATCCACGCCGCGCACTTTCGACCGTCAGGCCAACGAGTGGAAGGACGGCGAAGCGCTGTTCCTCCGCGCAAGCGTTTGGCGCGACTTCGCTGAGCACGTCGCCGGCTCGCTGACCAAGGGATCCCGCGTCATCGCGACCGGGCGCCTCAAGCAGCGCAGCTACCAGGACCGCGAAGGCAACAACCGCACCGCTATCGAGCTGGAGGTCGACGAGATCGGCCCGTCGCTGCGCTACGCGACCGCTCAGGTCACCCGCGCCGCGAGTAGCGGTGGTGGCGGCGGTGGCGGTGGCCAGTCCCGCGGTCAGGTTGCCGACGAGCCCTGGTCCACTCCCGGTTCCTCGAACGCCGATGCCTGGGCTGCCCCCGGCACCTACGGCGACGACACTCCGTTTTAAGCACCACGGATGCCGCGGCATCCGTTTCACACGTAAGGAAAACCCATGGCTGGAAAGTCAAGCGGCGATCGCCGCAAGCCGCGCAAGGGCGGCAAGCCGGTCGCTCCGGCGAAGGCAATCCGGGTCGGCGTCATCGACTACAAGGATGTCGCCACCCTCCGCAAGTTCATCTCGGAGCGCGGGAAGATCCGCGCCCGTCGTATCACCGGGGTCTCGGTGCAGGAGCAGCGTCTGATCGCCCGCGCGATCAAGAACGCGCGCGAAATGGCGCTCCTGCCCTACGCCGGCGCTGGCCGCTAAGGAGTCCCCATGTCGAAGCTCATTCTCACGAACGAGGTCGCCGGGCTCGGTAGCGCCGGTGATGTTGTCGAGGTCAAGGACGGGTACGCCCGTAACTACCTCATCCCGCAGGGATTCGCCGTGGCGTGGAGTCGCGGTGGCGAGAAGCAGGTCACCTCGATCCGCGCCGCTCGCGAAGCCCGCGCGATCCACGACCACGAAGAGGCCGTGGCGTTGAAGAACACCCTCGAGTCGAACAAGGTCAAGCTCGCCATCAAGGCAGGCTCCGAAGGCCGTCTGTTCGGTTCGGTCAAGCCAGCGGATGTCGCAGACGCCGTCAAGGCTGCCGGTTTCGGTGACCTCGACAAGCGCAAGATCCACATCACGTCGCCGATCAAGTCGGTCGGCGAGCACGAGGCCACGATCCGTCTTCGCGACGACGTGACCGCCGTGATCACGCTGCAGGTTGTCGCCGCGAAGTAATCGCGCGATAGTCCTCCGCAGGGGCGGATGCCGCAGACCCAGAGTCTGCAGCATCCGCCCTTCTGCGTCAGCGGCGAGCCGCGCGACGGCTTGCCAGGAGCGCGGCGAGGCCGGCGATGAGCGCGGCTGCCGGGATGCCCCACAGCGGAGCGGTCCCGCCGGTGCTGGCAAGGCCCGTCACGCTCAGGGCCGCGGCCTGACCGCCACCGGTCGTCCCGCTGCCACCGGTTCCCGGAGTTCCCGGCTGACCGGGGTCAACGGGGTTGCCAGGGTCGCCGGGGTCGCCGGGGTTGCCGGGGTTACCGGGGTCACCAGGGTTACCGGGGCCGGCCGGGGTGGTGGACCCGCCCGTCTCCGAATCGCCGACGACCGAAACGGCGTTCCCACCCAGGGTTACCGGGATAGACAGCGGAAGCGCGACCTGCGTTCCGCCGAGGATCCCGCCCTGCCCCGAGGTCATCGGGGTGCCGGAACTGGTCCCGGCGGGTGCGGTGGTGTCGGCATCCGTGCTCGTGCTGTCTCCGAGGACGGAGATGGCGTTGCCGCCGGCCGTCACCGGGGCGGCGACGGGGGCGATCGCCTGGGTGCCGCCGAGGATGCCGTCGTTGCCGGTGGTTTCCGGCTCGCCCGGGTCACTGGTGCCGGCGGTGTCCGCGGGTGCGGTGGTGTCGGCGTCCGTGCTCTCGCTGTCACCGAGGACGGAGATGGCGTTGCCGCCAACCGTCACGGGGACAGCGACCGGTGCGATCACTTGAGTGCCCCCGAGGGTTGCGTCAGCACCCGAGGTTTCCGGTGCGCCCGGGTCACTGGTGCCACCGGTGCCGGTGGGTGCAGTGGTGTCGGCATCCGTGCTCTCGCTGTCACCGAGAACCGAGATGGCGTTGCCGCCGACCGTCACCGGAACCGTCGCGTCAACGAGGCCCTGAGTGCCGCCGAGGATGCCGTCCTCGCCGGAGGTCTGCGGGTTCACCGCGACCTCGGGCTCGGCCGGCTCCGCGGGGGCGCTGGTTGCGGATGTGCTGTCACTGTCACCGACGACCGAGATGGCGTTGCCGCCCACGGTGACCGGGACCGTGACGGACACGATGCCCTGCGTCCCCGACGCTGCGCCGTCGCTTCCGTCGGTGCTCGCCTCGGAGGTCTCGCCCGAAGCGTTACCGCTGGGGGCCGACGCCGCTGCGTCGTTGGTCGAGGAATCCCCGAGAACCGAGATGGCGTTGCCGCCGACCGTTATGGGCACCTCGATGCTCGGCAGGATCTGGGTTCCTGAGAGCAGACCGTCGTCGCCGTCGGTTTCGGCGGCCTGGGCCATCCCGGCCCCGGCGAGGGCGATTCCGCCCCCGACGACCACTCCGAGGAGTGCTCGCTTGATGAATGTACGCATGAGAAATTTCTCCTGATCGATGAGTGGGGAACGCGTGCCGGATGGCGCGCGCGGTCGTCTGCCGCGTGGGACGCGGCACGACCCCCGTCAATCAGGAGAGACGTCAGTGGCGTAAGTGGGCGGTGCCGGGACGGCATCCGACGACGCGGATATCGTGGTGCCGGCGTGCAGGGTTAGTGCGGCGTCGCCGGGAAGGGCGGCGTGAAGCGCGCCCGGGCCGGTGCCGGCCGAACCGGTTCCGAGGCTGCACGAGCCAGGAGGAGCGAGCGGACCGCCCGGCGGCGCGCCAGCGCGTGGCGAGTCGCCCACGTCGATGCCCGAGGCCGTGCTCAGCACGGGTGGGCTCGTCAGCGACACACCACGGGTCCCGTGGTGGCCGTCGGAAGCCTGTTTCAGGGAGGTCGACGCCGGCGCGACGGATGCTGCGCTTACGGCATCCGTGTCGCCGTCGGGATCGGGGCGGATGTCGGGCAGGGGGCGTGCCTCATCGGCCGCGGGAACAATGATCTGCACGACGCTATCGAGAACGCCGGTTGGCACCTCGGGGAGCGTGATCGCGGAGCTCGAGGAGTCTCCGACGACAGCCTGGAGAGTGGCATCGAGGCTGGTCGACACGCTCGCGACGGCGTCGTTGATCGACGGGGGCACGACCACGTCGACGACAGCGCCGACGGCGGGAATCCCCGATACGCCGGACACCACGGCATCGGTCACTGAGCTGACGGGATCTGCCTCCACGATCTGGTGGACGGCGTCAACCGCGGCATCCGTCGTGGCCTCGACGTGGTCGACGGTCGTCTGCGCGACCTCAGAAGCACCCTCCACGACGGACGGAACGGGTGCGACGACAGGGGCGGGCACGACGGCCTGCACAACCTCCGTGACGGGCGCGGCTGTCTCCGCCGCTTTCTCGACGACATCGCTGGCGGCGGTGTCGAGATCACCGACGGCTGAACTGACGGCGTCGGTGACAGTTGTCACGGCGCCCAGCAGCCCGCCGCCCTCCGCGTCATCCTCGGCCGCGCTCGCGGCGGTTGCGCCCGCGAGGGAGATCGCGAAGCCGGCGATGAGCGAGGCGCCGCTGAGCAGGAGCGCGCGACGGAGCGCGGCTAGCCGGTGGTGCTGCTCATCCATCGTTCACCCCCGCTCGCGGTCGTGTCGGTTTCGGACTCACCTTGGGCCGGGATCATACGCCGATGAGCGGCGCCCGCAACCCCCCTTGCCTGCGCGCGGGCGTTCGGTTTCTCTCGTCTCCACTTGCACCTTTGCGGTGCGCCTGGTAGGCAAAATGCCCGCCGCTTGTACACAGTGAAGCGCGAAAAAGCGAACCTTCAATCCCAGGTTCAACCACAACCTTGTCCACAGTCTGTGGGAAAGAGAAAAGGCTGATCAAGGGGATATTCAGGCTCAACAATCCGTGTTTCCCAAGCCTTTGTCCACAGGCAGTTCTCACAAGCGCAGCGGCGTTTCCCGCATCTTCTCCACAAAGTTATCCACAGGCTGTGTTGCGGGTGTCGGAACCCATCCCTAGCGTGGTCGTGCCCGGTGGGGAGGCGATCCGGATTCAGCGTGGAAGACCGGTTCGTCGCACGGCGGGAGCGGTGTGTCGCGGCGCTCGCTACGTCGGTCATCCGGCGGCAGCAGAACAGCGACTCACATCACAGATAGCGGAGGGGGATACATGTCGATTGCGGACATTTCGGAGGATCGGCTCGGCGGACCCCGCGAGCACGAGCGCACTCCGCCGCACGACATCCTCGCTGAGCAGAGCGCGCTCGGCGGCATGCTGTTGTCGAAGGATGCCGTCGCCGACGTCATCGAGACTCTCCGCGGCGCGGATTTCTACATCCCCAAGCACGAGCTGATCTTCGAGGCGATCCTCACGCTCTATTCGCACGGCGAGCCGACCGATGTCATCACCGTCACCGACGAACTCATCAAGACCGGTGAGTTGCAGCGCGCTGGCGGCGCCGACTACCTCCACACGCTCACCTCGATCGTGCCGACTGCGGCCAATGCGGCCTACTACGCGTCGATCGTCGCCGAGCGCGCCCTCCTGCGGCGCCTCGTCGAGGCGGGCACCCGCATCGTGCAGATGGGCTACGCGGGGCAGGGTGAAGCTGTCGACCTCGTCAACTCCGCTCAGGCCGAGATCTACTCGGTGACCGGCGCCGAGACTGCCGAAGACTACGTGCCGCTCGAGATCGCTGTGGATGCCGCACTCGAAGAGATCGAGGCGGCCCGGGGCCGCGACGGCAAGATGACCGGCATCCCGACCGGCTTCCAGGGCCTGGACCAGCTCACCAACGGTTTGCACCCCGGACAGATGATCATCATCGCTGCCCGACCCGCGATGGGTAAGTCGACGCTCGCCCTCGACTTCGCCCGAGCCTCGGCGATCAAGAACAACATGCCGACGATCTTCTTCTCGCTCGAAATGGGCCGTAGCGAGATCGCGATGCGCCTCATGAGCGCCGAGGGCGCCGTGCCGCTGCAGAACATGCGCAAGGGCACGCTCGACTCCCGCGACTGGACGACGATCGCCGCCACCCGCGGCCGGATCAATGAGGCGCCGCTGTACATCGACGACAGCCCCAACATGACGCTCGTCGAGATCCGTGCGAAGTGCCGCCGCCTCAAGCAGCGAGCCGGTCTGAAGATGGTCGTGATCGACTACCTGCAGCTGATGACCAGCGGCAAGCGCGTCGAGTCCCGCCAGCAGGAAGTGTCCGAGTTCTCCCGAGCCCTCAAGCTCCTCGCCAAGGAGCTCGGCGTTCCCGTCGTCGCCCTGTCGCAGCTGAACCGTGGCCCCGAGCAGCGCTCCGACAAGAAGCCGGCGCTGTCCGACCTCCGTGAGTCGGGATCGATCGAGCAGGATGCCGACATGGTCGTGCTTCTGCATCGCGAGGCCGCCTACGAGAAGGACTCACCGCGCGCGGGCGAGGCTGACTTGATCGTCGCCAAGCACCGTAACGGCCCGACCGACACCATCACCGTGGCCTTCCAGGGTCACTACTCGCGCTTCGCCGACATGGCCCCCGGCGACTTCGGGTAGATGTAGGTTCCACGTGAAGATGGCCGTTTCTGTGTCAACTTGGCCCGCACTTGGCCATTCGGCCAAGTGCGGTGGATGGATTTGGCATCGACGTGATCGGGCGGCTCATCTCCGTCGACCCGGTGTAGGTTCTCGGCGAAGATGGCGGATTCTCAGATGAAGTGGCGGACAAATGGCGGATCCGCCATGTTCCTGAGAACGCTGCATGTAGTCGGACGTGAGGGCGCCGAGTATGCGGGACGAGAGACGGCGACTCTTCCGCAAGATGTCCGAGGTCGGCCGTACGCTGAATCAGCGCCCGCACCCGGGCCGCTGGGGAGAGGTGCTCCATGACGGTTCTCGAGTCTTTCGCTACCCTGCAGTCGGTTGTCGACGCGGATGTGAAGGTCGTGCAGATTGCCCGTGACCGTCGCGACACCTTCACGTCCGCGTTGCTGACCGCGCCGGATGTGAAGGTGGTGTGGGGGTCGGGTTCGCTCGCCCGCAGCACCCAGCTGCAGCCGGTGCATGATGTGGATCTCGTGGTCGAGTTCGATCAGGACGAGCACCCGGACTGGGGCGAGGACGGGGGCTCTGCCGAAGAGGCGATCGAGCGTTGCCATGATCTGGTGAACGATCTCCTCTCCGTGTCCCACGGATCGCGCGCGCAGCTGGTGCGCCTGATCCGCACCGCCGACCGCAATCGCGCCGCGAAGTGTTTCGTCGATCCGCCGGAGCAGGACAACGCGTTCACTGTCGATGTGATGCCAGCGTTGCGACGTCCGGACGGGATCCTGATCCCGTTCAAGAAGGAGGAGCGCTGGTCGCTCGCAGACCCTGAGTACCTCATCAACGAGGTCGCACGGCGGCAGCAGGACTGGTCGTTGTTTCGCCCGCTGGTCCGGGTCCTCAAGTACTGGTCGCGTCAGCATGAAGATGTGACCGGCACGGTCAAGTCGCTCGTGATGGAGGTTCTCGCGTTGGACTGCCTGTCGGTGAGCAACAACCGACCCGAGGCGTTGAAGAACTTCTTCGTCAACGCCTCGACGCACTCCTTGCGCGTTGAAGATCCCGCGGAGCTCTCCGGGTTGATCCAGCCGAGTCTGGACGTGGCCGGTCTGCGCAGGTCCCTAGAGGATGCAGCAGCTGACGCCGTCGCGGCGCTTCGGGCCGTCGCCTCCAATGATCAGCCGGCCGCGACACGTCACTGGCAGTCCGTCTTCGGGACTGCGTTCCCGCTCGTACTGCCTCCCGGTGGAGCGGGAGAGACTGGGCCGCGTCCGGTTCGCGATTCCCCGCAGGGCTGACCTTGATCCTCCGCAGCTGGTGGGAGGATGACCCGGGTCGTCTCGCGCAGGAGATCGACGACATCGGTTCGGTGGCCCCCGCCCTCGAGTGGACGCCCGAAGGTGCCGGTCACTTCAGCGGCGCACTCCCGGTATGGCCATTCACACGACCCGAACCAGCCGGGCTGTCAAACCTCGTCGACCAGCCGCTGCGCGCGCGGGTCGCGTACGGGCACGGCTTCCCCGCGGTCCCACCAATCCTCTACCCTTTGGAACCGCAGCCCGACGTCACCCTGCGAAGCTTCACCCAGTACCACGTGCTCCCCAATGGCGGCCTCTGCCTGCTCCGTGATGCCGACCAGTGGGACCTCTTCTCGCGGACCAGCGATCTGATCCTGAAAGCGTCGGGATGGATGATCGAGTTCGCCCTGTTTCAGCGCGGCAAGATCCCGAACATGACAGTCAACGGCATCGTCACCGACGAGCAACTCGATCACTTGATCACCGCGACCGCGGAAGAGACAGCGTGACCGAGCACAGCGCATGAGTGGCGAGAACTGGCTGGTGCTGTTGCCCACCGAAGCGATGGAGGTCATCGACAAGTCGTACGCGTGGGGCAATCTCACCTGCCGTCTGTCCGCACCGGACAAGGCCGCCATAGTCGTCGCCCTCTCGAACGAAGACTCGGACCTCGTCCATCTCACGGAGGATCCCGACCACTTCCTCACGGTCGCCGACTTCAATCGCGTCGGCCACTGGTACCGAGTGCCGGCGGACGCCGCGTTTTGCGCGTACCTTCTCACCCACCAACACGCGACAATGCCCTTCGACGCCTTCCAGACCCTCGTCCCGCAGGCGATCGCACCGCTTCCCGGCCAATGGCACATCGCCGTGACCTTCTGTCCCGACCCTCCGGAGATCCGCGATGGGGAACGGCTTCCGGCCTGGTCGGCGTGGACGATCTCGAACGACACCGTCCGCCCCATTTCTTTGGACATCCAGGACGGAACCCAGCATGTGACCGCCCTTGGAAGCCTCTGGCCAACCAGCCTCCTCTCGACCTCGCGGGCGCTCCTGCTAGGCGCCGGCAGCATCGGAGGAGCCGCAGCCGAAGCACTCGCAAGCTACGGAGTTGGCCACATCGACCTGGTCGATCCTGACAAGATCCTCTTCCACAACGTTCCCCGGCACGTCCTCGCTGCCGCGAGCGTTGGAATGTCCAAAGTGGATGGATTAAAGGCATCCCTGAACAGGCAGTGGCCGGAAAGCAACATCAGCCCATGGCCCATCGACCTCACCGCCAACGCCAACATCACCCGACCCCTGATTGACGCCGCCGACATCATCATCTGCACCGTCGACGGAGTCGAACCCCGACGCGTCGCAAACTACCTTGCACGCCGTGCGGGCAAACCGATTGTGTTCGCCTGCGTCCTCGCCGACGGCAGATACGGAGAGATTCTGCGCATCCGTGCACTGCCCGAGGTCGGATGCCTCGACTGTCAGCGTCGATACATGCGCGACAACGGAATGATCGATCCCGAACCGAGCCTGGACCGAGGCTACGGGGACGGCACCCGACACAACCCGATGACCGCAATAGGTGGAGACCTTCACCTCGTTGGGAGCATCGCAGCGAAAGTCGCCGTCGCGACTCTCTTGCAAAACGCCGGTGAAGTCGATCAGACCCTCACCGATGACAACCTCGTCATCGCCCTCCGCCCATCACCCGGCTACGCCGCCCCCTTCGATGCGCGACGAGCACTCCACCCGCACTGGTCCTCCGCGACGCCCCCTTACCCGGACTGCCCCGCATGCCATCGCCACCCGTGAGCTGGACCGTCGGTATCACCCAGGGTGCGCTCACATCGATCAGAACGATCATCGCGAGAAGCGACCCCACGCTCGAAACCGGCGGTGCACTCTTCGGACACGAAAACGCCCTCGTCATTACATCCGCCTCCGCACCCGGTCCGAACGCCGTCCACCAACCCGGCTACTTCCTCCGTGACCTCGAATACACCCAACTCGCCGCGGACCGCGCCCACAAGGTCGACCGCTCACAATGGATCGGAGAATGGCACACCCATCCCAACGGTCCGCCAGAACCCAGCCCGCTGGATCTCAACACCTACATCTCCCACCTCGTCGACTTGGAACTTCGCTTCCATCGATTCATCGCGCTTATTGGGTCACCGAATCCCCGCCCGCACCTGAGCGTATGGGTGCTCGCGCAATCGCCAGACGGCATCGAACTCCACCGTGCCGCGCTCGCACTCACAGCAACCGATCAGGGCTCGCGGAACCAGATGCCACCCGGCGAAGCCACTGAAGTCCAACATCGAAGTTGAGGTTTCACCAGTACCGGCCGCTGCCCACATCATTGCTGACCGCTATGCGCGACGGGTAGAACTACGTCGTGGACCTACACAAAGCGCGTGGCGTCCGAACACGAACATTCGACACCATCCCCGCGGGCGATCTCCCAGCCGCGTCCATTGAAAGCGAGACCACCCATGTCCGAACCGTTCGACCTTGCCAAGGCATATACGGCGAAGCAGGACCACATGCTCACAGGGCTGGGGCTCATGCCGCAGTTCACAGATCATCCCGGCACCAAGGGTGACGCCACCGAGGAGCAATGGGTCAGCGTGCTCCGGGAGTTTCTTCCCCAGCGATACGGGGTCGGGCCAATCTTCGCAATCGACTCCCTCGGGCAACAGAGCGGACAGATCGACATTGCGATCTTCGATCGACAGTACTCGCCCCTTTTTTTCGAGCAGGGCGACGTCCGCTTCGTGCCGGTCGAGAGCTTGTACGCCGTTTGTGAGGTGAAGCCCAGAATGAACAAGGAGAACCTCGACTACGCCCGGGACAAGGTCGCCAGCGTTCGCCGACTTCACCGCACCTCAGCGGAGATCCGGCATGCAGGCGGTACGTATCCAGCTCAGGATCCGGAAGCCAAGCCGATCCTGGGTGTCTTTCTCAGCACGGATCTTGATTGGGGAGATATCCGCGGTGCTGCAGCTGTGGGCTCGATCACCGAGCCTCAGCCCACGGGGCTCGATCTCGGCATTGCTGTCCGAGGAGGCGCCTTCGATCAGACTGACGGGGTCGCGTACTCCCCAGGAGGACAGGAACTGATCTGGTTCGCGACGCGTCTGTATCGCGCACTTTCCCGGCTGGGAACAGCTCTAGCAATCGATCTGGATGCCTATTACGTTCCGCTGCAGTCCCCAGGCAGTTAGGAAGCCGTGCGCTCGGCCGATGCGGCTTCCCGGTCGGCGGCGTAGCGTCGCGCGGCTTCCCACCAGTAGTTGTCACGGATCCGGTAGAGCAGGGTCCGCTCTCCGGGCACGCGTCCGACGAACTCAAGGAAGTGTGCGTCGCGGAGCTTGTGGATCAGTGGGTGGACGATGCTCCCCAACAGTCCAGTCGCTTCGACGATCTGCTTGGGAGAGAAGGTGTCGCCTTCGAGGGCGGCGATCTCTATGACGACAGCGTTCATGTAGCTGTTGCCGAAGAACAGCCGCGACTCCGCTGGTGCGATCGGCTCCACTATCGTCATGCCCCGAGTTTCGCATACGTCACCGACGTCCGGCACGTGCGCGAGGTGATTCCGAGGCGACTTCCTTCCCGGTGTTGTCTATCTGACGTACACAACTTGATTCTGGTCGTTTCGAGAGTACAGTGAATGTGACATTCACTAGAACGTACGTCACGTAGTACGTAATTGACCGATTCGCAAGAGCAACTCGGTATGACGTGTGTTACGTATTCGTGGTGGTTTCGTGCATGGATGCACGCGTGTGTGGGCGCCCATGATGGCGACATGTTCACAAACCGCCGGACCGCAGGGGCTGGTTCGTTTCCGTTGTCGTACCAGGGAGCGTCGGGGCTGTGACCGGGCTGGCGTCGACGGTTCAGATTCGCAGGTCAGACGATCACGTCGATGTCATCGCCTTGAATGATGTTCGTCTTCGTCAGTTCGATACCGCGGTGCCGTGGCGGGAGTTTCGTTGGTACCGCAAGCAGCGACACTTCTCCGGCTCGTACTGGTCGGCGACGATGGAGGCCCCGGTGGGGTACGAGTCGCGGTTGGAGTATGTGAACCTGCTGCTGGCCGACTTCGACCCGCGGGTGGTGTGGATCCTCTCGCAGCCGTTTCTGCTCGACGGCGATGATCGCGGCACGCGCCGCAAGCACGTCCCGGATTACCTGTTCGTCCACGCCGATGAGTCGGGGTGCGTGGTTGATGTGAAGCCGGCTGAGAAGTTGTCACGCCCGAAAGTGCGCGATTCTCTGGGATGGTCGCGGCGCGTGATCGAGGGGCACGGCTGGGAGTACCGGGTGCAATCCGAGCCCGATCCTGTCGTGCTGGCGAACGTGCGGTTCCTCGCCGGGTATAGGCGGCGCTTCCAGTTCCTCGAGTCCGAAGTCGATGGCGCAGCAGAGTTGCTATCCACTCCGGTCACATTCGGCGAAGCGGTGCGAGCTGTCACGGCGATCACTGCCGATCCGCGATTGGCTCGGTCCGTTGTGTTGCACCTGATGTGGACGCGGCGCCTGCACACGGACCTCACCCGCGTGCTCGACATCACCAGCCTCCTGGAGACATGAGTGTCGAGCGCGACGATCCACACACCCGCAGATCAACGAGAAGGGAAACGCGTCCGATGAAGAACACCTGGAAGGTCAGCCCGGGGGCCCAGATTGCCTACGACGGAAAGATGTGCACGGTCGCGGAGATCGGTGATGGCGCCGTCATCGTCCGCACCGCGGATGGGCGCACTCGCCGTCTCCGCATGATCGATGTGCTGCAACCGGAGTCGGAAGGCGGCAGAGTGCACGTGCCAGGCAGGGTGGGCGACGACGAGCAGACGCAACCTTTGATGCTTGTCTGGTCGGACGCAACCCAGTCCGCTCAGGCGGGTGCTCACCATCGGGCGGATCACGTCCGTGAGGTGCTCACGGGATACCGGTCGGGCAGTCGTGAGGTCGCCCGAGAGGGCGAGCCACGACTGGAGTACCACCCGCAACGGCCGCTCCGAGAGCGACAGAAGGCCAAGGCCAAAGAGCTCGACATAGGCCTACGGACCCTGGAGCGATGGGTCTCCCGGTATCGAGACACCGGGGAAGCGGGTCTCATCGATACCCGGATGTCACGGACGGGTGCGGCACTGACAAACTTCGACCCGCGGTGGGTTGACGCCGCGCGAACGATACTCGATGAGCAGGACGATCAGTCCAAGGTGCAGAAGAAGATCATCCTCGCCCGGATCCGCGCACGCATCGAGAGACTTCACGGCCCCGACGTCGTCACATTCCCGTCCACCGCCAGCGCATACCGGGGCTTGGACGAGCTCACCCGCGGACGAGGCACTTTCGCGGGTTCCACGAAGGCAAAGAGATCGATCGCGAACCGGCCCGCCGCTCCCTACGGACGGTTGACCGCGTCACGTCCCGGTGAGTTCGTACTTCTTGACACCACCCCACTGAATGTGTTCGCCGTCGCTCCGGTGACGGGCAAGTGGGTCTGCGCGGACCTCACGGTCGCGATCGATCTCTACTCACGGTGCATTCTCGGGCTGCGCTTGACGCCAGGATCGACCAAGTCCATCGACGTGTCCGGTGTTCTCGTCGAAGCGATGCTGCCGTTCGACCTACCGGGCAGTTGGGATACCGCCGCTCGTGTCCCGTATCACGGCGTGCCTGACACGGTGCTCGTCGACCCCACCCGAACCGATGTCGCCCGTTTCACACGCGCCGGCATCTTGCCCGAGACGATCGTCGTGGACCACGGTCGCCCTTTCCTCTCCGAGCATGTCACCACCGCGTGCGCCCGACTGGGCATATCAATCCAGCCAGCCCGTATCTACCAGCCCACCGACAAGAGCCCGGTGGAGCGCTTCTTTCGCACTCTCGACTCTCTCCTGCAGGAGCTCCCCGGCTACAAGGGTGCGGACGTGTCGGGTCGTGGGGACGATGTTGAGGGTGAGGCGGTGTATACGGTTCCGCAGTTGGAGCAGATCATCCGCGAGTGGATCGCGACGGTCTATCACCTCCGCCCGCATGAGTCGCTCGCCGATCCCAGCCTCCCGGGTGTGAAGTTGAGTCCGGCGCAGAAGTATGACCAGGGGCTCGCTGTCGCGGGTTCGCTGCGGATGCCGACGGACCGGAATGTGCTGTTGGAGCTGCTGCCGGTGGTGAAGCGTCAGTTCAACCACTATGGGGTGGAGATTCACAATCTTCGCTACACGGGGGATTCGGTGGCGAAGTACCGCAACCGGGCCCGGTCGATCCACCGGGACACGGGCACGGAGTGGCCGTTCGTGGTGAACCCGGACGACCTGACGAAGATCTACTTCCACGACCCGGAGGATCACACCTGGCACACCCTGGAGTGGGAGCACAAGGACGCGTTCGACACCCCGTTCAGTTTGGACGCGTTGGAGTATGCGAAGAAGATTGCGATCCGGCAGGGCCGCCCCTCGCAGGTCGATGATGTTGCCGCGCAGTTGCTCGAGGACTGGGGCGCGGGCCGAGGGTTGACACCGTCGGAGCGGCGGATGAGCGCCCGGATGGCGGCCCGCCTGGATGAGAAGAACCCCGATCCGGAAGGGGTGTGGTCGTTGCGGACGGTGCAACGGATGCTGGACGCAGAACTCACGGCCGGGTCGGACCTGGCGACGGAGCTGACCGGCGGGGTGAGGGATCCGAGGACACGGGTCGATGTGCCGGAGACCGGAGATGATGACGACGAGGACGACATCGACGAGCCCACCATCCGTGGCGACTACCGCTTCGAGCCGATGGAGATGCTCCGATGACAACCACCCAGCCCCAGCCGCAGGCGGGAGCACGGCAGCGGAGCCTGTCCACCTACGAGGGGTGGAACGACTTCGCAGAACGCCCAGCCCGGACCCGTCCGGACACCCTCACGCTGAAGCGGCTGGCGGCGCTATCCACGCAGGAGCGTGTCGGGTATGACTTGGCGCGGCGTCAGTGGCACGCGAACATCCTGCTGCGCACCCGACAGGTGCAGGAGATCGAGTTGCAACTCGGCGACATCCTGGACTCGAACCTGCAAGACGCCGACCGGGTGAAGTCAGCGGCGGCGATCGACGCGCCGCCGGCGCTCGGGAAGTCCACGGTGGTGAACAACTTCGGTCGAGTGTTCCACCAGCAGCGGATCGCGGAGGCCGGGGAGTGGCTGGATCAGGACCGGGACGTGCGGCACCTGCCGGTGTGTCATGTGACGTTGACGGGCCGGCCGACGATCAAGGGTCTGCACATGATGATCCTCGGGTTCTACGCCCACCCCGCCACCGCCGGGATCCTGCACCGCTCGATGGCGGGTAGAGATCTTGCCCGGGCAGCCGCGGAGTGCATCGAACGCCACGACACGCGCCTGGTGATCGTTGATGATCTCCACTTCCTGCGGATGAATACCCGTGACGGGGTAGAGGTCGCGAACCAGTTGAAGTGGCTCTCGAATGAATACAACGCCACGTTCCTGTTCGCCGGTGTCGCCCTCCGCAAGCGGGGACTCGTCGGGGAGGGCCAGACCGGCGAAGGCGCAGCAATGGCGCAGACCTTCCGACGGTGGACAGTCCTCAGCCTGGAACCTTTCACCCTCGCCCACAAACGCGGCCGCGATGAATGGGACCGGCTGCTGTTCGGCATCGACCAGGCCCTCGTGCTGACCGACGGGAGAGACGGGATGCTCGTCGACCTCTCGCGGTACCTGTTCGCCCGCACGACCGGGAACATCGGGTCGCTGATGGACCTGATCCGCCGCGGCGCATCGCGCGCAATCCGCACCGGCAGGGAACGCATCGATCGGGAGCTGCTCGATGATATTCGCATCGACGAGGGCGCCGAGACGGAACGTCGTGAGCTGGAGGCGAAGCTGGAACGGCAGCTTCGAAGCCAGAGAGCGGGCCGCCGCCGAAAGACCCAGGGTGGCGAGGTGGCAGCCGCATGACCGGCAAGGCCGCGACGCGTTCCGACGAGGTGCGGGTGCTGCCGTTTCGGGTGCGGCCACTGCCGGATGAGCCGTTCGATTCCTGGCTGGAGAAGATGGCGGCCACCTATGGGGCGACGATGAACGAGATGGCATGCGCGCTCGGTCTCATCGAGCAGGAGAAGGGTTTGGCTGTATCGGCGACCGCGTGGATGGCGGACAAGTGGGCCACAACCCTCACCGAGGAGCAGGCTGCCCGGCTTGAGGCTTCCACGGGCATCCCTGCCGATCAGTTTCACGAGATGACGAGGATGCGCTTCGCCCGTCACGCGATCCGCTATACCCGGCAGGGTCGGATCAGCGCGCAATGCCCGGCTGCAGGGACCGCGGGACGATACTGCCCGGAATGCCTGGTCGATTCGGGTGGACGGTGGCGGATGTCGTGGCAGTTCCCGTTCGGGTTCGCCTGTGCCCGCCACCGCCGCCTTCTCGTGGATCGGTGCCAGACCTGTGATCTTCCTGCCCGACACCGCGCTCACCCGCTCGCACTTGTTCCCGTTCCCGGGCGTTGCCACAATCCCGTGCGGGGTCCGGGGAGGGGTCCGCAGGCCAACCGGTGTCGCGCGGACCTCACCGAGGACCGGACCCGCACGCCGGTGCCGCAGGCGGTGCTGGATGCGCAACGGGCGATGATGCGCATCGTCTCCACCGGTCAGGCGCAGTTCGGGATCTATGCTGATGCACCGCAGCCGGCCGTGCCTGTGTTGGAAGACATTCGGCTACTGTCCCGCACCGCGCGGGACGCAATCGTCGGCGGTCACAGCATCGACGCGAGCCCGCTGGGCCGGGAGCTCATTGGGCTGTTCGAGATGAGCGAGGACTGGACGAGGGCGATCCGGGCGCGACCAGACTCTGCCGTCGGGGCCGCTGTCGGCACCACCCTCGGTCACCGCGCACTGACCAATCCGGCCGCGATCATCTCCCTGCTGCAGGGGCGGCTGGCGCACAGCACGTCGTACACCGCGCACACACCACAACTACAGACCCTGATCGCGGCCGCGCTGGGTCGCCGCCGCCGCCCCACCGTGTTTCTGCAGTCCGCACCGCCGTCGGGCGTCAGCCCGGAAGAGCGAGCACGGAAAGTGCCGGCACAGTTGTGGGGGGACTGGATCGCCCAGTACGCCCCACTGCGGGTCGACAACGAGATCGCCGCGTCCGCGCTGGCAGCAGCGGTCGTGTTTACCGGCACGAGGCTCACACACTCCGCCGCGCTCGCGCTGCTCGATCCGCACGCACCGTCACGGCAGGTGACGCACGTGATGCGTGAGCTGGGCCGCAGCACTCACCACGTGACGACCCTGCACGCGGTCCTCCGCCTGGCAGCTCTATTGGACACGCAAGACGTGCCCATCGACTACGCCCGCCGCCGCCACCTCGACTACACCGATCTCCTGCCCGAATCACAGTGGGGGCAGCTCTGCCGGGACGCGGGCGTGTCCCCAGGGAGCGGACGACGCTGGGAGTTGGCGCGCGCAGCCCTGTACCAAGAACTCTCCGGGAACCCGCTGCGTGCGATGCCTACGGCGTGGCACACGACCAGGGCGAGCCCGCCCGCCGTAGCCCGCTTCGTAGAGGAGCTCCCGCCGGCGGTGCGGGCGGCGCTCGATCAGATCGCCGCAGAGTTCCTCGTCGCCAACGGCATTCAGGAGCCCGTCACCTGGACACCCGAACCCACCCCTCAGCTCCCGGAAGTCGGACCCCAGATCGCGCCGTCGTGGCCGCCCATCCGGCCGGCACGAGCGACAGCGACAGAAGCCATGCCACCAGACCGGCTGACGCAGGTGTACGCGGCGGGAGCTTCCACCTACACGATCGCCGCAGACACGAGGGTGTCTCGGCAGACAGTGGGTCGCATTCTCGCCGACGCGGGCACCCGGACTCGAAGGGGACGACCCCGCACCTTCGACCTCGACCCCCGTTGGCTCCGCGATCACTATGAAACGAAGCACTGGACCATCGCACAGATCGCGCAGCTCGCCGGCTGTAGCGAGATGACCATCAACCGGCATTTGCATAGCGCCGGCATCCCGGTCCGCCCACGCGGGGCGCGCATCAACGGGTCTACCTCGGACGCAGGCAGGCAACGATCTGACCCGCCCGCCCCGCGGGGCCCATCACAGGCTCACGGACTCCGTCGCAGCACTCCCGTCGAGCCATCGACGAATACTCGAATTCCAGACACGCGAAGGACGTCGGCATGACGCAGAAGAAACGAACTTCCAGTCGGCTGCGGCACGACGCGCGGGAACGCGTGAAGGTGACAGGAGAGAAGTACACCACGGCGCTGAAGGCAGTCATGGATGCGGGTTCATCCAGCAGCCGAGCTGGAGGACGAGATCAGGGCGAGGAGCCTGCGGGTCCCGCCGACACGCAACGCGCACCCGACGACACCCGTGACCGGAGCTGAGTCCGGGGTGGGATCTCTGCGATGACGGTCGAGGGCAAGGAATGCGTGGTGTCGGCCGACTCAGGCCGGGAGGACAAGCCGTGGTCGGCACCTCACCTCGCGCCGCTGTTCATTGAACTCACCGCTGACGAGACGGCGCCGGTGTGGGCGCGTCGCGCTGTGACATTCCTCCATCGCTACGCCCGCGAACACGGCCAATCCCCGACCTTCCGGGAAGTATTCCCGGAGCTCGCGTCGCACGATCTCAGCGCCGCGGAGCATCAGGCTGCCTGGACGTCGTCGTCGCCGCGGTACCTGACGATGGTGCACTGGCAGCGTTGTGGATGGATCCGCTTCCGACGAGAACCGCGGACCCTCCGATCCGGCCCCGCGGCAGGCGAACTGTTCATACCGTCGCCCGCGCCGAAAGCGCGTCCGAGGCAGTCCTAAGCCTTGGCGGTGTTCCCGGGGGAGTCGGGGTGGGAAGAGTAGAGCGCGCCGAGGAGTTCCTCCAGCGCGACGCGCAGTTCGTTGTAGCCCATCGTGTAGAACATCGCGTCGGAGTTCGAGGTTTCGGTGGCGTCGAGGTTGGCGAGGAGTTGACGGGCTTCACGGACCGCCACATCGAGCCACGGCTCGACATCCGGTAGGCCCCGGACCCACTCGTCGATGACGGTGAACGGGATGGGCGCGTATGCGTGGGCGTCGACGCCGACGTGGAACTGGTGCCCATTCGGGCCGTGGTCGCGTGCGTGCGTGTGACCGTGCAACAGCGGGATCCCATCGTCCCAGCGGGGCCGGTGCGACGTGTGTCGGTCCGACTCCTGCGAGTCGCCCTTGTACGGGTAGTGGGATGCGAGGATCCGGTAGCCGTGCCGGGTGCCTTCGATGACCTCCGGCAGAATCGTCCACCCGGCCGCCTCGTAGAGCGGCGCGAACCGTTCGATCGCCTTCCTGGACTGTGTCGCTGGTGAGACCCGGTCATGGTTCCCGGGGACGAGGTACCGGTGACCGTTCAGCTGCGCGGTGAGGGTGATCGATTCCTCGATCGGCCCGAGCGCGACATCCCCGAGATGTAGCACCACATCTGTCGGGGCGACCGTCTCGTTCCAGCGGCGGATGAGCTCGGTGTTCATCTCGTTGACGGTGGTGAATGGACGGTCCGCGAGTTCGCTGATCCGGGCGTGGCTGAAGTGGGTGTCCGCGGTGACGTAGTCGACTCGGTCGAAGTCGAACCACGGATACTCACTCACGGCTAACGCTCCTCGCATGTGACGGATGTCTAGCAGAATCTAGCGGTGTCTAGCGTTTCGGTAGACACCGCTAGATGTTCCTAGAGTTCGTCGAGATCGATCCCGAATTTCCGGGCGAGATCGGAGCGCGCCACCTCCGCACTGTCGGCGGGACGCTCCCGGGCGATACGGGCGATTTCCTCGTCTTCCGCCGCATCCTCCGTGGCGGCGACCGCTGCCAGCTCATCGATCAGGACAAGAACGGGTGTGCCGTCGGCGGTCGCGCGGCGGCGGATCTCGGCGGCGGCATGGCCGAGGGTGTACATCCGCTCCCACGGGTGCTCGCCGTGGCGAGCGATGGCCACGGTGTCGCGGGTGTAGCTGCGCTCATCGCCTGGGACGAGCCACCGTTCGGTGCCGTCCGAGGCGAGGAAGAAGTCGACGTAGCAGTTCCCACACGGCATCCGGTAGACCCCGGGCTCGGTGGGGGCAGAGTCGGTGCTACGCGCGATCATGTCGCGGATGATCCGCCCCCAGTCCGTGTTGCCGTCAGAGTGTGACATCGGCCAGACCCTTCGTTTGGCGAACGGAGTAGTCTCTCACACCGGTGAATTTGTGTCCACTGATTGGGTCAGAGCCTGTTCGAGTCGAGTGGTTGCTCTCGCTCAGGAAGTCTCGCCCGTCGTGAGATGCTCGCCTCATGGCATCGCACACTTCAAGCGGCTGAAAGCGGCCCCAGAAGACCTCATCGACATCCAGCGCTGCGTGACGTTCGTCGCGGGCATGGGCCTGGACCCCGTTTGGCCCGAGGCCCAGCAAGGCCTAGCAGCCGGTGGAAGGCCATTTCACTCGACGCGCTGGACCGATCACAACTCAATGGGTAGCCCACCCGAGGCACATGAACGTGCTGCTCAAGGCGCGCCGCCTCGGTGGGACGGCGGACGGCGACTGATATATCGAGCCGTGTCATCGCAGCCGGTGTCTGCAGCATGCAACAGACTGATCTGGCAACCCGGCTTCGCCGGTAATGCACAGCCCCTGGCAGACACAGCGGGCCAAGTGACCACGAGCGGAGAACAGATGGCGAAGATGCGAGTGCACGAGCTCGCCGCCGAACTGGGAGTCGACGCAAAGGCCGTCTTGGTCCGTCTGCGAGAACTTGGTGAGTTCGTCAAGAGCCCGTCTTCATCGATAGAAGCTCCAGTTGCTCGCAAGGTGAGGGCGTCGTTCGGTGCCCGACCCCCTCGACCCGGTTCGCCTCGGCCATCGCCGATGCGACGTGAGCACGTAGACCCGCATGTCGATCGGCCGGGATTCGATCCGACCGCACCATCCACTCGACAGTTCGGCTGGCGATCGGGCGCTGTGGCGGCGCCCCAGCACCCAGACCTGCTGGCAAACGTCGAGCGCGTTCGATACAAGTACCCGGTCCTGCGTGACCACATCGACGCTCTGCGAAGTCTTGGCTCCCAGGTGGTCTACGCGGGGTTCTGCCGTCAGGATGGCTTCAGGGACTGCGCGATCGTCCATGTGCGATTCAGTGGAGCGATCGAGGCCGGGTTTGGGTTTACCCGCGAGGTGATGATCTTCTACAGTCCGCATGAGGATCTCCAGGGCCGGACCTTCCAGGCTGCGGCCCGCGAGCTCGGTGGCGCCGATCGTTCCATCACTCCGGACATCTTCTTCATGTGGTCGCCCGATCGGCGTCTACAGATCAAACTGAACGACTGGTCGCGCCCCGCGAAACTAGCGATCCCGCTCTTGATTGACGACGAAGACGAACTCTCGCTAATTACCCTTCTTCGCGACTACATCTATGCCCGAGACCTCTTCTACATGACGACTCCCGTGTATGGCGCGAGCTTCTTCGGCCGCAGGACACTGCTGCAGTCGATGCGTGACGACGTGTTCAACCAGCGAGTCACAGGCGTCTTCGGACTGCGGAAGTCGGGCAAGACGAGCATCCTCATGCAGCTTAAGGAGGAGTTGCAAGAGGACAAAGTGGTGACCGTCCTCATGGACCTGGAGGCCTTCCCCTCTCCGCCGGAAGACCCCACCGACGACATCGTCAGCGATCTGCGTCGACGACTGATTGCTGAACTCAAAGCTCACAAGCTGCGCACCCAAGAGCTTTCGCAGCTGCAGGAACGCCCGAGCATCCTCGACCTGAAGAACGCTCTCCAGGCGATACTCAAGCATCTCCACAAAGACGGGCATAGGATCCTGCTCCTCCTGGACGAGATCGAGTACTTGACCCCAGCGGATCGCATCGATATCGCTGAAGGCGACATGCCACGCATTGCGCAGCTGCTATCGGCCCTCAGGAGCATCGTGCAGGAGTCTGAGAACTTCACCTTCGTGCTGTCCGGCCTTACAAGCGCCATCGTTGAAGGTGGACGACTGTATGGTCGACCGAATCCCCTCTTCTCTTGGGCGAAGGCCGTGTACGTGAAGCCGCTGGAGCGAGAAGAGGCGGACGATCTCGCGAGCACCGTCGGCGGCAAGATGGGCATCCAGATCGAACCTGGTGCGCTCGAGGCACTCCACGAGGCGTCCGGTGGTCACGCCTATCTGTATCGAAATCTGAGCTCAGCCGTCGTGCAGCACCTTCCGACCGACGTCTTCCAACGTACGATGACTCGCGCTTCCGTGCTCACAGAACTTGATGATTGGAAGAGTCGCGTCCAAGGCAACATTGAGGAGATGGTCCAACACGTCAAGCGCTACTACGCGAACGAGGCCGTCATGCTGGACGTGCTGATGGACAGTGCAGCCGACTTCAAGGAACTCGCATCCAGCGAGCACGTCGCAGTTCGTCGACTGAAGGACCTGGGTCTGATTCACGAACAGGACGGCGAGTTCGAAGTCAGCGTGATCCTGGAGCTCGTATGAGCGCGACCGACTACTCCGACTGGATACTGGGCGTTCACCGAAAAGCGGAGCAACTCCGCGTCGTGTTCCTGCAGCTGGGCTCGAGCAACGAGCCAGCCCGCCGCGCTCTGGGGGCTTCGCAGGTGAACGTGACGCGCGTCCGGGACTACTTGCAGCCAGATGGCCCACTTACCACCGGAACAGTCGTGATCGACGGGATGGAGTCGCTCACGATGCAGAGTGAGGCCACTCAGATGGGTGCGCTACGCGAGCGCGTCTTCAGCGACGTCGAGGCCGGCGGCAGGGTCATCCTCCTCTCCCGGGCGCCTCGGATTGCTTTCCCTCCAGTGGTCGGGAGTTCGCTCCTTGACGACGCCAGCCTGGCGCATGCTCCGGTCGTCAAGAGCACAGGCGCTCACGAGTGGCCAACGTGCGTTGAAGACGGCGCCTCCCCGGCCGACGTACTGTGCCGGGCGCTGACAGAACTCGGTATGGACCTGGCTGCGTCTCTCGATCGTGTCGTGTACGAGAGCCTGCTGATTGGCCAGAGCGCGCTGGGCCTGCTCAACGCGAGGGAGCTTGAGGCGCTGGATGGTTCCAGCCTTACAGCGCCCGACGGTGCGACTCGGACATGGAATTTTCCGAAGCATCTCGGACCGCTCAAGAAGGCGCTCGACGAGGTTCTCGCGGATGCCCTCGATCCTCAGCAGCAGCTTGCCGAGGTGAGTTCGGGACTCTGGAAGATCGAGCGGATCATCCGACGCGAAGTGCGTCGGCGCGCAATCGCCGCATGGGCGGAGAACTGGCGCACGCAGTGCCTGAACGGCGACCTTCCGGAAAAAGTGCTCGAGCGAGCGAGCGAATCGGCATACATGGGCGCCACGTCGGTCAAGCAATTGCGCGACCCTCTCGAATGGCTCTCACTCGGGGAGTTGCTCCAACTAAAGGACCGTTCCCAGATCGGCGACTTGGGGTTGAGCGCCGCTCACTGGCGACAGTTCAGCGCGCAGATCATGCCGATTCGGAATCGTCTGGCACACATGCGCAGTCTTCGGCCCGAGGACGCCGCCGACGTCGTCAAATGGCAGCGAGTGCTCGAAATGCGATTCCCCACAAATTGAGACGAGCGCACTGCGAGGAGCGTACGCCCGATCAGTAGGCTCATCTCGGTAGCGGGTGAGGAGATTCGAATGGCGGAGAGCACCACTGCCGATCTGGACGTCAACAGGTCCGACCGGCGACTCGGGCGCGCTGTGACGCGGGTTCATCAAGCCTCGCGCACAATCGACCCGGCTCTGAGACCCAGACTCGAGTCACTACTTCACGCAGGCGAAGCGATGGACTTCGTCGCCCGCATCCATGGATTCTCCGACCCCTTGAGTGCATCCGCCCTCGAGTCTTTCGCCGTCCAGGCAGGAATTGGAAGGCAATCACTTCACTCGACCGTGCTGCCGGCGCTGAAGGCTGCCAATGTTGCAGACTTCGCGCTGGACACACAAGGCGTTGTAATCGAGGTGCAGGAGTTTCTGGGCGTAACCGGGAACCTCATCGAACAGTCCTACCGCGTTCTACAGCAGCTCAACCCGACCATCGATGAGATCGTAACGCTGCACTCGATCGAAGTCGCATCGTTCGCCCCGTTGACGACCACCCAACATCTCGACCAACTCCACCGACGAGGATTCAACGACCAAGTCAGCGAAACCGGTCTGAACCTTGCACTGGCGACAGGCCTTACAAAGCGCGTCAACTCCGTCGATCTCGCCGAGGACGTAATTTATAGCCCTTACGTGTGGGAGTCAGGACAGATTGAGATCGCGTCGTTCCTCCGTGGCCTTCCCCCGGGCGAGCGCGACGCGCTTCTCGGCATATGTGAACAGGCAGCGCAACACCCCGGCCTCGCACTTCCACTCCTCGCGCAACCGACCCCCGGCGTGTTCGGCGCAGCACAGAAGGTCGGACTCGTCCAGGCCGCCACCGTCAAGTCGACGGGAGGATCCGGAGCGCAGACATATGTCTTTTCACCTACTCTCGAGTCGGAGGACGACCGGCTCACAACCACCGAGGCGCTGAATCAGCGCAAGCTTTTTGTCGCCCACATGCTCTTCGGGCATGAACGAGCGGAACGTAGCGGCGGTCGAATACACGATCCTGTGGTCCTCGTGCGGGCGCTCCTAAACCGCGGGAGCGTTGGGCCTGCGAGCAACATCAGCACCGACTACCACCTGCTTGAGGCGCACGGCATCGTTCGCGTCCGTGAAACGGACCACGGCCGGGCATACCTCGAACTTGTGAAGGAGGAGATCGTCGAAGGCGGGCTCGCGTGGCTTCAGAACTCATCAACGTCCGCAGGAACGACGGACCCGACGGTGAACCTCCTCCGAGCTCCAGGCGAGTTCACCAACCCAGAGCAAACACGTGCGGGCGCGGGCGACCTCGGAGCCGCTGACGAGATCGCGAGATCAGCGATCCTCGAGCTGAGAAAGGAACTGCAACGTGCCACCCGTCAAGACCGACCCGCTAACCCCCGGTGATCGACTCGAATGCCGCGTAGGCCAAGTGTGGTTCTGGGAGGGGTACTTCACTCGGGTAGGCATCGACCTCATCAGCTACTACGGCGCGGAACTCATCCAAGTCACCGACCTGGATCTACTCGCCATCGGGCTTGGTCCCGGGCTCGAGAGTCACCGGACCATTGGCGAGTCCAAGAGCGGGACGGGGAAGAGCGCGCCGAAACCACTCGACCGTATTGTGTGGCTACGCGGACTGCAAGAGTTGGTAGGCGCAGAGCGAGCGGAACTGACTGTTGCCTCGAGCGTGACGCCCAGAACCCGGGAGCTGGGCCGCCATTCCCGCGTCAGCGTCGAATCGATCAACGACCTCCAGGCGCGAGAGGCCGCACTTAATCTCTCGAAACTCACAGATCTTGGGGCCCACGGACCCAACGCCCTGCTTCTGCGGCGCACAGTCAAAGTAGTCAGCAAGGACGATCCCACGCTCGGACCTGCGTTCAAGTTCCTCACTTCCACCGTGTGGTTTCTAGATCCGTTCGCTGCACTGAAGCAGAGCCTGGGTCTACTTGAGACGCTTTGCCAGCGCTGGACGCCCGGCGTCAAGGATGACGAACAGCTCGCGGTACGGTGGCTCATTTCAGAGACCCTCAGTATCTGGGTACTCAACCTCGTAACGATCGTGGGATTTGTCCGCCCGATGGATCCGAGTGCATTCACAAGTTTTCTTCGCGAACGCCTCGCAGACGGAGTTGTGCCCGCTCAGCGCATGCGCCAGTTGTCGCGCGACTTCGACAAGTTCATCAGTGGACTGCTCGCGGCGGCGAAGGCCTCGCCCGAGGTGCGGACTGAGGCCATGGGCGCGTTTGAGCCCTCACCGCCGGAGTGGGCTGACTCTGCTGCAGAACTCGCAATCCGGCTAGGCCGTCAGCCCGCGCTCCGAGACTTGCCTCGACAGTTTGATCTCGTCGTTCACGAGCGGCTAGCTCGTGGGCGAGACATCTCAGAAGCTGCGGGGGCTCAGCTTCGACTCAATGATCCGGCGGCAAGATCAAGCGTGAGCCTCATTGCAGCGTTCCTGCGAAGCTTTGGCTCTCTGAAGGACGACATCAGCGAGCTTCTAATCGCAGGGTTCGGTAAGCCGGCGCAGGCGCCGCCCGAGCCTGCACCCCAGCAAGAGATCGAAGCGACTGCTCTCACACTGCCCGGCCTCGACGCCGCTGACAGCGTTGCCGAGGACTGACTGGCGTGGGGCTGTAGGGATTCGCCATTCCCCACGGAATCCTGAGCCTTCGGCCACTGCCAACTACCGGGGATTCCCGGCATCCTCGGCCATTTCCAACGGGAACCTACACGTCGTCGAGGTCGTCGTTGCAGTGAGCTTCCGATGGTCGGCGACATGCGCGGGTTCGTCGCGGGGGCCTTCGATCTCGAACCCGCAGACACCGCAGCTATGCAGCCCGATGCCGTCGACGTCGTCCGAGGGGATGTACATCGTGGTGGGCTCTTCGCACATCAAGCAGCGCATGGTGTCTCCGTTCGTGATTGTCAGGTGATCGGTTGGACGGTGGCGGAGTATCCGCGGTGGGAGCCCCAGGCCGCGGCGATGCGGTCGGCAATGTCGCGGTCCTCGCCGAGGTATGGCCGGTATCTCTTGCCGCGAGGGTCGGTGATCACGACCTGGACGACGCCGGCGGGCTCGCGCACGGTGACCCTGGCGGCGGGGATCGGATATGCCTGGACGCGACCGGCGATGATGAAAGTCGGGTACAGGTCGCGTGCGAGCTCCGGGGCACGGAACACGTCGTGAACCCACGCCGTGATGGCGAGCGCGCCGGCGGGGCTGAACCCGATGAGGCGGGCGGGGAGTTGCTCGAGCCCGGCGCGGACGAAGTAGTGCTCGTCGACGAGGATCGGCGTCGGCGGGAGCAGGGTTTGCTCGTCGTGGGCGGGGTAGATGGTGAGGCTGGTGCGGCTGTTCATGAGGCGCTCGTTCATGCGGTGCGGCGGATGCCGGCGGCGATGATGTGGGCCTTGGTGGGCCGGGAGTAGAAGCCGAAGCTGTCGTCGTCGTCGGAAGCGGAGACGGTGGCGGTGAGTAGATCTTCGCCGTCCGGCGTGTGCTGCCGTCGCTCTCCGTGGAGATGGAATCCCGGCTGTCGGTCTCGTCCTGGCGACGGTCTTCACGCAGAGCGGCTGGGTCGGAGCAATGGCGGTGACCGCCGCGACTCTCGTCGTGGCGGCGCTGATCGTCTGGCACCGTGCCCGATCCGGTCTCGTTCGTGCGCTGGATCCTGATCATGCCGTGCGCCGGAGCCGATCTCTGTCGTGGTCACCGGGCAACCCGGGTGAGCTGTTCCAAATCGGCACAGCGCTGTGGCGGAATCCTCCCTGAGAGTAGAGCTCATCCACCGAGTGGTCGCCTCGTTCCTGCAGGCGCCGAGCATCAACGAAGGAGTTATGCGATGTCCTCGTCATCCACCGCGACCGCAGTCGTCCCGAGCGCCCTGCGTGATCTGTATCTGGGCTGGTCCGAGCTCATGGCCACCCACGAGCTGGACATGCGGCTGTTCCGCAGCATCTTCGATGAATGGCACCAGCCGACCATCGAACCGGAAAATGTCACCTACAAGGAGGAGACGGTCGGCGGCGTGCCCGGCATCTGGGCGTTCCCGGCCGGAGCCGATCGCTCCAAGGTCCTCCTCTACACGCACGGCGGCGGGTTCGCCGTCGGCTCTGCGGCCAGCCACCGGAAGCTCGCCGCGCACGTCGCGAAGGCGGCCGGGGTAACAGCGTTCGTGCTGGACTACCGTCGCGCGCCCGAGCACCCGCACCCCGCCCAGGTAGACGACGGGGTCGCGGCGTTCGAGGCCCTGCTGGAGCGGGGGGTCCACCCCGAGGACGTCACCACCATCGGCGACTCGGCGGGAGGCAATCTCGCCATCGCCATCCCGTTGGCGTTGAAGGCGAAGGGACGGCCGCTGCCCGGGCACGTCATCGCGTTCTCCCCGTGGCTGGACATGGAGAACCGCGGCGCGACGCTGGTCACCAACGATGCGACCGACGCGCTGATCTCCGTGCCGCTCCTGGAGGGCATGATCGCCGGCGTGCTGGGGGAGACCACCAGCCCGTCGGCGCCGCTCGCGAACCCGCTCTACGCGGATTTCACCGGGTTCCCCCCGCTGTACGTCAACGCCGGTTCGGTCGAGTCGTTGGTCGACAATGCCATCCGCGTGGCAGAGCGCGCCAAGGGCGCCGGCGTTGACGTCACCCTGCATGTCGCCGAAGGACAGCAGCACGTCTACCCGTTCCTGGCTGGCCGCGACGCGGACGTCGACGCGGAGCTTGCGGCGATCGGCCAGTGGCTTCGCCACTGACCTGCAGCACCCCCACCCACCTCATTCAACGAAGGAGTTGCACCATGACATCCACACAGACCACGGACCTCGACGCGATCGTCGTCGGCGCCGGATTCGGCGGCATCTACCAGCTGCACACACTGCGCGACAAGCTCGGCCTGCGCGTCCGCGGGTTCGAGAAGGGCGCCGGCATCGGAGGCACCTGGTACTGGAACCGGTACCCCGGCGCCATGTCCGACACGGAGAGCCCCTTCTACCGATACTCGTTCGATGACGAACTGCTGCAGGAGTGGGACTGGGCCCGAAAGTACATCGACCAGCCCGACATCCTCCGCTACCTTGAGACCGTCGTCGACCGGTACGACCTCCGCAAGGACTTCCAGCTGAACACCGAAGTCACGTCGATCGTCTTCGACGAAGCCACCAACACCTGGACGGTCGGCACCTCCGCCGGAGAATCCTTCACGGCCCGATACGTGGTGACGGCGCTGGGACTGCTCGCAGCAACCAACATCCCCGACATCCCCGGGATCGACTCGTTCGAAGGCCGCCTCGTGCACACCGCGGAGTGGCCGGACGACCTGTCGATCGAGGGCAAGCGGGTGGGCGTCATCGGCACCGGCTCGACCGGAACCCAGTTCATCGTCGCCGCAGCCAAGCAGGTGTCGCACCTGACCGTGTTCCAGCGTTCCGCGCAATACAGCGTCCCCTCCGGCAACGGACCGGTCGAGCCGGGAGAGGTGGAGAACTACAAGTCCCGGTTCCCGGAGATCTGGGAGCAGGTCCGCAACTCGGGCGTCGCGTTCGGGTTCGAGGAGTCCACCGTCGCGGCCACCGATGTCGACGAGGCCGAGCGGGAGCGCGTGTTCCAGGCGGCATGGGACCGAGGCAACGGATTCTATTTCATGTTCGGCACGTTCAACGACATCGCCATCAACCCGGAGTCGAACGAGGCAGCCGCTGCGTTCATCCGCCGCAAGATCGCTGAGACGGTCAAGGATCCGGAGACGGCGCGACTGCTCACCCCGACCCAGCCGTATGCGAAGCGGCCGCTGTGCAACCAGGGCTACTACGACGTGTACAACCAGGACAACGTGAAGCTGGTGTCGATCAAGGAGAACCCAATCGTCGAGATCACCCCACGAGGGGTGAAGACCGCGGACGGCGTGGAGCACGAGCTGGATGTGCTCGTGCTGGCTACCGGGTTCGACGCGGTCGACGGCAACTACCGCCGCATCGACATCCGCGGGCGCGGAGGGGTGAGCGTCGACGAGCACTGGGCCGACGCCCCGACCAGCTTCCTCGGCATCATGACGGCCGGATTCCCGAACATGTTCATGATCCTCGGCCCCAACGGGCCGTTCACCAACCTGGTGCCCAGCATCGAGGCGCAGGTCGAGTTCATCACGACCCTGGTCACCGAGGCGGAGCGGAGAGGCGGGCTCATCGAGGTGTCGCAGCAGGTCGAGGACGAATGGACCGAGACCTGCACGACGATCGCGAACTACACGCTGTTCCCCAAGACCGACTCGTGGATCTTCGGGGCGAACATCCCCGGCAAGAAGCACGCCGTGATGTTCTACCTCGGCGGCCTAGGCGCCTACCGCGGCCTCCTCTCGGAGATCCAGGCGAAGGACTTCGAAGGATTCAGCATCGGACAGCCCATCCCGGCCTGATCGACGGTAACCGTAGGCCGGGAGTGTGCTTCCCGGCCTACGGTCGTCCTATGAGCGACAACATGTCAGCAGACGTCACATTCCGGTCACGCCGCTGGGTCCGTCCCGAGGACCTGAACGCGCACGGCACCCTGTTCGGCGGCAGCCTGCTGCGCTGGATCGATGAAGAGGCCGCGATCTACGCCATCATCCAGCTCGGAAACTCCCGGGCGGTCACCAAGTACATCTCCGAGATCGACTTCGTCAGTTCCGCGCGACAAGGCGATCTGATCGAGATGGGACTGCGCGCCACCGCGTTCGGGCGCACCTCCCTCACGATGCGCGCCGAGGTGCGCAACATGATCACTCGTGAACGCATTCTCACGATCGAGAAGATCGTCTTCGTCGGCCTCGATGACCACGGCCAGCCCATTCCTCACGGCTACACCGACATCACCTACGAACGCGACCGGCTTCCCCACCACCATGGACTCATGCGCACAGAGGATAGATCCACAGCGGATTAGGTATTGGCGGGTTCCAATAGGGAGGCGGATACTGGGTGTGACCACTTGCAGTGACGCGAGGTCCCAGCTATGTCCATCGACACCTATTCCGCCGCGAGCGTGCGGCAGGCTCGTGAACGCCTTCTCGAAGCTGGCGTCGGCGCGCACGGTCTCACTCCCCGAACACTGAACGTCCCCCCGGTGATCGAGCGCAGTTGGCGTCGCTCGATCACCACCGGTGGCGGCTGCGATCCGACTGCGACTCCTGCTTACCACCCGTTCTCCGAACTGGCGGGACGCTTCCAGGACACCGCTGAGACCGTCCTGGCGCGATGGGCGGAATCACTCGCTGACATGCGTGTCGCGCTGCTGGTCAGCGACCGATCCGGACGGATCCTCGCCCGAAAGGTAGGCGACCCGAGCCACGCGAGACGGCTCGACAAGGTGTCCGCCGCCGAAGGATTCGAATTCTCGGAGTCCGCGCTGGGCACGAACGGACTCGGAACGGCGATGGAGGAAAGATCCGCAGTGTTCGTGCGCGGCGCCGAGCACGTCAACGACCGGCTGCAGACCCTAGCCTGCGCCGGCGCCCCCATCCACGACCCCCTCTCGCAGCGTGTCATCGGCTCGCTCGCCCTCGCCTCTCCAGTCGGGGCATCCCATCCCGCGATGCTCGCGATCGCGAAGCAGGCCGCTCGTGACCTCCAGGACGCGCTCCTGAACACCGCACCGCTGGAGTTGCAGGCGCTGCTGGCCCGGTTCGCGGGCGGCACCGCCGGCCACCGCGTGCTGGCCATCGGTCGAGGAGGCGTGCTCGCCTCGACGGGCGCGTTGCCGATGCTCTCGGCCGAGCGGCACGTGACGCTGTGGGACGAGTTGCAGGCTCACCATTGGCAGGGGGATGTCGCATCCGTCCTGCTCGCGGGTCGGCCGAGCACTGCCCGCCGCATCGTGAATCGGGCAGGCGAGAGCATCTACCTCGTTGAACTGCCCGAGGACGAGCCGACCGCAGCGCCGGAACCCACCCGACTCTCCCGCCTTGCCGCGCACCTCGACGTGCTCGGTCGCACCAGCGGGTGCATCGCGATCCACGGTCCCCGCGACAGCGGGAAGACGCTTCTCGCCCAGCTCTGGCTGCGCGAACGCGACCGCCACGACCCGGTCGTCATCGACGCCCCGGCGCTTCGGGAACCGGGGGCCGTGGTCACGGCGGTGCAGGCGCTGAGCACAGGCACGTCGGTGGTCGTCCGCAGCGTCGAGTCTTTGACCGACGCTGACTTCCCGGTCCTGCAGCAATTGGCCGGCGCGGCAGATCCCGTCCGGTCCGCCCGGGTGGTGTTCTGTGTCGCAGACGACCTGACTGGCGTCGTCTTCAGTTTCCTGGGCCGCCTGGGGCCGCGACTCGACCTCCCAGCGCTGCGCGATGACCCAGACCGTGTCATCGGCCTGGCCGTGAGACTCGCTCAGGAGCACTCGGTGACACTGAGCCCTGCTCTGCTGCAGGCGCTTTCCCGGTGGGACTGGCCTGGTGGCGCCTCGGAGCTGCGGGTTCTGATTGCCGCGATGGTGGCGTACCGCCCCGTCGGCACCGTCCTGGACGTCGACCTTCTGCCCGTCGAGATGCGCACACGTGCCCGCCAGCTGCGCGGCATCGCCGCATCCGAGTACCGGGCGATCGATGCGGCGCTGCGGGAGGCGGACGGAAACCGTTCGCGTGCAGCGGAGATCCTCGGTATCGGGCGCACGACGCTGTACCGGAAACTGCGCGCGTACGGTCTCGACGGGCAGAACACCCTGATCTCCTGAAAACAGCGCCCCGCCTGCCGACCAGGGAGGCCTGGATTCGCAGTTGCGTACTCGGCGCGGCGGAGGCGTTACGCGGGGATATCAGGCGGGGGTTCGGATGAGCTTCTTGTTCGCGAACTCGTCCATGCCGTACCGGGCGAGCTCGCGTCCGATGCCGGAGCGCTTCACGCCGCCGAAGGGGAGGTCCGGTGCGCTGCGGCTGGTGCTGTTGATCCACACCATCCCGACCTCCAGTTCGCGGGCGATCTGCGCGGCCGCCAGAGGGTCCTGCGTGAAGACGCTGCTGGACAGCCCGAAGGGCGATTCGTTGGCCAGGGCGACCGCGGCCTGCGGGGAGGGCACCCGGTACACGACCGCGGTCGGTCCGAACAGCTCCTCCTCGTAGGCTCGCATCGGCGGGGTGACCCCGGTGAGCACGCTGGGCGGGTAGAAGGCGCCCTCTCGGCGTGCACCGGGGGCGATGTGCAGGGTGGCGCCCTTGGCGACCGCGTCCTCGACGAGCTCCTCGAGCTCCTTGCCGGCATCCGCGGACGCCAGCGGGCCGAGGAACGTGTCGGGGTCCGTGGGGTCGTCGGGGGTGATCTTCGTGATCGCGTCGATGAACTTCCGGGAGAACTCGTCGTAGACGGCATCCACGACGATGAACCGCTTGGATGCCGTGCACGCCTGGCCGCCGTTGGCGATGCGGCCGCGCACGCCGGCTGCCACGGCCGCGTCGACGTCAGCATCCTCCAGGACGATGAACGGGTCCGAGCCGCCCAGCTCGAGGACGACCTTCTTCATATGCCTGCCGGCCACCTCGCCGACAGCCGAGCCCGCCTTCTCGGAGCCGGTCAGCGACACCCCTTGCACGCGCGGGTCGGCGATGATGCCGGCGATCTGGCGGCTGTCTACGAACGCGTTGATGTACGCGTCGGCCGGAAGCCCGGCATCGTGGAGCACGCGTTCGATGGCGAGGGCGGACTGCGGGCAGTTGCGGGCGTGTTTGAGGATGATCGTGTTGCCCAGTGCGAGGTTGGGGGCGACAAACCGGGCCACCTGGTAGTACGGGTAGTTCCACGGCATGATCCCCAACAGCGGCCCGATCGGCTCGGTGCGGACGAGCGCTTCCCCTCCGCCGACGATGTCGAGGGTCTCGTCGGTGAGAAACGCTTCGGCGTGGTCGGCGTAGTACTGGTAGATCGAGGCGACCAGCTCGACTTCCCCGCGGGCCTGCGTGACGGGTTTGCCGACCTCGAGGGTCAGCAGCGCGCTCAGTTCATCGATGCGGTCCCGGTGCAGTTGCGCCGCGCGTGCCAGGATCCCCGTCCGTTCGGCGAGCGGCAGCTCCCGGTACCTGCGGTAGGCCGTGTGCGAGCGGGCGACGATGTCGGCCACGTCCGCATCGCCGATCACGGGGTACTCGGCGACCGTCTGGCCGGTGGCTGGGTTGATGGTCCGGTATGCACCCATCGTGGTCTCCTCGCTTCATTGCTGTCGTGCGTCTCTCGGGCCACGCCCGCCCAGATCGGCGGTCGTCTGGCGCGGTACTGCCCACTCAGCCTGTCGCGCCGTGGCCGAGTTCGTCCAATACCGATCCCGGCCGAGATTGATGACGATGGCGCATCAGATGTACGTGGATCGGGTATTGGACGCGCATTGATCGGTGATGGGAGGCTGGGACGGTGACCACTCTGATACTCCGCGAGGGCGCGGACCGGCTTCACGTCGAACTGAACCGTCCTGACGTGCGAAACGCGATCAACGACGACATGGTCGACGAACTTCACGCGGTATGCACGAGCCTGGAGCGAGAGCCCCGCATCCTGATTCTCACCGGAACCTCCACGCCCGAACGGGGTGTGTTCGCGGCTGGCGCAGACATCCGGCAGCTGCTCGAGCGCGGCCGTGACGAAGCGCTGGCCGGCATCAACTCCGGGCTGTTCACCCGTATCGCGCGGCTGCCTATGCCGGTGATCGCCGCGGTCGACGGGTTCGCGATCGGGGGCGGTGCGGAACTCGCGTACGCGGCCGACATCCGGATCGCGTCCACCCGCGCCGTGTTCGGCAACCCCGAGACGGCGATCGGAATCCTGGCCGCGGCCGGGGCGACCTGGCGGCTCGCCGAGCTGGTGGGGGAGCCGCTGGCCAAGGAGATCCTGTTCACGGGGCGCCGGCTGGACGCCGAGGAGGCGCTGCGGTGTGGGTTGGTGGCCTCGGTGCATGAACCCGACCAGTTAGCGGCCGCGGCGGATACCGTCGCCGATCGGATCGCTGGCCAGGATCCGCTCGCCCTCCGCCTCTCGAAGCGCGTGCTCGCTGCGCCGCGGGACGCCCACCCCCTTGTCGACGAACTCGCGCAGGCGATCCTGTTCGAGTCGGACGCCAAGACGCAGCTGATGACCCGATTCCTCAACCGTTCTCAGGAGACCCGATGATCACTGTTCCCTCCACCGTCGGCGTGATCGGGGGCGGCCGCATGGGCGCCGGTATCGCGCAAGTGTTCGCTCAGGCGGGCGCCCAGGTCACCGTGATCGAACGTGACCCGGCGGCGGCGGGCGCGGCCGCCGCGCGGTTGGCCGATGGGATCCGCAAGGCCGCGGAGCGGGATGCCTCGGTCGACGTCGACGCAATCGCCGGCCGCGTCGCGGCCAGCGCCGACTACGAGGCGCTGCGGAATGCCGAGCTCGTGATCGAAGCTGTCCCAGAGACATTCGCACTCAAGGTCGAGGCGATGCAGAGAGCAGAGGGGATCGTGGAGGAGTCGGCGTGGCTGGCCACGAATACCTCATCGTTGTCGGTGACAAGGCTCGCGGCGCAGCTGGCGAGGCCGGAGCGCGTGTGCGGACTGCACTTCTTCAATCCGGTGCCGCCCTCGTCACTCGTCGAGATCGTGCTGACGCCGTCGACCGACCCGGACCTGCGGCAACGGGCGGAGCAGTGGGTGACATCGCTGGGGAAGACCCCGATCGTCGTCAACGACGCGCCCGGCTTCGCGAGCTCCCGCCTGGGCGCGGCAATCGCGCTGGAAGCGATGCGGATGCTCGAAGAGGGGGTGGCCAGCGCTGAGGACATCGACACGGCGATGGTGCTGGGATACCGTCACGCGACAGGTCCGTTGCGCACCTCCGATCTTGTCGGGCTGGACGTGCGTCTCGGGATCGCCGAATACCTCTATGAGACGCTCGGCGAGCGGTTCGCCCCGCCGCAGATCCTCCGCGACAAGGTCGCGGCCGGGGAGCTGGGACGCAAGACGGGACGCGGCTTCTTCGACTACGCGTGAGTCGTGGCCGGCTGGACGCCCGGCGCGGTCACGCGCTGAGCACGATCCGGCCGGGCACGCCGCCCGCGGCGAGCCGGTCCAGCGCATCCTGCACCGCCGTCGCAGACAACTCCCCGTCGATGATCGGGAGATGCGGGAGCGCGCCGCGCCGCGCGAGCCCGACGAGCTCCTCGAGCTCGCCGAGGGACCCGACGAAGCTTCCGCGGATGGTGATGATCTTCAGAGTGAGCAACGCGGTGGGGATGACCAGCTCTCCGCCGAACAGCCCGACCTGAACCATCGTTCCGCCCTTGCGGAGCGCGGCGAACGCAGCGGGAGCTGTTGTGGAGTTGTTGACGAAGTCCACGATCGCCGCGACCGGCCCACCGGCGCCGGCGACGATGGCGGCGGCAAGGTCTTCCTGGCGGGCGGAGATCGTCGTGGTCGCTCCGAGCTGCCGCGCCAGTTCCAGATTGCGCTCCTGCAGGTCCACCGCGAGGACTGCTTCGTGGCCGAGCGCGCGCAGCGTGGCGATCGCCATCAACCCGACACCGCCGGCGCCTATCACCACGACCGGATCGGACGCGGTGGCCGGAAGGGCCTTGCGCGCGGCACTGTAGGCGGTCAGGCCGGAGCAGGCGAGAGTTGCGGCCCACCGCTCTTCGATCCCGGTGACGTCGAGGAGGTAACGGGGGTGCGGGACGAGGATAAACTCGGCATACCCGCCGTGGCGGGCGACGCCGAGGTTACGGGGCGAGGGGCACAGGTTCTCGTGACCTGCCTGGCATGCGTCGCAGGAGCCGTCGCCGATCCATGGGTAGACAAGGCGATGCTCACCCGGCGAGACCCCGTCGGCGTCGGGGCCGGCCGCTTCGACGACGCCGACGACCTCATGGCCGAGGACAAGCGGGTAGGTGACGCCCCGGTCGATCAGATTCAGACGCCCCCGGCTGCCGAGATCGTAGTACCCCTCACGCAGGTGCATGTCGGTGTGGCACACCCCGGACCGAACCACGCGCAGGAGGATTTCGGTGCCTTCGGGGGTCGGGGTCGGCAATTCCACATCGGTCACCGTGTGATCGTCTTGGAAGATCGCGAATGCGTGCATGGTTGTCCTCGCCGTTGATATACGCACAGTGGACTCCACGCTTCCACTTCGTTCTGATTCTCTCCAATACCAAATGGCAGGCGGATTGATACCTGGCGACCCTTAGCCTCGATCCACCGATGAGCCGTGGGTGTGCCGGGGCGGCATGATCGGGGCGCGGTGACGCGTCGAGGGCAGGGTTGAGTTCCGGGCGTCGCATCCCGGTCGTCCACTTGGTCCTCGGTCGTGCCGCGTTGCGGCGATGGTCAGGTGGTCACCGTTGGCGGTGGCGCGTGCGTGGCTGTGAAGAGCCGGTCGAACGCGGTCTGCCATGGCCAGGCCTCGGGCAGGTGCAGCGTGATTCGGCGCGCGGAGCGCGCCAGCCGTGCGGGGACGTGGATCAGGGTGCGGCGGATCGTCGCGGTCGTTGCTCTCGCGAGCCGTCCCGCTCGGTCGGCGACGAGACCGGCAGCGCGGGTGAGGTTGAATGCGATCACGGCGATGACGAGCCAGGCGCTGTTCGCGGTGAACACCCCGGAGGGCAGGTGCGCGAGCGGCCCCGCTTTGAGGTCGGCGTGGACCTGCTCGATGATCGCGTGACCGCGGTGGGTCTTGTCCGCGGCCACCGTGTCCATCACCTCCTTCGCTGTGGTGGTGAAGAACGCGTGATGCCGGTAGACGTCGAACAGGGTCGGCTGCTCCACCTGTCTCGGGTTCAGATCGGGGATGCGCCGCACCACCAACCGTCCGGCGACCTGTTCCGCCTTCTTCCTCGAGCGGAACGCGGTGAACGGGACCTCGGCGACCTCGGCTTTGGAGATCAGCTGCCCGGTGGTCTCGTCACGGATCGCGTCGGTGTACTCGATCATCTCCCACGCATCATCCGGGATGGTCGCGATCGCGGCCTTCACCGCCGGGTCCATCCTCACGGTCACCGACACGTCGGCGCCCGCCTTGATCGCGGTGCCGACGGTCGCGTGTCCGTAGAACGCGGAGTCCGCCCGCAGCAACGGCCTGGCCCCGGTCGCGGCGCGGGTGCGGCGCAGGGTGGCGAGAGCATCGCCGACGATCCGCGCGGCCCCCTTCGGGGACCCGGTCTTCCCCTGCCGCAACCGCTGGGCCAGGATCACCGGCGCCGACGAGGTGGTCGATGCCGTGGCGAGGAGGGCGTTCAGCCCCCGGACGCCGGAGTACCCGAAACCGGCGCCCTGCTTCTGGTATCCGTGGACCTCGATGATGGTGTCGTCCAGATCCACCATCACCCGCTCGCCATCGCCTGCTCGGAGCAGCGGCGCGTCGACAGCGAGATTCGCGAACACCCGGGAGGCGACGGCGTCGAGCTGGCGGACGTGTCCGAACCGGAACTCCCGCAGGAACGACCCGAGCGTCGACGGCGCATACGTCCGGTCGAACAACCGGCCCATTCCGCCATGGCGGAGCAGGTTCATGTCGTCGATCGAGTCCGCCCCGGCGAGCATGCCCGCGACCAGTGCCATCACCTTCGCACCCGCGTTGGCGCCCTTATCCGTCGGGACGCTCAACCGCTCACGCGCGAGCTCGTCCAACCCCGCGGAACGCGCCAGGCGGAGCATCGGCACCAGCCCCGCGGCCGACACGAGATTCGGATCATCGAACACCGCAGACACTGCGGCGGGGGCGTGCTTGAATTGCATCTACGAGATGCCTCTCCGACCAGACGAACAGAACCCTAAGCAAGCTCTATTCTTCCTGATCAGAGGGGCATTTCTACGTCACGACGCTCGCTCAACGCCCCGTCCATCGGTGGATCGAGGCTTAGTCCTGCGGCGTCGGGAGGACGGATTCGGACAACCGGAGCACGGCGTGCAAGGCACGGTCGTCGCTGTCGCGCAGCCACGCCATCCGCAGCTCGACAGGTGCGACGTCGTCGGTCAGGCGCAGGAAGCGCAAGTGCGGGTCGGCGATGCTGTCGATCACCGAGGACAGGGTCAATGAGCAGCCGATCTCGGCGGAGACGAGGGACATCAGCGTCCACGAGTCCGGTGCGTGCTGGACGACATCGGCGTTGAACCCGGCGGCTCTACTCATCTGTCGCAGCCGCTCCAGCAGCAACGTGCCGGTCTGCGGTTGGAGCGACACGAACGGCTCACCCTCGAACTGCGCGATCGACACGGCACCGGCGTCGGCTAGACGGTGGGTCTCCGGGACGGCGATGACGAGTTCCTCGACAGCGATCACGCGGGTGCGCACGGCGGCGGGAATGTGGTCCCACCTGCCGAGGGCGATGTCGATGTCGCCGCGGGTGAGCAGCTGCATCGCCGGTTGGGCGAAGTGCTGACTGAGCAGCTCGAGGTGGATGCCTGGGTGGTTCTGGTTGACTGCTCGGGCGAGCAATCCGACCATCACGTTGGAGGACGCACCCGCGTACGCCAGACGGACGTGACCGATCTCGCCCGTCCCGGCTGCGCGGGCGACCCTGCTCACCCGGTCCAGCGCGTCCAGGACCTCCTGGGCGGGGGCGACGAGGGCCTCGCCCACCGAGGTCAGCGTTACCTTGCGGGTGCTCCGCTCGAACAGCCGCGCACCCAACTCCCGCTCCAGCTGCTGGATGCCGCGGCTGATCGGCGGCTGCGCCATATGCAGGCGCTCGGCTGCCCGTCCGAAGTGCAGTTCCTCGGCGACGGCGAGGAAGGTGCGCAGCTGCTGCAGATCCATCCAGGGATTATTGCATAATCCGTACCGATGGAAGGTGGATTGGCATACAAGTCTGGATGAGTCGGCCGGGGTCGCGCAGACCCCGGCCGACCGAGATCACTGCGCGGTATAGCCGCCATCCACGACATACTCGGCGCCGGTGACGAAGGAAGCCTCGTCCGAGGCGAGGAAGAGTACGACGTTCGAGACTTCCTCGGGCTGGCCGGGCCGGTCGAGGATCGTCGTGGACAGCACGGCTTTCGTCGACTCCGGCGTCGCCAGCAGCCCCGTGGTCATGGGGGTGGCGATGACACCGGGATGCACAGAGTTCACCCGGATGCCGTACTTGGCCAGGTCCACCGCGCTGGCCTTGGTCAGCAGCCGGACGGCGCCCTTTGACGCCTCGTACGCGGCGGCGCTCGGTGCGCCGATGATGCCGTAGATCGACGAGATGTTCACGATCGATCCCCCGCCTGCGCGGACCAGAGCAGGCACCGCGGCCTTGGTGCCGAGGAAGACACCCTTGGCGTTGATGCGGAAGATGAGGTCCCACTCCTCCTCTGTGGTCTCCTCGACGGGCTTGAGGATGAGCACCCCCGCGTTGTTGACCAGAATGTCGAGCCGGCCGAAACGCTGCTCGGCTTCTGCCACGATCTCGTCCCACCTCGCCGCGATCGCGACATCCTGCTCCAGCCCCACGACCGTCCCGCCGTCACGGTTCGCTTCGGCGACGGTGTGCTCGAGCCCGGCCGAGTCGACGTCGGTGGCGAGGACGCTCGCCCCTTCCTGGGCGAGGCGGCGCACATGTGCGCGCCCCATCCCGTTCGCCGCGCCGGTGACGATCGCGACCTTGCCTGCAAGCCTGCTACCCATGGGTTCTCCTTAGCCTCATTGCTGATCACGCCCAGGCGCGGGCCGCTCCCGGCCCCATCGCCTCGACACCACCAGGGTGGCGTCGAAATGGGGAGCCTCGAGTGTGCCGTTCTGGAACAGCCCTCGTTTCATGAGATTAGAGCATCAATACGTGCCTGATCAGGTATTGGACGGACATAAACGGCTGCTGGGAGTCTGGACGAACACGACGACTGAGGTGTTCCCGATGATGAAGAGCTCGCTCCCGGATGGCCGGACGGTGCAGGACGTGGCCGGTGGTCCTTTCGAGGGTCTCCTGGTCGCGGATTTCGGCCGGGTACTCGCTGGCCCCTACTGCACGATGCTGCTCGCGGACCTCGGGGCGACGGTCATCAAGGTGGAGAGTCCGCTAGGGACGAGACACGCAGCTACCGGCCACCGGAGTACCGAGGCGAGTCGACCTACTTCCTCTCCATTAACAGGAACAAGCAGTCTGTGGTGCTGGACTTCCGCAACCCCGATGACCTTGTCCTCGCACAGCGTCTCGCGGCCCGAGCCGATGTGGTCACAGAGAACTTCAAACCCGGCGGGCTCCGGCGATTCGGCTTGGACTACGAGTCCGTCAAGCGGGAGAACCCCAGTGTGATCTATGCGTCGATCACCGGCTTCGGTACCGCGGGAGGCGCGGGGCTCGCCGGCTACGACCTGCTCGCACAGGCGCTGTCTGGACTGATGAGCGTGACCGGCGCGCCGAACACGGAAGGGTTCCGCGCGGGCGTCGCGGTGTTCGATGTGATCACCGGGTTGCACACGTGCATCGCGATCACCTCCGCCCTTTACCACCGACAGCGCTCGGGAGAGGGACAGCACGTCGAACTGAACCTGCTGTCCTCCGCATTGTCGGGCATGGTCAACCAGACCGGCGGGTTTCTGCTGAGCGGGCAGTCTCCGACCCGGATGGGCAATGACCACCCCAGTATCTACCCCTACGCACCGTTTCGCACCCATGACGGGGAACTGGTGCTCGCGATCGGCAACGACGCGCAGTTCGCTACGTTCTGCGACGCCATCGGGCTGCCGCAGCTGGCCGCAGACACTCGCTTCGCGTCCAACGCAGACCGCAGCGCGCACCGAGACGCCCTGCGCCCGCTGCTGACAGCGCGGCTGGTCACCAAGACCGCATGGGAGTGGTTCGACATCTTCAGCCCGTTGCAGGTCCCGTGTGCGCCGGTCCTGGATGTCCGTGGAGGCGTCGAGTTCGCTGCGAAGATCGGCCTGGAGCCCAGCGTCGCGGCCGGCACCGGCGACCACGCGGTGCCCACCATTCGCAACCCCATAACGTTCTCCCGCACCCCCGCGAGTTACCGCGCCGCGCCTCCTGCACTCGACCAGGATGGCGAGGCGGTCCGACGGTGGCTGCAAGTCGCGGAAGACGATGAAGACCACGTCGGCGATCGGGTTACCGTCCCGGCGATTCGGAAAGAGGGACGCTGAGAGATGACGATCACGAAGGCGGCACATCCGGTGGATACGGACTTTTATCAGATCGGTGATCTTCTCGGCGACGACGACCGCAATCTCATCACACGTGTGCGCGGATTCGTGGATTCCGAGGTCCTGCCAGTTATCAACGAGTACTGGGAGTTAGCGGACTTCCCTTACCAGATCCTCCCCGCACTGGGCGAGCTGGGAATCGTGGGCACCGCGATCCAGGGCTACGGCTGTCCGGGACTGACCCGACTGCAGACCGGCCTCGTCGCGATGGAACTGTCTCGTGGAGACGGGAGTGTGAACACGCTCAATGCCGTGCACTCGGGACTTGCGATGGGCAGCATCGCGTTGCTCGGCGACGACGAGCAGAAGCAGCGCTGGCTGCCCGAAATGGCAGCCCTCCGCAAGCTCGGCGCGTTCGCGCTGACCGAGCCCGATCACGGCTCCGACTCCGTCGCCCTGGAGACCACTGCCCGCCGCGACGGGAGCGCGTATGTCATAGACGGTGCCAAACGGTGGATCGGGCTCGGACACGTTGCGGACCTCGTCATCATCTGGGCCCGCGACACAGCGGATGCCAAAGTGAAGGCATTCGTGCTCGAGAAAGGCGCTGACGGACAGTATCCCGAGGGGTACTCTGCGGAGGCGATCACCGGGAAGATCGCTAAGCGCGCGATCCAGCAGGCGCACATCGAGATCTCCGGACTGAGGATCCCTGCCGGGAACAAGCTGGCGAAGTCGACCTCATTCCGTGACGTCTCCGCGATCCTCAACCGCACCCGCAGCACCGTCGCGTGGGAGGCGCTCGGGCACGCTCTCGCCGCGTACGAGGCAGCGGCGGTCTACGTCCAGGAACGTGTCCAGTTCGGCAAGCCCATCGCCAGCTTCCAGCTGGTGCAGAACAAGCTGGCCAACATGCTCGCCGATCTCACCGCGATGCAGTTGCTCTGCTTCCGCACAGCCACTCTGCAGGATGAAGGGCGACTGACGAACGAACAGGCCTCGCTCGCGAAGATGTTCACCGGCCAGCACGCGCGTGCACTCTGCCGGGATGCCCGCGACCTCCTCGGCGGCAACGGACTCCTTCTGGAGAACCACGTCGCCCGCCACCTCACCGACATGGAAGTCGTCCACACATATGAGGGGACCGACTTCATCCAGTCGCTCATCATCGGCCGCCAGATCACCGGAATATCGGCGTTCGCCTGACCCTCGGCCGACCACGGAAGGGAGCCCGCCATGACCGCGAGCTTTGTCTACGATGCTGTCCGCACCCCCTTCGGGCGGGCGGGTGGCGCGCTCAGCGGCATCCGGCCCGACGATCTCGCCGCAGTCGTCATGAAGGCGACCGTCGCGCGCATGGGCCTCGACCCCGCGCGCATCGATGACGTGATCTTCGGCGATGCGAACCAAGCAGGAGAGGACAACCGCGACGTCGCCCGTTTCGGGGCGCTGCTGGCAGGCTTCCCCACCAGTGTCACCGGCGTGACCGTCAACCGACTCTGCTCGTCGTCGCTGGAAGCGGTGATCCAGGCCGCCCGCGCTGTCGAGACCGGCGACGCCGGTCTCGTGCTCGCCGGCGGAGTGGAGTCGATGAGCCGGGCGCCGTTCATCGTGGAGAAGTCGCCGAGGCCGTGGCCGGCGGTCGGTAACCAGACACTGTGGAACACCTCCATCGGGTGGCGGATGACCAACCCGAAGCTGCCGAAGCAGTGGACCATCTCCAATGGAGAATCGGCGGAGAAGATCGCCCGAGAGTGGGGAATCTCCCGAGATGCCCAGGACGAGTTCGCCGTGCGCTCTCACCGGCTGGCAGCTAAAGCGTGGGCTGACGGGGTCTACGATGGCGAGATCGTGCACGTGCCAGGGGCCGACCTGGCACGCGACGAGGGCATCCGGGACGACACTTCCGTGGACAAGCTCGCCGGGCTTACTCCGCTGTTCGCGCGCGACGGCGAAGGCACCGTCACCGCCGGCAACTCCTCGCCGATCAACGACGGCGCTTCCGCCGTTCTGATCGCCGCGGAGGGTGCGCTGCCCGGCGAGCCACTCGCGCGGATTGCGGGACGCGGGGCGCATGGCGTCGATCCGCATCTGTTCCCGATCGCGCCGATCGAGGCGGCGAACAAGGCGCTCGCACGCGCCGGCCGGTCCTGGGCCGATGTCGACGTGGTCGAGCTCAACGAGGCGTTCGCTTCACAGTCGCTCGCATGCGTCGCCGGGTGGCCTGAACTTGATCCTGAGCGGGTCAACATCCACGGCGGAGCGCTGGCCATCGGCCATCCGCTGGGCGCTTCGGGGGGCCGCATTCTCGGGCATGCCGCGCATGAGCTTGCGCGACGCGGAGGCGGCGTCGCCGTCGTGGCGATCTGCATCGGCGTGGGTCAAGGCCTCGCCGTCGTGCTGGAACGGTGACAGTGAGACCGCGAGCATCCGTTCGTGGTGGGGTCATTGGCAGTCCCAGAGTCAACCGAAGCTTCAGCATTCCCCTCCGACGTTCTTCCTCGACGGTGAGATGCTCGAGCTCGGCCAGCTGCAGTGACCTCCAGCGCTCTCGCCGCCGTGACAGGCCGCTGACCAGACAGGGTCGGCGCGTCAGAGAGCGGTGTAGGAATCCGCCATTTCCCGTGGAATCCTGAGTCCGGGACCACCGCCAACTAGCGTGGAATCCCTGGGGTTATCCGCCATCTCGAGCGGGAACCTACAGTGATCTGGCCGGCGTGCGCGGGTGCGCGATCCTCGTCAGTGGGGCCGAGCCCTTCCCAGAGGTCGGGGCGGTTCTCGTGGATCCAGGCGCAGATGGTGGCCCAGTCCGCGACGCCGGACGGGTACTGGTTGGTGGTTGCCATGGTGTCCTCCCGGATCGTTGGTTAGTGAATGTGACATTCACAGCCTAGGGAGGGGGTCGGACATCGCACGGGGACATCGCGACTGCGTCGCTGGGGGCGACGGAGTCGCCGCCGCCCCCAGCTGGCTAGTGCATCTGTTTGGCGATGCCGGCGTATGCGGCCGATCACGACCTGGTCGACGTCGATGCCGCGGCAGGGCAGGATGAGGCTCTCGCGGCGGTCACCCCGCTGCACCGTGGCCCGTACCTGCAGATGCTCGGCCCGGTGGAGGTCCGCGGTGCGCGTGGCGAGGCGCCGGTGAACCCGAACACCGCCGCCCAATGGCGGTCCGCAGTGCGCCGCGGAACCGAGCTCGTCGCGTTCCTATCGGTGAACCCGAACGCCTCGGCCGAGCAAGTGCACTCCGTGTTCTGGCCCGGCCAGGTCGCCACCGGCAAGAAAGCCAACGACGACCGCAACGGCCTCCTGTCGAAGACGCGCCGCTGGCTCGGCCAGAACGACGCCGGCGAGCTCTACGTGCCACTCATCACGACCGGCGAGTACCGGCTGCATGAAGATGTCCGATCCGACTGGCAGGACTTCCTCGGTCTCGTCGGCGACGAGATCTCCGACACAGCCACGGATCGGCTGCTGGCTGCGCTCGAGCTCGTCAAGGGACAACCGATCAGTGGCGTCCCCGACAAGCGTTACGTGTTCGCCGACCGGCTCCGCAACGAGATGATCGCCGCGATCGGTGACGTCGCCCACGAGGTCTCCACGCGCAGTCTGAGCACCGGCAAGGTCCGCCACGCGAGGCTCGCGTCAGCGATCGGACGCATGGTCGACCCCGTCAACGAAGTCTTCTGGCGAGACGGACTGCGCGCCGAGCACCAGGCCGGCGACCACGCCGGCGTCGAGCGTCTCATCACGCAGCTCGAGCAGAGCCTTGCCGCCGTCGACGAGGACTACGAGCCCGAGCCCGAGACACAGACCCTGATCGCGCAGCTGCGACAGCGGCACGCGATCGCCAGCTGATCCATGACTACGACTCGTGAAGCCCCCCAGGGCGTGCGCGCGCGACGATTCCCGACGTTGCGGTACCCGCTCGCCGCCGTGGGGGGTTTCGCGCTGTCAGCGGCCGTCACAGCGCCTCTGAGCGCCGATCTGCGGCTCACGGTGGGCAGTTGGAGCATGATCGCCGTCTACGCCGTCTACGGGGCGTTCCTGACGCGCACGGACCTGCGGGAGCGTCGCCTGCCCGACACGCTCACCCTGACGCTCGCGGCGATCCTCGCCGGCGCCGTCCTGGCCCTCGCTCTCACCGCCGGCGCAGTCGGTCCCGCGATCGCCGCGATCAGCGGCGGCATCGGACTCGCAATCCTGCTGGCCGCGATCGGCCTGGCCGGGCAAGTCGGATTCGGGGATGTCAAGCTCGCGCTCAGCGTCGGACTGCTCACCGGATGGCACACCTGGTACTTCCCGTTCCTGGCGCTCGCGCTCGCCTACGTGATCGCGTTCCCGCACGCGATCATCGCAGCGGTGCGACGCAGCCGCGAGCATGACAGCACGGATCTCCCGTTCGGGCCGTACCTACTCGCCGCCGGCGCGATCGTCGCGATCGTCGCGATCGTTCCCTCGTGATCGGTCTGGACGGATGCACCGCGACCACCAGAGGCCGCGTCAAGCACTCATGAACCCGAAAGGCAGCTTGTGAAAACACGGACCCGCACCTGGCGTCTCACCCTGTCGGCGGTGACCGCGGCACTCATAACCGTCAGCTCTCTCCTCGTTGCAACACCGGCGCAAGCTGCAGGCTCGTTCTCTCTGAACAATGGCCATTTCTTCGTCGCTCCGTCTGTCGTCTACCCAGGGTTGATCGCACCCGTCAGCGTGGGCCTGGGCAACAACTCGAACGCCAGCGCAGCCACCGTCACCATCACCTTCGGTATCTTGTGCAACTCCCCAGGTCGGCCAGGTGCGGAAAGCTCAGCGCAGACCATCGTCATCCCGCCGGATCCGTCGCGCCCTGCGGGAGGAAGCCAGCTAACTCGGGTAGCAACGACGGTCGCCGTCCCCACCGCCTGCACCAAACCGACCGGGCCAATTCCGCTCTCACAAGACGGCTACTTCTGGGTCAAGATGACCCAGACCGGGATGCCGGACCAGCTGAAGATGGTTCCGATCTGGGTCGGGAAGCCGTTCACCGCAGCCAACTTCCGCGAGAACCTAGCCACCCTCACCAAGCAGAACAATCCCGACTATCAGGCCCACCATCAGCTGCCGCAGATGTATCGTGCCACGTTCGAGCAGGCAGGCCTGGTGATCGACGACCCGCGATACGGGCTCTGGTGGTGCTCGAAGGCAGGGGTTCCCACCAACCACTCGAGCCAAGCAGCGAACTACAACGCGAAATGGGAGCAGTTCTTCGCGACCACAGCGAGCCCATCCCAAGACGAGATATTGACTTACATGAAGTCACTCGTCGGCTTGTACGTCTACACATGCTGAACTCGGTCCTCATTCAGGCCCCTTCACGCCGGGGCTACGCCTGGGTAAACGTCAAGTCCTCGCCCCGTCTGAGTCCCGTCGACCGATCGGAGATGCTTCGCGCGCTCCAATGGGGACGGCTAGACGAGCTTCCGGCGGAGCCCCGGTTCGCTCGCCAGAACAAGGGTCGGAAGTTCGGAGACCTCCTCTGGACGACTGGCCCCACGAAGATCGCCAGCGCGCGATTCGTGAGCGTCCTCGACGAATCGCGCGCCACGGGTTACTCCACGTTCCCGGTGGAGGTCGAGAACCCGCCTGGCATCGTCCTGCCGCGGTATCACGGGCTCGTGGTGTTCGGGCGCCCCGGCGACGACTGCTTTTCCATCATGCCGGCGGAGCAGCATTGGAAGTTCGGCATAACCGGCGCCCTCCTGCGCGACCTGCGAGCTGCGGGAGCCGACGACTTCGAGATACTGGAAGACTCCTCAGCCAGCGCAGCTTCCTTGCCCCGTTAGCCTCCCCCAGGACGAGTGAGTGTCGGACGAGTACTACAGTGCCGAAGGGGAGTACCTTCGGCGCGCGCTGGATCGCAGGCACGCGCACCGCGAGGTCGCGGCCGCGGGCTGGTGGGGGCGCAGGCGCGCACGGGAACGGCTCCGCGAGCTCGAGGAGAGCGACGGCCTCGACGCGGCCGCGCAACGGTGGGCGCGCGAGATGCTGCGCACCGAGATCGCGAATGCCTGGGCGCGGACCTCCCGGCACGCCAACGAGTGGCACCCGCGACTACTCGAGCAGCTCCCCGGCCTCGCCGAGGAAGCCGCGGCCGAGGCAGTACTGCAAGCCGGTGACGACGAGCAACTCCACATACATCTCACCGCGGCGGCCGCGGAACAGATCGCGCGCGAGAACGTCGACCGGGTCAAGGCCGTCGTCAACGACCCCACGATCTACCTGCTGCGCACCACGACGCCTGATGGTGACCCAATGACCGTGCTGCAGCACGCCGCCAGCGGTCTCCGCGCACGGTTCGCCGTCGACCCCGTTGACGGGTTCGGTGACGTGTTCTCCAAGTCCTACGACATCCCCTCAATCAACCCCGACAACCCGCGTGACGACGGCAACCGCTGGGAGCTGTACGCCGGGCTGGGCCTCGGCCGACGCCTGTACCTCGCCGCGGGCGAGCTCCACCCGCACATCCGCTGGCGCGCCGGCATCCAGAGCCCCTACGCGGCGCCGCTGCGCACCAGGCTTCACAACGCCGATCCGTACCACTGGGCAGGGCACTGCACCTGGTGCAACGAGCGACGGATCATCTGGCGTGAAGCCGAGCCGGCAGAGTTCAGCGAGCACCCGATCACTCCGGCGCCGGCAGCGATCGAACCCCGTCTCGTCGAAGTCACGACAGGGGAGTAGCCCCGGTCGCCAGCGAGGTCCGCGGCCGCGGATACGCTTTCGATCATGGCATCCGGCGAGATCGAGCACCCAGACGGGTACGACCGCGTCCTCGCAGACCTCAAAGCCCGCGTGCGTGCGGCGCAGCGCAGCGCCCAACGTGCCGTGCAGAACGAGATGGTGGGGCTCTACTGGACCATCGGCAAGACGATCCTCGAACAGCAGCAGCAGGCCGGCTGGGGCGCCAAGGTCGTCACTCGCCTGGCTGAGGATCTGCGCACCGAGTTCACCGACACGACCGGATTCAACCGCCGCAACCTGCTCTACATGAGGGCCTTTGCGGCGGCGTGGCCATCAAATGTGCCACAGGCTGTGGCACAACTTCCGTGGGGGCACGTCAGGCTCCTCCTCGACAGGCTCGATGACCCGGAGGAGCGAGAGTGGTACGCGGTCGAATCCACCGCGAACGGGTGGACGAGGGCCGTGCTCGAGCACCAGATCATGAACCAGCTGCGCCCACGCATCGGCGCTGCGCCGACGAACTTCGATGCTCAGCTCGAGCCAGCTGACGCAGCCCAGGCCCAGGGCATGGTCAGAGACCCATTCGTGTTCGACTTTCTCGGGCTCAGCCGCGGCATCGCGGAACGCGACCTCGAGCAAGCACTCATGGACCGCATCGTCGACACGCTGCGCGAGCTCGGCCCGGGCTTCACCTTCGCCGGACGCCAGATGAGATTCGACGTCGACGGCGACGAGTACGTTCTGGATCTCCTGTTCTTCCACACCATCCAGCTGCGCTACGTGGTCGTCGAGCTCAAGATCGGGCGGTTCGAGCCTGAGTACGCCGGCAAGCTCGGCTTCTATGTCGCTCTCGTCGACGAGCGACTCCGTCAGCCTGCTCACGCTCCAACTGTCGGGATCCTGCTGTGCACGGGGAAGAACGAATCGGTGGTCCGCTACGCGCTTCGTGGGACGACTCAGCCGATGGCGATCTCCACGTACACCTACGATTCGCTGCCCACAGCCGAGCAAGAGGCGCTCCCTGACGCCGATCAGCTCACCCATGCACTGGGTGCCCTCGTTGAGCTCACCGAGCCCGAGGATGCCGCCAACCAACCCGAAAGCCTCTAGCCGCGGCCCAGAACATCCGGGATCACCCGCCGTAGAGGCTCGCCCCTACAAACACCGGGGAGCGGCAACGCGCGGCAGGGAGGCCTCACCGCCGCACACCACGCACACCAGAACGCCGGGGCGATCGCGCATCACTACGCCGCAGCAGTGCGGCTGAACGCCGATCGCCAATCCGTCGTCGACCATTCCGCGACGCTACGCCTCCGGCCCGATCGCGCGGGCCATCTCTCCACAGATGACCTTTCCTGGGTCTAAGTTTTGTGGCACAATACCTGTATGGGGATCGAGTGGCCGAAGTCAGCTGACAAGCACGACATTCCCCACGCCGATGCGCTCTACGCCATGCAGAACGCGATCTACACGAGCACCAAGGTCAAGATCAACGAGGGCGACTCCCGCAACCAGCGTCGCGTCTTCGTCGGCCCGCAACACGCGCAGACCGATCGGCTGATCGAAGTGCTCATTGAACTCAAGCCCGGCGGCAACTTCGTCGTCTATCACGTCATGCCGCTGGGCGCCTACTACCGCCGACAGATGGAGGAGGAGAACGGATGACCCTCAGCAAGAAGGACCAGGAGCGCTACGCAGCGCTCGCCGCGCTCGAGGAACAGCCCACCGGCACGTCGACGCCGGGGGAGAGCGCCCACGGGGCGGACGCCGCAGCCATCGGGCAGCAGATGCTTCTCGACGCCCTCGGAAGCACGCAGGCCGTCGCACGCGCGGTGGGAGGACGACCCCGCGTGGGGGGAACGGCCGCCGGCGCTGGCTCGTCCCCGACGATCCGCACCCGCGTCACCCCGACCCGCAAGCGCGAGGTCGATCAGCTGCGTGCGCAGCTGGGGATGAAGAGCGACTCCGACGTCGTCCGAGCCGCGCTCGACGAGTACGTGCAACGGCACCTACAGGCCAGCGCATGACCACGGAGCGAGGTTGGGCAGAGACGCCCGGTGGTGCGCTGCTGGGCAGCCTCATCGCCGACGCCTTCGCCCGCGCCTCACAGCACGACGACGAGCCAGCGCACAGCCCCGACGCCCCATCGCCGTCCAACGTCAGAGACCACCACTAAGGTCCGCACATGCGCGTCATCGGAACCATTCGCAGCACCGCCACCGAACGCATCACCGTCGAGGCTGATAGCTACCAGGAGGCTCGCGAGCTGCTCGAGGCGCAAGTCCCCGAAGGCCACGAGCTCATCGTCATCCGCACGGATACCGACACTTGACCATGGACGCACTCGCCACCGATCCGATCCCCGCAGCTCACGCGCGAGGCGCCTGGGCCGCGGGGATCGAGCCCTTGCGCGAAGCATTCCCCCTCCATGCCGACAAGCTCATCCGAGCGATCGCCTACTCGCACATCGAGCCCCTCCCCACCCCGATCTTCATCGTCGGCGGAACACGCCTCACGAGGGAAGCCCTCGCGAATGCACTCGCTGAGCTCGCCGGCGAGATCGAACGACCGCACATAGACCCGCCCACGCTCAACGGGATTCGCCGTGCCGTAACACCTGGCAGGCCGCTCGTCCTCGACGAGGTACCGCAGACCAGTCCCCGGTCGACCTTGAGCATGCTCGACGAGATCGAGATCGAGTCCTTCGTCTCGTTCTCGACCACACTCAGCGACGCTTCCGCTCTCATCGTCGCCAGCTCGCAGACCATCCAGCCACTCAGCGCCGGACGCTCCATCACGATCGAGTTGCCCCAGCGTCCCCGCAGTCTTCGACCGCTTCGCGCCATGGAGAGCGAACCGGCAGCCGCCGGCCGACGCATCATCGCGAGCTACCTGCAACAGAGCACACGCCACCTGGACCTCAACGAGCACGCGATCAATATCGCTCGCCATCCCGACTACGACAAGCCCCGCCGCCTCGACGCAGCGTTCTACCTCGGCGATACGATCCTGCGCACCCTCGGGCTCGACACCCTCGCTACCCCGGCGACCTCATGGCTCAGCCCCGACGATCAGATCGTCTGGGCTCTACGCGATGCCGTCAGGTATCTCCTCGCCAACGGCGGAGAGCTCACCGACAACGCCAGCGACAGCAAGGAGTGGGTGATCGGGCGCACCGATCGCGACTACCTATACATCCGCCCGACTGAGGCGCTGCCATTCATCCGCGCCGCACACGGCGACCCAACTCTCAGCACGAAAGCGATCACCGCGGCGCTGCGGCGCCTGCACCTGATCACATCCAAGACCGGAACCGTGACCGTGCGGATCGGCGGGGAACCCACCCGCGTCTGGAAGATCCCCACCGACCGCGAGATCTGACGCGACACGCCGACAGACCGGCCCCGTGTCGAACGCGCAGGGCGCCGGCACGTCGTTGCATTCGATGCGATGGCAACGCCCATCCGACATCTCCCCTGTCGGTAACGCGGTGGGATGACACTGGATGTCACGCGTAACGGGCATGCGTTGAGAGCATCGAGCCGCCCTTGTCGTGACACTTTCCCGAGACGCCTTGCTCGAACTCGAGTCGGGCGTAGAGCGACCCGCGTCCGACGCGCTTTATAGACCTGGCTTTGAGTGGTTCGTCGACGACGGTCACTTCGATCCGCTCTTTGCCCGCGGGCGATGTGAAGGAATCCGGGGAGAGCGAAGACGCCGCGGAGGGCGCCGTGGGCCGAGGAAGGCGCCGCAGACGACGTCAACGCCGGGGATGCGGCCGAAGACGAGGAGGAGAATGCCGCGGAGGCGGATGTCGAGGCAGCGGCCGCGGCCGCGGATGTTGTCTCGCGAGGGGCCCGACGTCAGGTTGTCTCGTTGGTCATTGCCGCGTCGATTCGCTGAATGAAGTCGTTCGCCCACTCTGCCGCAAGTGATGCCATCGGGATCGCCGCAGCGGCCCAGATCCCCAGCACCTGCCGCACCGTGTACTGGAGATCGGAGTTGCTCGCAGTGGGTGGAGGAGTTGTTTCAGCGTAAGTAGTCACAGTGCCACCGCTTCCTCGTCGTTCACAACCTCGGCGCTGCCCGCGACGACCTGCCAGCGGCCCCCGACGATCGCCCACGAACGGCGATAGGTCATCGTCGCCTCCGCGAAGCGCCCGCGGTCGACAACGTGAACGCGTGATCTCGACACTGTGCTTCCCTTCCCTTTCTGCTGGTCCGTCGTTCGGTGCGTCTCGTCGATCTGCAGAAACCTCAGTGCTCCGGACGCGTGTGCGTGCAGATCGGCTGCGCGATCGACCACCGAACCGTCGGGCAGGCGGAAACGCAGATCCTCGGCAAGCAAAGCGCGCAGGGCGTCGACATCGCTCGTGCGCAGCGCTTCCAGCAGCGCATCCTCGGTTTCGTCGAGGCTGCGCCCGGTGACGTCTCGCGCGGGTGCGATAAGGAGGCGCCTTCGAAGAGCGAGCATCCCCGCCGCCGCGCCCACCCACGCCGCCCAGCCGAGAGCCTTATACACCCAGAACGCTGGATCGGGAAGTTGCGTCGCGGGTGTGACGAAGGCGGTCGACGCGAAGACGAGGACGGAATTGACCAGTGCATGGCCCCATGCAGCCGGCCACGCGCTCCCGGAAAGCTCGCGCCCGGCGCCGAGGACGAGTGAGGCCACCAAGAGGTCGACCGTCGTTCCGAGCACGGTTCGCCAGGACAGGTCCCCCTGAGCGCCGTATGCGACGAGCAGTGGGAGATGCCAGGCCGCCCAGACGGCACCGACAGCGAGGGCGGTCCACCAGAACCCACGATTCCCTCGGACGCGGGTCCAGAGGAATCCCCGCCAGCCGAACTCCTCACCTGTTGCGGAGAGGAAGGCGAGCAGCGCCACGGGGAGAACAAGCAAAGCGGTTTCGCCGAGGGCGGGATCGGGTGACCACGAGACGACGCCCACGGCGACGCCCACAACGATCTGCGCCGCGGCGACAACGAGGATGGCGGCCGTGGTGAGCCCGATGACAATCCAGGTGCGTGCCCCGCCGAAGGGTGAGGCGCGCCACAAGCTTCGTAGGGCTCGGCTGCCGCGCACGGGTCTGACCGCAAGAATGACCGCAAGTGCGGGAATCCACTGCGCAAGAGGCGTGGCAACCCCCAGGTAGTCGGCATCGACGCCGAGCAGCGCCGGGAGGCACAGCAGCAGGACAGCGCTGAAGGTGATGGTGAGGAACGTGCGCGCTTGTCGTGAGCGGGTCACTCGCGGGCTCACCCTCGCGCGTCCCGGGAGGTTCGGGCTGCCGCGAGGTCTCGCGCCGCGACCAGTGGAGTGTCCTTCCATCGGACCGCGACGGCGATGACCCCTGCGAGGAGTGCGAGCTCGATGCCGCTGGCAACGAGGTAGTAGCTCCACTCGCCGATCGCAGCGCCGATGATCGTGAGGGCGAACACTGCCGCGACCACGATTTGCATCAACCGATTGACCGTGCGCGGGATCAGTACCGACGCGGCGATCATCAGTGAGGGCACTGCGACGTACAGAACGATGCCCAACATGAAGGCTTCGTTGATGGTGAATACGAAAGCGCGTCCTGCCTCGATCTGCTCTCGGAGGTCAGCGCGGTAGAACGCGAAGATGTCGACGAACGCGACGAGGAACATGACGCTCGTCCAGAGCGCGGCGAGCCGGACTCTCGGGTCGAGCGGCCGGAACGGGGAAGAAGGATCGACGATCATGCGGGCTCCCAGCGATAAAACTTACACATGTAAGACTTGCCGCCCGATCCTACTCTTACGACCGTAAGTTACGCAAAGATGTCACAGTGAGCCGACGAGGGACCCTGACAAGGGAACGCGTGATCGCCGCGGCGGCTGCCGTCGCCGACCGGTCCGGTCTCGCTGGTGTCTCGATGCGCAGCGTGGGCGGCGAGCTCGGAGTCGAGGGCATGTCGCTCTATCACCACGTATCGAGCAAAGACGCTCTCCTCGACGCGCTCGCCGAATGGGCCATCGCCAAGATCGATCTTCCTCCGCCAGATGCGCCATGGCGAGAGGCAATGGAAACGCGCGCTCGATCCGCCCGCGCCGTATTCGTCGCACACCCGTGGTCGATCGCGATGATCGAATCACGGCCTGCGCCGAGCGCGGCCCTGCTGACTCATCACGACAGGGTCCTCGGATGGCTCTTCGCCGCCGGCTTCACCGCTCCACTGGCGACGCTCGCTTTTTCAACCGTGGACGCCTTCGTTTACGGCTTTGCGCTCAGTGAGACCAATCTCCCGTTCCAGCCCAACCCGGGCGCAGAAGCTGACTTCGCGGCAACCGTCTCACCCGACCCGGGCGCCTACCCGAACCTCTCACGGTCGCTGACCGAACTGCTGAGCAGCGGCGACTACACCTATCCGAGCGAATTCGACAACGGCCTCACCCTCATCCTCGACGCCATCCAGGCTCAGCTCGACGCCACCCGAGTCGCATAGGACCGCCGGAGAGGGGCCGTCAGGGATCGTTTCAGTTGTGGGCACGGCGTGGGCACGGAATTCGTCTCGCCTCGGTCACCCACTCGACTGCCGCGTCGCGCCCGTTCACATGCAGTGTTCTGTTTGCGCGATCCTCACGCGCCTGATTGGACCGGCGCACCGTGTCCGGCCTTCCGACGACATCATGTCTGGCCATCTCGCCTCCGAGGGTGTCCCTCGCGCATTCGCCGAGCGGACGCACCTGATCAGCGGCCCACCCCTGAATGGGGGTGATGACGTCGCTGCACTCCCTCGATGATGAGCGAGCAGGCAATGAGTTGGAGATTGTCAGCGACCAGTGTCGACCACGAAGGAGTCACTTGATGTCAGACGCAGGTATTCGGCCCGAAGTTGCCGCTGTTATCGACCGCATTGATGACATGCGTGCGGCGCTTGCGGCTGGAGGTAGGGCCGGCGAGGACTTGCGGCGGATCCCCGACGAGATGTTCTCTGCCGTCGCGAAGACCGGCGCATTCAGCGTTTCCGCCCCGACCAAGTTCGGCGGTCTTGCGGCAAACACGCGGGAGTGCAACGCCGTGGCGCGGGCGATCGGACGGGGCGACGGCGGCACGGCATGGGTTTGCGGAATCTTGGACTCGGGCGCCTGGGTTCTGAGCCTCATGAGCGAGCAGGCGCAGCAGGATGTCTGGGGCGGGGAGGGCGGTGTGGATTCCTTCATATCGATCGTTCTCGCGACGACATCCGACACGGAGCAGGTGCCCGGCGGGCTCAAAGTCACCGGCCGATGGGCGTACGGGACCGGGAGCCGTCACGCAGGTTGGTCGCTGCTCGGCATCCCTCTGAAGAATGACGCGGGGGAAGTGGTCGATGCTGGCCTCGCGCTGATCCCGACCACTGACCTGACGTTGGAGGACAACTGGTTCGTCGCTGGGATGAAGTCAACCGGCAGCGTCATCCAAGTAGCCGAGAACGTCTTCGTCCCAGACCATCGCATCTTGCCGCTCACTGCCGCCGTCGACGGCCAACACCTTGGCGACAATCCCGAACAGACCTACCAGACGGTGTTCGTTCCGTCGCTGTTCATGAAGCTGGTTGGACCCCAGCTTGGGATGGGCCGCGCGGCACTCGATTTTGTGATCGCGAAGGCGGACACGAAGGCCATCGCCTACACCGGCTATGAGAAGCAATCAGACTCCGCCTCCTTCCAGGTACAGATCGCGAAGGCCGCGCTCCAGTTGGACGCAGCCGAACGGGTGGCGGAGGAGGTGGCGGATCAGATCTACGATGCCGCCGAGCGAGGCTACTATGCGCCGTATGCCGAGCGGATCGAGATGCGCGCGAAGGCCGGGTGGGTGGTCGAGACCATCACCACCATGATCCACGAACTGATGACCGCGCACGGGTCTGCGGGCTTCGCTGAAGCGTCCGTTCTCCAGCGCATATGGCGGGATCAGGCAACGGCGAGTCGCCATGGACACACCCTCGGGATGAGTGGGTACGAAGCATACGGAAAGGTGCTGTGCGGACGCGAAGAGGAAGCACGATTCGTGCTTCCGATCGTCTAATCGGCGCGCGGACCCAGCGAGAAGGACAATCGATGTCCCGAGAACGAGCCGATCAGAACATCTCCGCGGAGGAGTTCACCTACGCCTTTCGCCACCACCCCGCCGGGGTTGCAATTGTCACCGCCGACGCAGGTGACGGACCGGTAGCGATGACCGTCAGTTCGGTAGCCTCCGTCTCGATCGATCCGCCAACGCTGGTCTTCTCCGCCTCGGCGCGCTCGTCGAGCACCCCCACCATCGCGCGCGCCGAGACCCTGATCGTGCACATGCTGGCGTCGGACCAGGTTCAGCTTGCCAAACTGGGCGCTCGCAGCGGAGCTGAGCGCTTTGGTGAAGACATCGAATGGGACAGGCTCCCATCGGGGGAACCATACTACCCGCGAGCCAACTCGTGGATACGGGGACGAGTCGCGGACCGGTTCGAAGTGAGGGACGCCACGCTCGTCGTCGTAGAAGCCATCGGGGCAAGTCCACGTAGGGCGGACGGACCGTGCCAGGAGCCGAACCCGCTCGTGTACCACAACCGAAAATGGTTCGTGCTCGACAGAAAGTCGATGCTGCCCGAATCGCTGGTTCCGTTCTACGTCGTATATGGCCGTGGAGACTAGGCGATCCGCGCTACCCAAGATCGAGCCCATTCGACCGCATCCAAAGGAGAAATGAATGGCGAACGGAAGAATTGCGCATACGAGAGCGCCCGTCGTACCTGGCATCTCGGACAGTGTCCGAGTAACCGCAGGTGACCTTCTCTTCATCTCCGGCCAGGTCGGATTCGAAGCGGACGGTTCGGTCCCCAGCGATTTCGTTCGCGCCATCGAGCTCACCTATGCAGAACTCGAGCGCGCACTCGCGGCAGGCGGAGCGACCTACGAAGACCTCGTTCGCGTGAACGTCTACATCACACAGCTCGATCAAGACAAGCTCGCCATGTGGCGCCGGACTCGAAACGCAATTGTGCAAGTGGCCGAGCCCTCAGCGAGCACCGTCATCGGTGTGCACTCGTTGTACAACGGAGCAACAATCGAGATCGACGCGATCGCGGCGGTCTAGCCATAGGTGCGCACTGCCGAATCTCACCCAACAGCAAACTCACCCGCCGCCGGGGTATCCGGCGAACACAAGCCCTGCTATTCAGGGGAAAACCTGCTAGCATCGGTTGTCATGATTTGCCGACTCGCGCAAATGAAGGAGACACAATGACAGTGCACCCTGATGCCAGAAGGTTCCTCGACATCGTCGCAGGCTCACCGCCGGCGGACACTCAGACAGTTGAACAGAACCGCGCCGACCTCAGCAACGCGCTCCCACTCACAGGTGCGACAACGGAACTTCCATATGTCGAGGACACGACGATTGCCGGCGTTCCCGTGCGGCTGTACAGCGCTACCCCTGTGGAGCATGACGCGCCAGCCGTGATCTACTTCCATGGCGGAGGCTGGGTTATCGGCGATCTCGAAATCGCAGATACGACCGCACGCGACCTGGCGAAGTACTCAGGTGCCCTCGTAGTCAGCGTTGACTACCGAAAGGCGCCGGAGGCGCCATTCCCCGCCGCGATTCAGGATGCTCTCGCGGTAACTGAGGCCGTGCTTCGTGGAGACTCTGCGCTGCCGATAGACGTCTCGCGCGTCGCCGTCGCGGGAGACAGCGCCGGCGGCACTCTCGCAGCAGTCACTGCGCAGCAGCTTCGAGGGCACCAACCCGCGCTCGTGCACCAGGCGCTGATCTACCCCACGACCGAGCTATCGACTGACCTCACCGGAAGCTTCGAGGAGTTCGCGGAAGGTTACTACCTCACGGTCCGCGATATCGAGTACTGCTACTCGACATACGCAGGCGAAAACCGGCGCGATGTGTTGGCGTCGCCGGGCTTGAACCCAGATCTGAGCAACCTCCCCGACGCGACAGTGATCACAGGGGGGTGTGACCCGTTGCGGGACCAGGCCGAGGCCTACGCACAGGCAATGGCGGAGGCAGGCAACACGGTAACTTCAGTCCGATTCAACGGGTTGGTTCACCCCTTCTTCTACTTGGCGGGAGTCATCGATGGCGCCAACAGCGCGCGCCGATTCGTCGGTGTGCAGCTTCAGGCCGCGCTCATGGCCTCCCTCGTGAAGACGGGATGAACAAGCCGCGGGTCGGTGGCAATGTCGGAGTTCGAAAGGCGCTACCGCGCAAGCCGCAGGGAGCCGATCAGCACGACGGTGCGAGCACGCCCTGATCGCGCCAGGATGAAGGAGCGAACCCCCAGCGTCGGCGATCGCTGGGGGTTCGCTCTTGTTGCACCGGGCCGGCGTGGGCCGGGCCAGCAGGTGGTCCAGTCCCTCCGCCGTGGCGAGATGCACCGAAGTAGTCCGCTTAGGGGAGTTCGCCGATTGCCCGGGCGAGCGCGACGGCTTGCGTGCGATTGTGCGCGGACAGTCTGTGCATGATCGACCGCAGATAGCTCTTGACCGTCTCTGCCTCGATTCCGAGGCGGTCCGCGATCTCCTTGTTCGTGTAGCCCACCGCAACGAGGGAGAGCACGTCGATCTCACGGGGAGACAACACGCGTGAGCGATGGACTGCCTGCCCGCCTGACAGACCGTGCGAGATTCGCGCGAGGCGAACGCGTAGATCGCGGTCATCGGTTTCGCGGGCAAGAGCACGCAGTTCCGCATAAGCGGCGCTGACCGCCGCCCGGTCGGGATCGGCCGGTGAGGAACGCGCCGCTTCCGTGATCGTCGCAGCCTCAAGAGTGCGTAGTTGCCGGGCGACCTCGTCGGCGACGGCGATATCGAACTCGACCCTGCGAGCGATCTCGCGCACTCCACGCAAGACGGACGAGCCCAGTTCCGCTGGCACACGGAGTGCCCCGTACAGCATTGCCCGCACCGTTCCGTTGACGACAACGGGCACTACGACGATGGATCGCAAGCGCTCAGCAGCGACGGCGTGGTCGTACTCGTGGGTGATGCTGGGTTCCGATAGGTAGTCGGCGACGGCCGCGATCTTCGCCCCGCGCAGCGCTTTGCCTCCAAGTCCGTGCCCGGCACGAATCACGAGCCCGTTGAGCGCGCGACTCGCGTTTCCCACAGACTCGTTGATCACCATCCGTGTGCCGTTCGCGGAGACCTCGCCCCCGAAGGCGATAGGCAATCCGGTCTCGCGCCGCATCGACGCGAGGGATGACGATAGGACGGATTCCACTCTGAATACTCCCGTTCTCTACTGCGGTCAACTGTCACAGTTTTGAGATCGGTAATCCACCCCTGTATGGGGGTGATGAGGTCGCGAGAGTCCGTCGATGATGTGCGAATGAGCAATGAAGCACTCATCTCTTACGCGTCCGGCACCGGCACCTCACCTTTGCTCGGGCAGACGATCGGGGTACCCCTGTGCGTCAGGATGGGGTGAGACACCAGCACTGCTGACCTTCGCACTGCACGGGGCGAGAACGGACCAATACTGAGATGACGATGACGGTTGCTGACGTCGGCACCGATGATGGGGCTATGGCTCCTCGTGCTGACCGGCCCAAGAGGCGGACGTTCACCGCCGAGTTCAAAGCGGCGATCCTGGCCGAGTACGACGCCGCGGACCGCTCTGGGCGTGGGGAGATCCTGCGCCGGGAGGGCCTGTACACCTCCCACATCATCGAGTGGCGCAAGGCCGCGGCCGCCGGCTCGCTGTCCGGGCTGGGCAGCAAGCCGCGGGACCGGCGCGAGCGGGAGCTGCAGGCGCTACGGGCCCGGGCGGAGAAGGCCGAGGCCGAGCTGGCCAAGACCAGGGCGGCGCTGGACCTGATGGGAAAAGCACACGCGCTCTTGGAGACGCTCTCCGAGAGCGCGGACAAGCCGCCGCGGTCGCCGCGGTGATCAACCCGGCCGTCGACGGGCTGGCCGAGCACGTCGGCACCGCGGCTGCGTGCGCGCTGCTGGGTCGCTCCCGCGCCAGTCACTACCGGGCCAAGAACCCGCCACCGCCACGTCCACGGACACCGCGGCCGGCACCGGCGAACAAGCTGTCCGCCGCCGAGCGGGCCCACGTGCTGGCCGTGTTGACCAGCCAGCGGTTCGCGGACAAGTCGGTCGCCCAGGTCTGGGCCACGCTGCTGGACGAGGGCACCTACCTGTGCTCGATGTCCACGATGCACCGGATCCTGCGCGAGCACGACATGGCCGGGGAACGGCGCCGGCAGGCGAGCCACCCGCCCCGGACCCGGCCCGAGCTCGTCGCGACGGCGCCGGGGCAGGTGTGGAGTTGGGACATCACAAAGCTCAAGGGGCCGGAGCGGGGCGTGTACTACGACCTGTACGTCGTGCTCGACATCTTCTCCAGGTTCGTCGTGGGCTGGACCATCGCGGCCCGCGAGGACGCCGAGATCGCCAAGAACCTGCTCGAGCACGCCATGGGCATCCATGGCGTGCCGGAGGCGATCCACGCCGACCGCGGGACCTCGATGACCTCCAAACCGGTCGCTCAGCTGCTCGTCGACCTCGGGGTGGCCAGGTCGCACTCCCGCCCGCACGTGTCGAACGACAACCCTTACAGCGAGGCGGCGTTCAAGACGCTGAAGTACGCCCCGGTCTTCCCCGAGCGCTTCGGGTCCCTGGCCGACGCCGGCGCGTTCGCCGAGCAGTTCTTCGCCTACTACAACCACGAGCACCGCCACTGCGGGATCGGGCTGCACACCCCCGCCAGCGTCCACTTCGGCACCGCCGGGCAGGTCCGCGCCCAGCGCCAGGCCACCCTGGACGCGGCCTACGCCGCCCGTCCCGAGCGCTTCGGCCACCGCCGACCCCAGGCGCCCAAGCTGCCCGAGGCCGCCTGGATCAACCAGCCCTCACAGGAGGCCCTCATACAGACCGCCTGACGGAATCTGTCTCACCCGCCTTGACACTTTCCGCTTCGATTACAGCCCGATCACGGAGCGACCGACGATTTCGTGGCCGAATGGGGCCCGAGTGGCGTTCTATGTCGGGCTGAACATCGAGCACTATCAGATCGACAAGCCCTCCACGAGCATCTTCGGCGGTACCGCGATGCTGCAGCCGGATCCACTCAATTACGGCTGGCGCGATTACGGTCCGCGGGTAGGCCTGTGGCGGATGATCGAGAGCCTCGACCGACATGGAGTGCCCGCAAGTGTGCTTCTCAACTCCGACGTTTGTCGGCACTACCCCCAGATTCTCGAGGCAGGCCGGCAACGCGGCTGGGCGTGGCTCGCGCATGGCCGCGACAATTCCACCTTCCAAGCTGGAATGGGTGCTGACACGGAGCGCGCCTACCTTCAAGACGTGACGGATACAATCGCCTCCGCCACCGGAGTACGGCCGCGGGGCTGGCTTGGCCCGGCGCTCACAGAGACGTTCGAGACGCCGCGGATCCTTCGGGAGCTGGGGTATGACTACGTCCTGGACTGGACGAACGACGATCAGCCGTATCCGCTGAACGTCGACGGGATGTTCAGCGTTCCCTACACGATAGAACTCAACGATGTGACGATGTTCGTGAGTAAGAGCTATACCGGCCCGCAGTTCCTGGAAGCGGTGATCGACCAGTTCGATCAGCTCTATTCAGACTCCGAGCACTCGGGTCGCGTCATGTCGCTGCCGTTGCACCCGTTCATCGTCGGCCAGCCGTTCCGCCACCGCTACCTTGATCGGGCCCTCGAGCACATCACGTCTCACGATGGTGTCTGGGTGACGACGAGCGATGCCATCGCGGCGCACTATCAGTCGACGGGGAACAGGAGAGCCGATTCGTGACGAATACGGAGCTGATCGATGAGTACGCACGGCTGCGCGACGAGTTCAAGGCCAAGGGATTGGGCGGCCGGATCGGCTACGGCGAGAAGCCGGCGCTGCTGATCGTCGACTTGATCACCGGATTCACGGACAGCCGTTCGCCCCTGTCAGGCGAACTGGAGTCACAGCTGGCCGCCACCAATGCCTTACTCGTCCCCGCCCGTGAACTCGAGATCCCCATCTTCTTCTCGACGGTCGCGTACGACACCGAATTGCAGGAGGCGGGGCTCTGGATCAAGAAGATCCCGTCCAACCACCTGTTGGTGGAGGGCAGCGAATGGGTGGAGGTCGACAGCAGGCTGGGCCAGCTGCCCCACGAGATGACCCTGGTGAAGAAGTACGCATCCTGCTTCTTCGGAACTGATCTCGCCGCACGCTTGATCTCACGGGGTGTCGACACCATCATCATCGTCGGCTGCACCACCAGTGGGTGCGTGCGCGCCTCGGCGGTTGACGCCTGCTCCTACGGCTTCCACACCATCGTCGTCGAAGAGGCAGTCGGCGACCGGGCAGCCCTTCCGCACCTGGCCAGCCTCTTTGACATCGACGCGAAGTACGGCGATGTCGTCAGCCTCGACGACGCACGTGCTTACCTGCGGGGCTTGCGCAACAGAACGATTGACTGCAGTAACGCCGTGGGGCCAACTTCCTCTGTGCGGAATATTGAACCGGCGTGCAGGCCGAGATCCCGCAGATGCTGGCGCAGGGCGGCGGATCCATCATCAACACCGCCTCGTCCCTCGGGCAGGTCGCCATCGCCCACCAGTCCGCCTACGTCACGTCGAAGCACGGCGTCATCGGCCTCACCCGAGCCGCCGCGGTGGAGTACTCCGACAAAGGCATCCGCGTGAACGCAGTGCTGCCCGGGGTGATCCAGACGCCAATGATAGACGCGCTGGAGGAGACCTACCCCGGCTTCAAGGACGCGCTGCTGACGAAGCACCCGATCGGCCGACTCGGCACGCCGCACGACATCGCCGAGATGGTCGCGTGGCTCGGTTCCGACGCGGCCGCCTTCGCGACCGGCGCGCAGTTCGCCGTCGACGGCGGGTACCTCGCGATTTAGACGAGGTGGCCACGACGGACGGGAGGCACGGTGTCAGCTGACACCGTGCCTCACGTCCGTCACCGGTCGCGCCGCGACCCGCGTGTCAGCCGTTCTTCGCGGCCAGTCGGTCCGTCTCGCTGTCGTTCCGCCACCCGGCGGTCGCGCCGCCGTCGACGCTGTAGTTCTGTCCGGTCACCCAAGAGGACTCGTCGGAGGCCAGGTAGAGCGGCATGTACGCGATGTCCTCGCCCGTGCCGGGGCGTTGAATGAGCGCGTTGCCGACCTGCCAGGCCTTGCCCTCCGCATCCACCGCCTTGTCCGTCGCCGGGGTGCTGACGAAGCCAGGCGAGATCGAGTTCGCGCGGACGCCGTAGCGGGCGCCCTCCGCAGCGAGCGACTTCGTCATCGCGATGACGCCGCCCTTCGCGGTGGTGTGCGCGACCTGGCGAGCGGCTCGATCCCGCGACCTTCGCGATCGACGGAAAGCAACTCGAGATCGATCTCGAGTTCGAGGCCTGGGCCAAGAGCGCGCGCCGCATCGGCGCAGCCACCCGGCGTCCGGCGAGGACGTCGCGGGGCGGACGGGCCGATCTCAACACGGTGCGTGAATGGGCCAGTCAGAACGGACACCAGGTCAGCGATCGCGGCAGGGTTCCCGCGTCCATCCTCGAGGCGTACGACGCGGCGCACTGACGCGGTCACTCCTGGGCTGAGCCGCGCGCTGCGCGCCAGTGCTCCGTGACGGGATAACCGGAGCGCACGTGCGCGCGCACGTGGACCTCCCCCGAAGGGGATCCGCTGCCGCCCGGCTCCGGCGGCGGAGGGTTCTGTGTCCAGCCTGAGCCAGGGACCCAGACCGTCCCCGGTTGCACGGGCGCGTCGGCGAGCGCGGGATCGATCAGCTGACGCGCGAGAGCCACGGCCTCACCCAGATCGGTGATCCCGCCGGCTGAGGGCGTGCCGGCCGCGAGCACCCGGTAGGGACCGTCCCAACCGTCCGGGACCGTGAACGTAGTGAACGAGTCGAGCTTTGACAGTGCACGCTTCGCGTCGATGGCCATCTGCAGCTCGCGCAGGTCGACGCGCTGCGTGCGTGCAATGGTGACGATGTCCACCAGGTCTTTCGCGCGGCTGCTGGGGCGGCCGTTGTAGGTGCTCATCGTCGCAGTGACCTTCTCCGCGACCTGATCGGAGATCGGGAACAGCCGGTAGGGGTGCGACGGGACCGGCCGCCCCAGCTGCAGCCGCGTCGACGGCTCGATCGTCTCGACGCGGCCGACCGGGGAGGGCCGACGACCACGTCGATGGGGATGTCGGAGATCCTCCGGCCGGTGTTCGCGTCCAGACATGTGAACACCAGGCGCCGGGTCGCGACACCCGGCTGGTTCTCTCCTCGCCCGGTCGCACGGGCACGGGTGAGCTGGAACCGCACATGGTCGCCGAGATCACGCGCGGCTGCCTGCTCGAGCGCCTGCTGCGCGGCATCCAGATCGGCGGCGCCGGTCGAGGCCAGATCCAGGTCTTTCGTCGACCGTGACTTCGGCACCCGGGCGAGCATCGCCGTGCCGCCCTTGAGCAGCCACTCGGACTCTTCCCCCTCCGCAAAGACCCGGCTGAGGAAACGATCGTGCTGTGCCTGCACGATCTGCGCATTCACATCCAGCGCGCTCGCGCCGTCACCGGCTGCCTTCGTCGCGGCCGCCTTGATCGCCTGCGCAAGCCCCGTCCAGTCTTTGTAGCCGTCGGGCTCAGGCATCGGCCGGCACCACCGCGTCGACGCCCGCAAGAGCGAGCAGATCAGCCGCGAGCGCGGCACCCGAGGGGTACTTGTTGGGCTTGGCCAGCGGCTCCAGATACTCGGTCAGGCGGGCGGGGGAGAGCAGCTTTCCCGCGTCCGCGGCGTCGGCGAGCGCATCGGCGACGAGGGAGCGGTCGACCCACTGCTCGATCAGGTCGGCGATCGTGCGCTCGACGCTCATGGTCGGCATCCCGTCGACGGAGACCACCTCGGTGGGCGCGAGCTCGCGGGTGCGGAGCCGCACCCCGTCCAGGCGGGTACCGCGGCGGGTGGGAACGACGAACTCGAGTGGCCCGGGGAACCAGTCGCCGATGCCATGCAGCTGCGCGGCCGTCTGGCCTGCGGCGACGACGGGCGGGACGCCGGTGTCTGTGCGGGGACGGTCGGCGCCGCCGAGGGCGAGCCAGGTCGCGAGGATCGCCTCCTGCTCGTGCTCTGGCGCGCCGGCGAGGCGGTAGACGCCGCGCGCGACGCGGATGAGCGCGCCGCTGTTGGCGAGGCGCGTCAGGGTCGGGCGCGCCACGCCAGCCTCGAGCGCCTGGGCGGTGGTCACCAGGCCCCAACGCTGTGACGCGAGCTCGCCCAGACGAGCGAAAGTTGATCCTGCCATGCGCACAGTGTAGCGAGAAACCGCAACAAACGTTGTAGCTCGTTCAGATTGTCGACTTCGAGCCTCTGGGGCCACCCCTTAGCAGTGAGGGGGTTCCAAACCCTCGGGAACGGGTTATATTCGGGAATATAACCATCTGTGAGGAGGAGAAGATGCGGACCCACACCTGCCCGCCGGACCACAAGCACGGGCTGACCTCCACCTGCTACGTCGTCCACCTCTGCGGGTGCCGCGCCTGCATGGACGGCAACGCGCGCCGCCGCCGCGACCGCTACCGTCTCCTGGCCTACGGGCGATACCAGGACGCGCACCAACCCATCGAGCCGATCCGGCAGCACCTGCAGGCACTGGTCGACACCGGGATGATCCCCGAACGGATCGCCATCAGCGCCGGCGTCGGCGGCGCCACGGTCCGTCGCCTGCTCAACAGCGAGACGGCACGGTTCGTCACCGGCGCCACCGCCCGCAAACTCCTCGCAGTCACCCCCGACAGCAGCACTCTCGCCGCGCAGGGCCGAGTCAACGGCCGCGGCACCCGCCGGCGCCTCCAGGCTCTGGCCGCGATCGGATGGAACCACCACGAGATCGCACGCCGACTCGGCTACCCGCGCTGGAAGGTCAACAAGGCACTCGAAGGCGCCTACGTGGACATCCGTGTCCACGACGACATCGCCGCGCTCTACGACGAGCTCTGGGACCAGCAGCCCCCACCCACACCCGAGCGCAGCGGGTCGGCCGCTCCTACGCACTCACGGTCGCACGCCGGCACGGCTGGCTGCCGCCGCTGGCCTGGGACGACATCGACACCGACCCGGCACCGCCCACAGCCGGGCAGGAACCCCTGCTCGACGAGATCGCGATCGAGCTCGCTCTCGCCGGCCAGAACGTCCGCCTCACCCGAGACGAGCGCCTCGAAGCCACCCGACGCGGGACCGAACGCGGACTCAGCCTCACCCAGCTCAGCGACCTGCTCGGCGTCGACGTCCGCACCATCGACCGCGACCGTGACGACCTCGGACTCCGGCAGGCCGCCTGATGAGCAAGACGCTCGACATCCTCGAAGCCGCCCTGCACGGCACCACCGCCGGCTACCTGGCCGGATGCCGCAGCAAGGGAGGATGCCCGAACCACGGCAACCGCCAGCTGCTCACCTGCACCGAAGCGGCCCGCGCCCGCCGCCACTACTTCTCGCTCGCCTCGCTCGAGGAGACCGAGCCGATCACCCGGCAGATGCTCCGCGACGCCAAGAACAGCCCCTTCGCACCGAAAGAAGCCGCAGATGTCTGACCAGCCGAACACCTTCACCATCGACTCCACCAAAGAGGGAGAGTGGCTGCGGGTCGTCCGCGCGCTCGGCGGCCATCGCTGGGCCCTGTCGCTGCGCTTCAACCCCCTCCCGCTGACTCAGCGAGGCGCCCGGCACACCCGGCCAACGCGGCAGCCCACACCCCACGCGGCAGCAGGCCACGGGCCGAACGCGAGACTGCACCTGCCCAGCTGCGCGATCTCCCCCAGCTCGGCAACGGCCGCGGCGCCCACCTCAAGCAGATCCCCCACCTGGGCCGAACCGAGGAGCACTGATGACCGACATCGCCGTGCGCCTCCAGGAAGCCATGACCATCCAGACCGGCACACCCGTCACCGTCCGATGGAGCTTCCGCGAGTTCGCGCTCAACTGCACCCGCCGCGACGGCCGCCCCCTCACCCAACGGATGCACAGGCTCTTCCAGACGCTGCTCAACCGTGAAGCGCTCCGCGAGCTCACTCCAGGAGAAGACCCAACGATGGGATCCCGCGCAACCCTCATCGAGATCATCGACGACCTCGCCGTCAGCGCCGACCACCAAGGCGCCCGCGCGGCCGCGCTCGCCGAGGTCCTCCTCAGTGCCGGCATGTTCCACCTCGGCGACCAGCTCCGCCGCCAGAGCCACGCACTCTCAGAGCTCGACGCCGACGACGAAACCCTCGAGGTCATCGACGAGGCACGCACCCAGATCGCCCGAACCATACTGCTGCTCGACCAAGCCGACACCGCACAGGCAAAGGAGCGCAGATGAACCGACGCACCCGCCGCGCCAGCACAGCCCTCGCCGCGGTCGCAGCTCTCGCGCTCGGCTTCGGCGCCCACCAGCTGGGCATCACCTCCTGGATCGACACATGGACGCGCCCGCAGGCACCCGCCCCGGACCCGACCTACGACTACACCGCGCTCGCCGCAGTCGCGCAGGAGCTGCCGCTGATCGATCCCACCGAGGAGATTCCCGAGTATCGCCGCGCCACGTTCGGCGAGCGCTGGATCGACATCGAGGGAAACGGCTGCGATCAGCGAGACGATCTCCTCGCCGTCCAGCTGCAGGACGTCGTCCGTGACGGTTGCACGGTGCTCTCCGGCGTGCTCGACCCCGATCCGTACACGGGCACACGCATTGAGTTCGAGCACGACCGGATCGCCGCCCCTGGAGCCCCGGGAAGCTCCGGCGTCCAGATCGACCACATCGTCAGCCTTTCGGCGGCGCACGCCGGGGGCGCGTGGGCGTGGACCGAGCAGCAGCGCATTCAGTTCGCCAACTCGTTCGACAACATCGTCGCCGTCGATGGCAACACGAATGCGGCCAAGAACGACCACGGGCCAGCCCTGTGGCTGCCATCGAACGCCGACTACGTGTGCACCTACGTCGCCCGCTACACGGAGATCGTCGACACCTGGCACCTCGCGGTCGACGAAGCCGACCGCGGTGCGCTCGTGGACACGCTCTCAACCTGCGCTGCCCAGCAAGCCAGCGACGAGAGCGGGAGCATGTCGTGAAGCCGCTACGAACCCGCGTGGGATCTCGCCGCGCGCGCCTGACGCTTGGCCGCGCGAGCGCGGTCTACGACCTCGTTCGCATCCGTCGTGTCGACACCGAGGGTGCGCCTGATCACCTCGAGCTCGGCGTCGGTCCAGCGGGTGCGCCCTCGCATCCGCTCACCGAACGTGACGACGTTCAAGCCGAGCAGGTCGATCAGAGCCGCCTGCGTGGGAACCTCGGGCGCCCCCGCCCCGTCCGCGATCGCCGCCCGCAACCGCTCCGCGAAAGCCGCATCGCGCGCCAGTCCCGGCATCAGTCGCGGCCGGCGGCCGCGCTGCGAGGGCGCCCTGCGCGCGCGCTCCTGCGCGAATGCGTCGATCGCGGCCTCGTCGTAGAGCGGGGAGTTGCCTTCTATGGCAACCGGCTCGGGGAGCAGAGGACCCTCCTGGCCGGCTCTGCGCAGCTTGTTGCTGATGGAGCGCATCTTGTAGACCGCGACGACGGACACGCCGAGCTTCTCGGCGACGTCCGCCGTGGTGAGGTGCCGTCCGGTCATCAGCGCTCCTCTCAGCTGGATGAATATAACCACTTTCGCGGTTACGGCGCGCCGCGGCAACCAGACCCAACTTGGTTGGGGATGCTGGGGCGCATGGCTAACAAGGACGCGGACGCCATCCGTGAGGAGCTCCGTCGCATCGGCCAGCAGCTCGCGCAAGCGGACGAGCTGCGCGAACGCCGCGGCAAAGTCGTCGACGAGGCGCGCGCGGCCGAGCTGACCCAGCGAGAGATCGCCCTCCTGCTGGGGATGACCGAGGAAGGGCTGCGGAAGGCGCAGAAGTCCTACCACGGACGCGGGCGCTCTTACGGCGGCCGCCTCGCGTCCTAGCGACCCCGCCAGACCTTCATGGAGCGCCCGTCGACTGCGAAATCTGATTGCAATTTTCAAGTACTCTTGACTAATATAACCTGACGAATGAGGGGGTGAGATGGACGAGCTGAACTACCGACCCAAGCCGTGGACGCCGAAGGACGTGCCCACGATCTGGGTCGACCAGACCACCGGGCAAGGCGTCACCGACGCCGGCACGCCCGTTCGCCCCGTCATCGGCGAGCGCCGCAAGAACCCCAACCTGACGGACCTGCTCGACACGGCTGCCTCGTACGGCGCTAACCGCATCATGCTGACCGGGAAGCGCCCCGAGCCTGCGCCTGGCGTGCGGCACTGGCTGTACGTCCAGACCCCGAACTGGAAGCCCGGAGCCCACTGGGTCAACAACGGCCCGCCCACCGGTCGGTTCGAGCACGCGGTCACCGGCTTCAAGATCGAAGTCCGCACCGCGGAGGAGTGGTTCGGCGACGGGCCGCTGACCCCTGCCCAGGCTCGTCTGGCCTGGAACGTCACCGCGTCGATCATTCGCCACGCCGACGAGAACGCGCGCCTGTTCAACAGCCCTGCCGCCACCGGAACGAACCTGTGGGCGCTGTCGCTGCCGAAGAACATCAACCCCGTGCCGGTCGAAGACGACATCGCCCAGGAGATCCACTTCACCTCGGGCCTGCACCACTACGACCACCTGGTCGCGGGGGAGTCGTTCGCCAAGCACGAGGACTGCGTCCCGCTGATCGACCCGGCCAAGACGAAGAAGATCAGCGAGTTCGCCTACGTCGACGGCCGGTTCATGTTCGCCGGCGTCGGGCGCGAGCTCGGTATCGGCCCCGCGATCCGGCTGAACCAGGCCGCCGCGTACGAGCTGCTCGAGCAAGACCCCTACGCGCGCGCCCGCTTCCACGTGCGGTTCCGCGTCCCTCAGGGCTGGAACCACGTTGGCCTGCTCGGTGTGAAGCACCTGGACGTTCGCGAAGGCTGGTTCTATCCGAACCGGCCCGGAGCGGTGCACGACACCTGGGCCGACGGCAGCGAGATCCACGTCGCCCTCAAGCACGGGTGGGAGATCCGCCCTCACGAGGCCGTGGTGTTCCGCAAGGCCAAGCCTCTAGACACCTTCACCGAGCGCATGACGCGCGCCCGCGAGCGAGTCCAGCTGCAGGACGAGATGCACCCGGACCTGCGCCGCGCTGTGCTCGCCGCGCTGCGGAACATCATGCTGCACTCGATCGGTGCATTCGCCGCCGCGGGCCGCGACGAGACCCGCGTCGCCGCGTCGCCCGATGACGTCCCGCCCGAGTACAGGGCCAAGATGCTGCGACAGGGCAACCTCTGGATCTATCGCATCCCGTCGCGCCCGAACGACCGCACCCGAAGCTTCTACCACCCGGAGCTCGCCGCCCAGGTCTGGGGTCGCGCACGCGCTCGCGTCCTCCACGGCCCCAGCTCCCTCGGCGGCTACACCTCCGGTGCTCTCACGGTCGACCCCTCGACGCTCATCGGCATCCAGGGTGATGCGATCTACACGACCAAGCTGCCGGCGTGGTCCCTGCCGGACCGGTTCATCGGCGGCGGCGACGACGGCAAGACCGGGCGCCTGCGCCTGCAGGGCTACCTCAACGGATCCTTCATCACGCCGGAGACGCTGCGGCAGCGTGACGCGCTGAAAGCACGTGCCGAGCGGGCCGGCATCGCCAAGGCGCTCGAGCAGGCAGAGGAGAAGGGCTGATGGCTGACCAGCAGCGCACCGCCCAAGACCTCATCCGCGATCTGCGGCGCAAGGGCATCAGCACGGCCGAGATCGCCGAGGAGCTGCACCGCTCGCCTCGAATGGTCCGCAAGATCCTCAACGGCGAAACCAGCGGCGCCCTCTACCGCCAGGCGCTCCAGGAGCTCGCTGACACCGGACGCCTCACCCACGTCCCGCCGCGGCGCCGGCGCAAGGACGGCTCGATCGCCCCCGTGCGAGGCAAGGCCGGCGCCAAGCCCGTCATCCCCGAAGACCTCAGCGGCACCTACGTTGAGGGTCGCCAGGGTGGTCGGCTGCGCGTCGACGTGGCATACGCCACCGGGGGCGACCGGTACATCGAGATGCGCATCCCCAAGGGCCGCACCGCGAAGGGCCGCGAGCAGGCGAACGCCGAACTGATCAAGCAGGTCCGCAACGCCGCCAAGGGCCAGTCCCACGACAAGCAGAAGCAGATCACCGCCCACCTGACCTTCTCCAACGGCCGCGTGATGGAGGTCAACTCGTACAACGCCTCGACGATGCTCAAGCGCATCCACGAGAACGGCGGCGACGCCCTCGGCTGGTTCCGCGAAGAGTCGAAGAACCGATACGTGAACCTCGACACCAGCCGCGACACCATCACCGGCGTCACCCTCAACGTCGTCAGCACGGCCAAGACGACCGAGTACCAGAGGCAGGCCGAGCGCGGCCGCACTCGCCGCCCCCGCTCGCTGTCGCCGGCGGAGCTCATCAGCATGGAAGAGAAGCGGCGCATCGAGGAGCGCCGCGCTCGCCGCCGTGGAAACCGAGGAGGTGGTCAGTGACCATGGCCGCCCCGAAGAAGCCCACAGCTGCAGCGAAGCCCCGCGCACGCAAGGCCGCGCCCCCGCTGAGGAAGTCACCAGCGACGTCGACCAGGCAGCGACGTCCGAAGCACCCGCACGCGCACCTCGCGCAAGCCAGAAGCCGGCAGCGGCGAGCGCGACGCCTCCTGAGTCGGCCGAGGCGGAGACGCCACCGCCGGCGAAGAAGAAGCGGGGGCCCTACAACGTCGTCTACGTCCAGAAGAAGCCCGTCTCGATCCGTCTCCCCGACGACGCGCTTGAACTGATGGACTGGGCCAAGCAGGATGCAGCCAGCCGCGGCGACCGCCTCACCAAGGACGAGATCGTCACCGTTGCGCTTCGCGCCTACTGGGGCCGCAAACGGCGCCGCGGGTAATGACCGTCTCCTGAGCTGCTGGCAGGGAAGTCGAGATGAGTGAAACTAACGGGCCGGCCGAGTTGCCGGTCTACTCGATCGCCGAGGCATTCGTGAAGCGATCCGGAATGTATATCGGGCAGCCCGTCACGTTCGAGCGAGTGCACACGTTCCTGCTCGGTTTCGAAACGGCGATGTTGTACGTTCGCGACGAGCTCGCGCGCGATCGCAATGCGTTTCAGCCCGTGGGCGTGCTCGGTCAGTTCCGGGAGCAGCTGCGATCCGAGGGGCGGCTCAGGTGGGACTCCTGGTCCCTGACGATCGTGGCGGAAGCGATCGGCTGGACTGGCGACGAGCCTCCGGCGATCGACGATCTGACCGAAGAGCAGCACCTCGAGGCAGTCCGGGACCTTCTCCCGTTGCTCGAGAAGGTCTTTGCCCTCCCCGCGGAGCTTGTCACCTCGCTCCGTGACTCCGCCTGAGAAGGGTAGGCACCCCACCGCTGTCGGTGTGTCGTCCCGCCCATCGAGTTCGAGAACGCGTTCTATGCTGTGCGGCGATGATCAACCTGACCGCCACCGTCCCGCTTGGACCGCTGACAGAACTTGTCGGACGATCCCTCTCGGCGACTGGGAGATGGGTCAACTCATCCGGTAGCGCCTACCTGTCATATCCATCACTCAGAGGATCCTGACCCGGACGAACGATCGCAGTCGCTCGAGGGCAAAGGACCCGTGCGGATGTCGCGCGTCACACCTCGACCTCGAACGGCAACTTTCGCAGTGTCGTCGCGGAAATCCCGGTGCTCTTGTACATCCGGGCGTGGGCGTACTGGATCTCCGGCAGCAGATCGATGCGGCCGATCGCCTCCAGCATGATCTCGTCGGCCTGACCGGTGAGATGACGCAGTTCGGGGATCGCGTACCCGCCCACGTACTTCCCGGAGTTGAGATCCCAGGAGCGCACGGCCGGCAGCGCCTCCTCGATCCTCTCGCCGAGCTCCACCAGAGCATCGAACGTGTCCTGCCCGTAAGCGTGCGGGGAGAATGGGATCTGCGACATCGTGCCCTTGGTGACGTTGAAGCAGTCGCCCGTGAACGTCCACCACAGGAACGCCAGCCGCGACGCCGCGATCGCGCTGGCCGCGAGCTGGTCCTTCCGGTTCTGAACGAACAGCTTCCCCTCGTTGAGGGGCACCGTGGCGTGCGTGGTCTTGTCGTAGGTGACCGGCGGCACCGTGTACGTGCTCAGGAAGTACGTGGCGGTCTTCTTGAAACCGACGGAGTAGTCGCTCACACGGACAAGCGGCGTCGAGGAGATCGTGCCCTTCGCAAGCAGCGTGTCGATCAGCTCGAACATCGCGTCGCTGCTGGCGCGCATCCAGTTCGGGGTCCGCGAGCCGGCGGGCCGAAGCGAATACCGCAGTGTCGCCATCAGATGCGGACGGAACGCCTCGATCCAGCTGTGGGTGAGCGTCGTGTGCAGCTCGGAGACGCTGCCATACCCGGCGGCGGTGATGATCGTGCTGCGCACCTTCACCTGGAACAGGGCAGCCGGGCGTTCCTGGAAGGTGCTCACCCAGATCGCATCGAACCGCCGCTCGTAGAACTTCCGCAGTGACTCGTCGCGATCGGCGAACTGGCTGCGGATGGGAACGATCAGGCTGAGCCGGCCATCCGGGCGCGTGATCTGCGCCGAGCGCTCGCAGCAGGAGGCGTAGATGTCGTCGACGTTGTCTGTCTCGAAGCCGGTGATGCGGTAGCTGAGCTCGCGCCGGTTGACGTAGGGTGGGTTGCCGATGACGACGTCGAAGCCGCCCTGATTGGGGTGTGACACGTCGCCCCGCACCGGCAAGAAGCGCGGCCCGTACAATGTCCAGCGCATCGAAAAACACCCCGCGACCTTCCGACTACCTCCGGACGTCTTCGAGTACATCAACCAGGCACGCGACGAAGCCGCGGCCCGTGGTGATCGCCTCACCAAAGACGAAGCGATCACCATGGCAGTCCGCGCGTTCTGGGGCGGCAAGCGCCAGCGCCGCCGCTGATCACCACACCGACATAACCGACGAAAAGAACTCTGGAGGCATCTGATGAGCCGTCGATCTATGCTCGAGCAGGAAACCGATCCGCTACACCCCGCGCGGATGCTACCGCGCACCTGAGACGAACGCGCGGTCCTTCACCGAGGATGGCTACATCTCGACATGATCAACCGAGGCAGCGAGAAGATTTCGTGCGAAGAGGTGGAGGACCTCGTCTACCGCTATGACAGCTTCGATCTAGCGGCCGCCGTCGCGATGCTCGACCCCGTGTTCAGCGAGCGGGTATGCGTCTACGTGAGTCTCAAGGAGGGCGGCCCGCTCGGGCTCGAACGGATCCGCGCCGCCATGGAGTCCGCCGGGGTGGCTAAGCATAAGCACCCCGAGCGGCTGATCGCCGTCGACGACATGCCCCTCACCAAGGTAGGCAAGATTGACAAGAGGGAGCGGAGAGGGCTTTGCCCGCCGCGACAGCGCCTAATGGGGCAGACGCTCAGCGCCCGCGCCGCCACGCGAGCCAGTGGCGGATGCTCTCCTCGAGCGCGTGCAATAGAGGCAACATCACCCAGATGACGCACGCGACGGTCAGTGGCGTCGTACATAGGATCTGGAGGTACGGCGGCAGGCCGGTCAGGAGCGGAGCGATGAAGTAGGCGTTGAACATGGCAGGCGGTACCAGCGCGATCCACACTAAAATCGCCGTCCACCACCGCGGGCGCGCGGGACCGGCCGTCGGGATTGCACCGGTGAGGGCGTCCGGAGTCAGTGGACGGGCCTGCCCGATCGTGAGCGGCACGGCCTGTTGCAGGTGCGCCTGCCGCTCCTTACTGTCCTCCCACCGGATGAGGTCATGGGGGGAAGCGAACGTGATCTCGACGACAACCTGGCGCCGGTGCCGTTCCGAGACTCGGACCTTCGACTCCCGGTAGCCGGGGAACGACTGGGCCCGGCCGGTGAAACCATGCGCCCACTCGGTGAGATCGTCCAGCCGCCCGGGGACGGCTGTGCGCGCCACCCGAGCCGTGACCGTGAGGTTATCTGGTTGCATGGTGTCCTCCCGGGGCAGAGGAAGCCCCGTCTCCCAGCGTATTGCGCCGATGACGCGGCACTGAACAGCTTCCGACCATCGGGGTCCGGATCAATAGCGCGAAATAGTGCTCTTCCGAGCAGTGGAGTGTCACCGCCACTGCCGCCTCACGCAGGATGGAAAGTTGAAAGACCTGGATCGACGGGGAGGTCATTTGCACGAGGCGTTTCGCTTGCTGCGGGAAGAAAGGCTCAAACGAGGCCGATACCATCGCCGAGCGACGGTGTATCACCCGGACGTAGAAGAGGTCGACCAGCTCTACGGTGTCCGGCTTCAGCTGGAGTCCTTAGGCGCGCGCCGGACGGTGGACGGATGCTGCGCTCCGAGATCGGCGCTTCGCGCGAGTACGGGACGCTAATGGATGCGGCGCTGGCAGTCGGTGACATGGGCGCCTGGCTGGTGGCGCACCACGCGTTCCTCCGCTGCTGCGTCGCGCGTGCAGACATCCCGTTGGGGCGGGTAGTGGACTCCTACCCGGAACGCTGCTTACACATCTATCAGTTGTGGCACCCGCAGTCGTTCGCCATCGCTCATCGCGAGTACGAGGCCGTCCTCGAGTCGATCGTCAGGCGTCCGACGCCCAGGGGATCGATCTGTCGCCGCTGGCGACCCACGAGTTCGCCTTCGACGATGCCGCCGCCGCCTTCGAGCAGTCCCGCGACGCGTCCAGCAGCCTGAAGGTCCTGCTCCGACCGTAGAGCGCCTGGGCCGTCGGGGCCGTCACAGGGAGCCACGCGGGCGGCGTGGGGTGGCACGGGCTGCAGTGGCACCGCGGAGACGATCCTCCCGCCTGTCGGGTCGGCATCGGAGCGCGCGGTGCAGGAGGAGCGCGCCCACGTTGCAAGTAAGCTTTCTGCCGTGCAGAATCGACAGCTCGGGTCGCCGGGCGATCCACCCCAGTATCCGATCGAGTCGGTCGACAACGCGCTGAAGCTGATCCTGCTGCTGGGTGAGGAGCACGAGCTGCGGCTCACGGACGCCGGTGCCCTCCTCGGGGTGGCGACCTCGACCGCGCACCGACTTCTCGCGATGCTGGCATGGCGCGGCTTCGTGCGGCAGAACCCGGTGACCAAGGCTTACGGCCCTGGCCCGGCGCTGACGACGGTGGCCTTCTCGGTGCTGCGCAGGATGGATGTCCCGAGACTGGCGCAGCCGATCCTCGAGGACCTCAGCGCCGCCCTCGGTGAGACCTGCCACCTGGGCACGCTCGAGGGCAACCATGTCCGATTCCTCGCCGTTGCCGAGCCCGATGTGGCCGTGCGCGTGGTTTCGAGACTGGGCAAGACCCTGCCGGCGCATTGCACCTCGACCGGCAAGGCGCTGCTTGCCGAGCTGAGCGACGAGCAGCTCTTCCGGCTGTACCCGGACGAGCAGCTCGAGATCGTCACACCGAACTCCATACGTTCCCGAGACGAACTCGTCGCCGAACTGGTTCGGACACGACTGGACGGTTATGCCGTGAATCGGCAGGAAAGCGAGGACGGCGTGGCGAGCGTCGCGGTCCCGGTCCACGTCTCGTCGGGACTGCGACTGGCGATCAACGCCTCCGCGCCCGTGCAGCGGTTACCGCCGGGCAAGGTCAAGTCCCTAGCGCGGTCACTGCAGGACGCCGCGATCCGCCTCGCCGAACTGTTGGGGTGAACCGGCCCGGGTCGTCGTAGCGCCCATGGATGCGCTGCGCACGCGAACACGCCGCTGATGAGCGTGGCTGCGGGAGCGACCGACCCGCCGCCGTGGGCCTCAGTGCCCGTTGGCCGGATCGTCCGGGTCGCGGGCGGCTTCTTCGCCTTGATCCAGCCCACTCAGCGTCGCCATATCCTCCGAGCTGAGCGTGAAATCGAAGACGTCGATGTTCTGCGCGAGATGCTTCTCATCGCCGGCGCGCGGGACGGGAACGATCCCTTCCTCGATGTGCCAGCGCAGTAGGACCTGTGCGGGCGACTTGTCATACTTCGACGCGATCGCGGTCACCGCGGGATCGGACAGCAGGGCTCCTCCGCGTCCGAGCGGGCTCCACGCCTCGGTCAGGATGCCGTGAGCGCGCTGGAAGCTGCGCTGTTCGACACGGGCGATGTCGACGCTGAGCTGGATCTGATCGACGTCGGGGACGACACCGGTCGCGTCGACGACGCGCTGAAGGTGGTGAGACTTGAAGTTGGAGACGCCGATCGCCTTCACTCGTCCCTCTTCGAGCAGTCTCACCAGACCCTTCCACGCTTCGACGTATCGGTCGAGGGCCGGAACCGGCCAATGGATCAGGAACAGATCGAGGTAGTCGACGCGAAGGGTCTTCAGCGATCGGTCGTACGCGCGCTGCACTCCCTCGACGCTGTGGTCCTCCTTGTTGAACTTGCTCGTGATGAAGACCTCGTCACGAGGGATGCCCGATGCACGCAGACCGGCACCGACGGCCTCCTCATTCGCGTACTTGTACGCCGTATCGAACAGGCGGTAACCGTAGCCGACCGCCTTCTCGACCATCGTTGCGCACTCGTCTCCCGTGAGTGGCCACGTGCCCACCCCGATTCGCGGGATGCGGTGACCGTGCAGGAGGGGGAGGGTGGTGTCGTCAGCTCTCATCGGGCGGCCGCCTTCGCCGGAGCCGTGCTCGAGGGCTCGAGGAGGGCGCGCAGCCGATGTATCAGCTCGTCCGCCTTCGCTCGCGAGGCGACCGAGCGGCGGGCGTCGACGAGGGCACGCGGCCAGTTCACGATGACGGCACCTTCGGCCTGCCCTTGGCTCTCGCCGTACACGACGGCGAAGCGGTCCTGCGCAGGGTCGCCCACCATCGTCCAGTGATCAGATCCGGTATGCCCGACGATCTGGATCTTCCAGTCGTACTGGTCGCTCCAGACATACTCGGTCGTGTCGTAGTCCTCGCAATCATCAGGGTGGACGATGTTGTGTGCGACGACGCGAGCCTGATCAACGGCATTGGTCCAATGTTCGAGGCGCAGCGAGACGTTGCGCGACGCACTCGCCCAACGTGCGATATCGCCGACGGCAAAGATCTCAGGATGCCCGATGGCCCGCAGCCCAGAGTCGCAGGTCACCCCGTTGTCGAGTTCGATGCCGGAACCCTCGAGCCACTCTGTGTTGACCACAGCTCCGATACCGACGAGAGCTGCATCGGCCTCGATGATCTCGCCGCCATCGAGCACCACGCGCACCCCGTCTGCCGTCTGTTCGACGCCTTCGACTGTCCTTCCGAAGTACTCCTCGACGCCCTCCTGGGCATACTTGCGGCTGAAGATCTGGCCGACTTCGGCATTGAGCACCCGCGACATCGGCGCCGGGAACGGGTCAACCATGCTGACCCGTACGCCCGCCGTGATCGCCGTTGCGGCAGCCTCCCCCCGATGAAGCCTGCGCCGATGACCACAAGGTGCCGCGCTGTGGCCAGCTCATCCCGCAAGCGCTCGGCATCGCCGCTGGTACGCAGCAAGTGAATATGCTCACCTTCACCCCACGGAGAGCGACGGGCGCGTGACCCGGTGGCGATCACGAGTGTGTCGTATGAGACGGCTGTACCGTCCTCGAGCGTCACAACCTGGCCTTCGAGGTTGAGGGATGCCGCGGGCGTGCCGAAGATTGAGATGGCTCCGATCCCCCGCGTCTCGTGCTCGGAGAGAAGCTCGATCTCGTGTCGCGCCGTCTCACCGGTGAGGTACTTCTTCGAGAGCGGAGGTTTGTCGTAGGTGGGATGGCGTTCCTGGTCAATCAGGACGATCTCGCCCTCGAATCCCTCGCTTCGAAGGGCTTGGGCGGTCTTGAGCCCACCAACAGAGGCGCCGACGATGACGACCCGCGACACGTCAGTCCTCCACAACCAAGGCGGAGACGGGGCAGCTGCGCGCCGCCTCCTCTACTCGCTTGCGGTCACTGTCGGGCAGGTCCTCGCGCAGAACGATCACTAGGGCGTCGTCATCTAGGTCGAAGTAGTCGCCCGCGGCGACAACGCAATTGGCGTAGCCCTGGCAGGCGCTGCGGTCGGCGATGATCCGTGCCATCGGTCTCTCCTTTTCTACTGCGGTCGCATTTCGGGAAACATCGGCTGGTCAGGCCGCGCGATCATCTCGGAGAACGTCTGCGTGGTCTGCCAGGTCAGGGCCTCGAGTTCCATGGGGTCGATCGCGATCCACTGGCCAGTTTTCGGGGCGTCGATCAGTAGCCTCGTGCCGTTGTGAGTTTCCACGCGGCGCACTTCGATCTCCGAAAACTCGTTGGCGATGACGAGCGGCTCTCCGACGGTGCGGGCAATAAGACGCTCGCGCTCCGCCGCCGCAGCCGCCGCGGCATCACGATCGACGTCGGCACCCTCCCAGTCGAGGCCGCTCACAGGAAGATCGCCAGGTTCTGGGTGCGGAGCACCGACTCGTCCACCATGATCACCCGACGTGCCAACTGCAGGTCGTCACCGACGCGACGCAATACGTCCTCGCGGTGAGCGGAGATGATTGACGGCTCGTTGACGTCTCCCCGGCTGCGGAACAGCAGGACGGCGGAGTCGACGATGAGCTCGTCCTCGACCGAGGACAGGAACACGCGCACGTTCGTCACGTAGTGACGCAGGCGTGAGGGAGGGTCCTCCGTCCAAGCGTGTTCAGTCAGGAATCGCGCGACCCGGCGGCTGAGCGAGTACTTATTCTCGTCCCAGTGCGACATCCCCCTCGCCGTCGTGAAGGAAGACCCGAGAGCCGTCGTCTGACGCACCGGCATGATGTAGTGAATATCCTCTGTAAGCGTCTCAAGCCAGTGCTCGTACCGTTGCTCGTCGAGGGTGTAAGCCTCTTCAATCAACCAACGATGCGCCTCGAGATGCAGTTCGTCGGAGAACAGTAGGGACCGCCCGACTCGATCGGCGCGCGTGGCGTGGGCGCCGAGAGGCGATTGCTCGGATATCTGGACACCGGTCTCGGTGTTCATCATGCGGGTGCCTCCCCGTTGTTGGTGATGCCTGTACCGATGCTCGCGACCTGCACCTCGACTTCGTCATCGGTGTCGAGGTAGTCGGCCCAGCGATCGAGCAGATGACGCTGGTTGTACTCGCCGTAACCAACGTGCGCGACGCCTGGACCGGCGAACTGTTCAGGCGTCAGCGCAGCGACGACCGGAGTGTCGTCTTTGAGAGTCCCCATCCGACTGTTGAGCAGGAGCCGTCGAGCCATCGAACCCTTGGCAGTCGTGGTCAGCGAGACCCAGTTCTCGACATCGTCCTGCTCGAACATTCCCGTGCTACCGAAGCACATAAGGTAGGCCTTGTACGAGAGCTCCTTGAACTCCTCCGGCGCCTCGGCATCGACCGCGAACCAGGAGTAGACCTCCGTCTCGTTCTCGCTAATGGGCTGCCACGAACGGATCGAGATGAAGGGCAGCACGTCGTCCCCGTCCTCCACCTTCGGCCAGTTGTGCACGAAACTCATGTTCGGGAAGAGCGATGCCGCTGAGATCATAAACCCGTCACGGCCAATCACATCGAGCTGCTCAGGCGACCATTGCTCCTTCATCCGCTCGATCATCGCGTCGGGATATCCGACGTAGCGCAGCCGCTCCTCGAGGCTGCCCGGCGGGAGCTTGTAGGTCGTGCCGCCGCCGTTGCCGGCCCAGTACGTGTTGCCGTCCTTGCGCTTCTCCGCCTTCGGCTCACGGAACAACCCGATCTCGACGACCGAGGTGTGGGTCTGGGGCGTGTGATACATGTCGCCGGCGAAGTTCTCGGCGCCGATCTTCCAGTTCGCGTTGACGCGCCACCGCTGCGGGCCACGCAGCTCGATGCCCTTGGCGCTCTGCCCGGTGTAGTAGTCGAGGTAGAACGCGAAGTCGCCGATGTATTCCCGCAGGGTCGGCGCGTTCGGGTCCATGCTGATGAAGATCAGACCGTTGTATGTGTCCAGGTTCGGCGCCGGGAGCAGTCGTGCACCCTTCTTGTTGAACCCTGCCTCACCCCCGTAGGCCTCCTCGTGGAACGGGAGGCCCATAATCCGGCCGTCGTTGCGGTATGACCACCCGTGGTAGGGGCAACGGAAGTGGGAGGCGTTGCCGACCTCGGCGCGGCACACCTGCATCCCGCGGTGCAGGCACATGTTGAAGTGCGCCCGAATCTCACCACTCTCATCGCGCACGACGATAAACGAGTCGTCGAGCACATGCCGCACCACGTAGTCACCGGGCTGAGGGATCTCGGATTCATGTCCGACGAAAATCCACGCGCGGCTGAAGAGCTTGCTCTTCTCCTGCTCGAAGATCTCCTCGTCGTTATAGATGTGCGCCGGGATCATGCCGCGCCGCACGTCCTCGAAGATCGTCGTCTTGCTCGCCATTGGGTCGCTGCTTCCTGATGTCAGAGTCCTATTCCGCGCCTTGAAGATGATGTCGGTCGAGACCGGTTTTCTTTAAGACAGAATCTGATTCTGCTAGATTTTCCAGGAATTCGCAATCGGAGATCACGCCTCGAAGGAGAAGTGGATGATGAACGACTACGTCGACGAACGCATGCTCGTCGCCAATGCTTGCCGCGTGCTCGCGGTCCGGGGGCTCGTGGACGACATCCTCGGGCACGTCAGCCTGCGGGTCGACGACGACACCGTCCTCATCCGAGCCCGCGGACCGCAGGAGCGGGGGCTGCGGTTCACCACCGCCGACGACATCCTCGCCGTGCCCCTTGAGGGATCGTTCGAGCTCGCCGGCGGGTACCGGGCGCCGAACGAGCTGTCTCTGCATCTTGAGCTGCTGCGCCGCAATCCTGCGGCTCGATCCGTCGTCCACGCGCATCCGCCGGCTGTCGTCGCGTTCTCGCTGACCGGACGGACGTTGCTACCGATTGTCGGTGCCTTCAACATCCCCGCTATGCGGATGGCGCGCGGCGGCATCCCCGCGCACCCCTCGTCTGCGCTGATCCGCAACCACGCACGCGCGACGGCCATGGCGGACGATTTCGGCACGCGGCCGGTCGGCATCCTGCGCGGTCACGGCCTCACGGCCGTCGGCGAGAGCGTCCCGCAGGCCGTCATCCGCGCGATCAATGTCGACAGCCTGGCTCGCGTGCACCTCGCCGTTCTGCAGGCAGGGGCCGAGCCTATGCCGATCGATGACGACGATCTCGCCGACCTGCCCGACCTGGGTGACGCATTCAACGACGGGCATCTCTGGCGATTCCTGCTGCAGGAACTTGCTGAGCAACGGCTCCTGCTGTAGTCGGGCCATCACAGATGTCCGGAGCCCGGGTCGCGATCAACTGCACCATCCTCACCGCCGCAGGCGCACATTTGGACCGAGCCACTCCGTCACCAGGGTGAGTACCGCATCGCTGTTCGACTCCTGCATCAGCATGTGGCCGTTGCCAGCCACGTTCGCTGCCGTCAACGCGACGAACCTGACATCGCCGCCTCGCTCGGCGAGCCAGTCAGCAGTCGCGCGGTCCGACTCGATCGGATGATCGGTGTCGTGGGTACCGACCATCACGAGGGTCGGTAGGCCGTCCAACTCCCTGTCGCCGATATGGACCTGCGCACCGCGGACGTTCTGCCGCTCGAGGAGGAGCCCGGCTGGGATTGGCACCAGCTGCGAACGGAGCTCGTCCAGGTGACCGGGTGGGAACTGCTCGCTTGCACCGACCAGCTTCGCCTCGATGAACTCTGGTCCGGGATGCCACCAGCCGCGACGGGGAAGCCTCCAGGTGAGCGGGCGTCCCTGGACGACGATGTGATCGGCGTCCTCTTCCAGCACGGCGGGCTCGGGCTGGATGTCCCCGGGGGAGCGGGTGCCAGCGCGACTAGGGCGATCAGTGAATCCCGATGGTGGAAAGCGACCCGATAGCCGAAAGCGGCGGACATGGAGTGGACCACGAGGACGACCGGGCCGCCGAGCGCAGCGATTAGCTCGACGATCGCGCCGGCGACCGCCGCCCCATCCAGCCGCGTGTCGGGGTCCCATGCGCCGCCAGCCGACAACCCAGGCCACGTCATCACGACCGCGCGGTATCCGGCTTCGGCGAGACGGGGTGCCCACCCGGGTCGCCCGCCGATCGCTCGACTCCAGCCACCGGGGCCCACCCCCCGCCGTGAACGAGCAGCACCGTCGCACGGGCGGGGCCGCCGGGCAGCCATTCGGCGTAAGCGACGGTCCCAGCGGAAGTCGCGAAAGAGCGAAACGTCGTCACGACATAACGGAGACGATGGCTGCTGCCAGCTCCACCGGGCGCGTCAACATGGCCTGATGGCTCCCCGGCGAGCTCGCGGTCGTCGGGTTCGTGAGCCGGTCTGCTGATGCGCGGTACAACTCCTGCGGCACAGCCCGATCCTCTTGCAGGAAGATGTAGCCGCTCGGCACGTCACCGGTGCCGGCCGTCCGAAGACGGATCGGCTCGTCGAGCCAACCGCCAGGCGACGGCACCAGACGAGGCTCGACCTGCGCGTGAAGCTCCTCCGATCCGTCCTGCAAGAAAGCCGTCATGAATAGCTGCGGCGGGATCGGCACGCTCTGGTCGGGCGAGGACGCGGCTGTGCCACGGGCGAAATTCGCCAACTCGGCGGGGAGGATCGCATTGATCGACTCGCCGTCGGCGAGTACCCACGCGTCGATGAAGATCGCCTGCTCCACCTGCTCCGGCATCGCCTCAGCTACGAGTTGGATGAGCGGGCCGCCGCCACTGTGGCCGACTACGACGAACCGGTCCCACCCCTTGTCGGCGATCCGGCCGATGAGATTGTCCGCCATGGTCGAGAGCGTGACACCTGCACGGTCGTCGTTGTCACCGTGACCCTGCAAGGTTGGGGCCCATACCTCGTGGCCTGCCTTCGTGAGCTCAGCGACAACGCCGTCCCACGCCCAACCACCCTGCCAACCTCCATGAACCAAGACGATGCGCATTCTGGAACTCCTTTGTTCACCGACGGCGGGTTCCGTCGGATGGAATCCCACTCTACCTAGCAGAATCTGTGCAGAACAACAGTCCTGTTCAATCCCTTCAGAAAGGGTCATTCGTACTCGTCGAGCTTCCGGAGGACGGTCTATCTGAGCGGCGTCTCACGGAGGTCCTGCAGCATGATCGCCCGGTTCAGGGGCGAGATGCATTGCGGGACCTCTCTGGCCAGCGTGACCGCCACTGCGCCGAGCGGGGTGCCGGATCCATGTGAGTCGCGTCGACACGAATCCGGAGATTGTGCCGGCGCCCAGCACGATGAGGGAGTTGACGATCATCCTGACGATGATCTGAACTCCGCCGAGAACGAATCCCTGAGCGGTCGTGTTTCCCTGCCCGTGATCTATGAACTGCGGGATGATCGCGAGTTACATGACAGCGGCCTTGGGGTTGAGCAGGTTGGTGACGAGCCCCATCCGGAACAGCTTCGACCGGGAGTCGCGCGCGTGGGATTGTGTCTCGAATAGCCCGTTGCCGCCGGGGCGCAGGGTTGCGGACGCCAGCCACGCGAGATAGAGCACTCCAGCGGCTGTCCCGGTCCAGCTCACCTTGACAGGGCTCTCAGGGGTGAGTGCTCGACCGGACGATCCCCCGCGGACTCGCCATGGAGCCACGGCCAAGGAATGCGGAGATCGAGGACGCCGGTCGCGCTGAGCAACACCGGGATGAGGAGAAGAGTGAGCCGCCCCGTCGGCGATCGCCCTCGCCTCTGAACGGCGCGGCTGCTCACTCGTTAACACACTCTAGGTCGATCTGCCTGCCGCAAGCGGGCATCTGAGTTGAGTCGGACCAACTGTAGGAAAATGCCATTTCGCGTGGAATCCTGGCCCTGAAACCGTTGCCAACTACCGTGGAATCGCGAGGGGTTCATGCCATCTCGAGCGGGAACCTACAGTAGGTGGAGGTTCCGGTTGGAGTTGTCCATTTCGCAGATGAAATGTCCACGGGATGTCCATCGAGACACTTCGGTCGCCGGGCTCACTCCATAACGCTCAGGGCCGTCGTGTTTGGATGGCGGCATGAGGCGGTGGATGGAGCGAGTGATCGGGGCGCCCGGCTCCGCGTCGTTCCGGGGCTTTCGTCGAGTCGTCTCTGCGGCGAACGAGAGCCGGCAGTGGGCTGACGATCTCAATGACGTCGAGTTGTCACGCGCCGCGCGGGAGGCACTGATCTCCCCTGGTCGTGGTGCTGTGGTCGAGCCGACCGCTGAGCTGTTAGCGGTCCTCCGCACGGCTGCCCTGCGCGCGCTCGGGCAGGAGCCGTTCGATGAGCAGTTGCTGGCGGCTTGCGCGTTGGCAGCGGGAAACGCGGTCGAGATGGACACCGGTGAAGGGAAGACTCTCGCTGGCGCCCTCGCCGCGGCAGCTTTCGTCGTCGCGGGTCGCCGGGTGCATGTGCTGTCGGTGAACGACTACCTGGCGGAACGCGATGCCGCGTGGATGCGTCCGCTGTTCGAGCTCCTCGGCATCCGTGTCGGCTGGGTCGGTCAGCACACGCCGCCGTCGACGCGCGCTGAGATGTACCGATGCGACGTCGTCTACGCGCCGGTCAGCGAGGTCGGGTACGACGTGCTCCGGGACCGATTCGCGACGGCCGAAGCAGACCGGGTGCATCCGGTGCTGGATGTCGCGATTGTCGACGAGGCCGATGCCGTGATGATCGATGAGGCGATGTCACCGCTCGTTCTTGCCGGAACGTCCCCGGACACCCCCGGAGACTTCACACTGGCTAACGCCTTGGTGCAGGAACTCGACATCGATGTGCACTACGTCGTCGATGCCGACCAAGCCACTGTCTCGCTGACCGACGCCGGCCTCGATCTCCTAGAAAACAGGCTCGGCGGCGTGAACCTCTATGACGCCGCACACACGGCGACACTCACACGGCTCAACCTCGCCCTCCACGCTCGCGTTCTCGTTCGTCGCGATGTCGACTACTTGGTCGTCGACGACGCGATCAAACTCATCAACGCCGCGAGAGGTCGTGTCGCGCACCAGCAACGGTGGCCAGACGGACTGCACGCAGCGGTCGAGGCCAAGGAGCAGCTCACCGTCTCTTCGCCGGGCATCGTTCTCGATACGGTCACGGTGCAGGATCTCTTGCGCCGCTACCTGACCCTGTCGGGCATGAGCGGAACAGTCGTCGTTGTCGCAGAGGAACTCGCCGAGTTCTACTCGCTGCGCTCCGGTCGAGTCGAGCGGCGGCTACCCAACCAGCGGGTAGACGCGCCGCAGCGTGTCCTCCTCGACGATCACGCTCGGATGGATGCCGTGATGGTTGAGATCCGGGAGCGTCATCGCGAAGGGCAGCCGGTGCTCGTGGGCACGCAGAGCGTCGCCCAGTCTGAGCAGTACGCGACCGTGCTTGCCGAGGCGGGAATCGACGCTCAGGTGCTCAACGCCCGCAATGACTCGCGCGAGGCCGCGGTCATCGCCGCGGCCGGGGGGTTCGGGGCGGTCACGATCTCCACCCAGATGTCAGGGCGTGGCACAGATATCCGCCTTGGGGGCGTCGATGAGCACGGTCATCGAGCCGTCGCGGCGAGCGGGGCCTGGCGGTGCTGCAGATTGGCCGGTATCCGTCCAGCCGTCTCGATGCGCAACTGCGCGGCCGTTCAGGCAGGCAGGGCGATCCCGGCGCGACTCTCACGTTCGTGAGCACTACCGATGAACTCGTACAGGCCAACGCTCCCGACCACGTGCTCGAGAAGATCCGACGAGGAGGGCCGCAACTTGACCAGGCCACGCTCAGACCTATCGTCGACCAGGCGCAGCGGATCGCCGAGGGCATCCGACGCGACCGCCACCGTGATACCTGGGACTTCAACCGCGCGATCGCTCGCCAGCGCGACACCGTCCTTGCCGAGCGAGACGAGGTGATGAACGGTGACCATGCCACAGTCGAGGTCACTCGACGCATCCCGCAGGAGATCGACCGCCTTGCCTCGGCATCGTCGCCCTCGACCGTTGCCAGTCTCGCCCGCGACGTCGCTCTGTGGTGCCTCGATGAGCAATGGTGCGACCACCTTGCTCTCCTGACCGAGATCCGCGACGGAATCCACCTGCAGGCCCTCGCCGGCGTCAACCCGCGCGACGAGTTCCACCGCATCGCGCTGCGCGAGTTCCACGGGTTCTTTAGCCTCGATCCACCGATGAGCCGTGGGTGTGCCGGGGCGGCATGATCGGGGCGCGGTGACGCGTCGAGGGCAGGGTTGAGTTCCGGGCGTCGCATCCCGGTCGTCCACTTGGTCCTCGGTCGTGCCGCGTTGCGGCGATGGTCAGGTGGTCACCGTTGGCGGTGGCGCGTGCGTGGCTGTGAAGAGCCGGTCGAACGCGGTCTGCCATGGCCAGGCCTCGGGCAGGTGCAGCGTGATTCGGCGCGCGGAGCGCGCCAGCCGTGCGGGGACGTGGATCAGGGTGCGGCGGATCGTCGCGGTCGTTGCTCTCGCGAGCCGTCCCGCTCGGTCGGCGACGAGACCGGCAGCGCGGGTGAGGTTGAATGCGATCACGGCGATGACGAGCCAGGCGCTGTTCGCGGTGAACACCCCGGAGGGCAGGTGCGCGAGCGGCCCCGCTTTGAGGTCGGCGTGGACCTGCTCGATGATCGCGTGACCGCGGTGGGTCTTGTCCGCGGCCACCGTGTCCATCACCTCCTTCGCTGTGGTGGTGAAGAACGCGTGATGCCGGTAGACGTCGAACAGGGTCGGCTGCTCCACCTGTCTCGGGTTCAGATCGGGGATGCGCCGCACCACCAACCGTCCGGCGACCTGTTCCGCCTTCTTCCTCGAGCGGAACGCGGTGAACGGGACCTCGGCGACCTCGGCTTTGGAGATCAGCTGCCCGGTGGTCTCGTCACGGATCGCGTCGGTGTACTCGATCATCTCCCACGCATCATCCGGGATGGTCGCGATCGCGGCCTTCACCGCCGGGTCCATCCTCACGGTCACCGACACGTCGGCGCCCGCCTTGATCGCGGTGCCGACGGTCGCGTGTCCGTAGAACGCGGAGTCCGCCCGCAGCAACGGCCTGGCCCCGGTCGCGGCGCGGGTGCGGCGCAGGGTGGCGAGAGCATCGCCGACGATCCGCGCGGCCCCCTTCGGGGACCCGGTCTTCCCCTGCCGCAACCGCTGGGCCAGGATCACCGGCGCCGACGAGGTGGTCGATGCCGTGGCGAGGAGGGCGTTCAGCCCCGGACGCCGGAGTACCCGAAACCGGCGCCCTGCTTCTGGTATCCGTGGACCTCGATGATGGTGTCGTCCAGATCCACCATCACCCGCTCGCCATCGCCTGCTCGGAGCAGCGGCGCGTCGACAGCGAGATTCGCGAACACCCGGGAGGCGACGGCGTCGAGCTGGCGGACGTGTCCGAACCGGAACTCCCGCAGGAACGACCCGAGCGTCGACGGCGCATACGTCCGGTCGAACAACCGGCCCATTCCGCCATGGCGGAGCAGGTTCATGTCGTCGATCGAGTCCGCCCCGGCGAGCATGCCCGCGACCAGTGCCATCACCTTCGCACCCGCGTTGGCGCCCTTATCCGTCGGGACGCTCAACCGCTCACGCGCGAGCTCGTCCAACCCCGCGGAACGCGCCAGGCGGAGCATCGGCACCAGCCCCGCGGCCGACACGAGATTCGGATCATCGAACACCGCAGACACTGCGGCGGGGGCGTGCTTGAATTGCATCTACGAGATGCCTCTCCGACCAGACGAACAGAACCCTAAGCAAGCTCTATTCTTCCTGATCAGAGGGGCATTTCTACGTCACGACGCTCGCTCAACGCCCCGTCCATCGGTGGATCGAGGTTTAGTGCCGCCTACGACCGCGCCGCCGACATCATTCGCGAAGTCACACCTGCACAGGTGGGGCAGGACATCACTGTGCTGGGGCTTCGCCGCCCATCAGCCACCTGGACCTACATGACCAGCGACAACCCGCTCGGAAGCCCGATGGACCGCGCCGCTCGAGCAGCCGGCAAATGGATGCGGACCCGCGTGTACCGGATCGAATAGCTCAGCGGGCCACCCGTCGAATGCGCTCGCGATGCAAAGCGTGCTCGATGTCTACTCGGCTCCTCGTTTCCGCCACGGTCGCCTCGCATCGGTGACGGTCTGTGACGCACCGGCGGGGCCAGCTCGTGGTCGGTCGTCGTCTGTGGTGAGGTGAGAAAATGCCAGACGTCAACGCGGAGGTCGTCGAGATCCTCGACAACACGTATGCGTGGTCCGACCTGATCACCGCCGCGATCATCGCGTTCGTCGCGATCATCGCAGCCATCGTGCTGCGACGATTGATCGTGCGCTACTCCCGGCGCAAGGACACGGCACACACCGCCACCTGGTACACGCTCTCGCGCCTGGTGACCTACACGGTCCTGACGGTCGGGTTCTTTCTCGTCATCTCTGAGCTGGGTGTTCCGCTGAGCGAGTTCACCCTCCTCGCCGGTGCGCTTGGCGTGGGACTCGGGTTCGGCCTGCAGTCCCTCGTCGCGAACTTCGTCGCGGGAATTGTGCTGCTGCTGGACAAGTCACTTAAGGTCGGTGACTTCGTCGAACTCGAATCGGGTGCGACCGGGCAGGTGCGCGACATCCGGATGCGTGCAACGACCATCGTTACCAACGACAACATCGACGTCATCGTCCCGAACTCCGAGTTCGTCACAGGCCGGGTCGTCAACTGGACGCACCGCGAGGTACGCCGCCGCGTACGCATCCCCTTCGGCGTTGCGTACGGTACCGACAAGGAGTTGGTGAAGAGGGCTGCGCTCGAAGCGGCGGAGGCGGTGCCGTTCACACTCGACCTCGAAGGTCCCTTACGCCCGCAGGTGTGGTTGAGCGAGTTCGGCGACAGCGCACTGGGATTCGAACTCGTCGTCTGGCTCAATCCCGAAGCCACCATGAAGCCGGTCGCTGTCACAGCCGCCTACAACTGGGCTTTGCATACTGCGCTCCAGCGTCACAGCATCGAGATCCCGTTCCCGCAGCGAGATGTGCACGTTCGAACCCTGTTCGGGTTGTCGGGAGAAGACGCTCGCGACGCGCTTCGGCTGGAGAAGCACGACCTCGACGAGGGAGCGTCGCCTGCAGCACCGGCGACCGGAGACAACGATGCCATTTCCGATGTCAGCGGAGAGGCTGGGTACGCACCGGAACGCGCCGATCATGCCCGCCCGCGCGAGGACGGGTGAGTCGTCGAACGGGGCGGGATAGAGACCGCGAGACAGCCTCCCCCGCAGGGTCGCGGGCCTAAGCCTCGATCCACCGATGAGCCGTGGGTGTGCCGGGGCGGCATGATCGGGGCGCGGTGACGCGTCGAGGGCAGGGTTGAGTTCCGGGCGTCGCATCCCGGTCGTCCACTTGGTCCTCGGTCGTGCCGCGTTGCGGCGATGGTCAGGTGGTCACCGTTGGCGGTGGCGCGTGCGTGGCTGTGAAGAGCCGGTCGAACGCGGTCTGCCATGGCCAGGCCTCGGGCAGGTGCAGCGTGATTCGGCGCGCGGAGCGCGCCAGCCGTGCGGGGACGTGGATCAGGGTGCGGCGGATCGTCGCGGTCGTTGCTCTCGCGAGCCGTCCCGCTCGGTCGGCGACGAGACCGGCAGCGCGGGTGAGGTTGAATGCGATCACGGCGATGACGAGCCAGGCGCTGTTCGCGGTGAACACCCCGGAGGGCAGGTGCGCGAGCGGCCCCGCTTTGAGGTCGGCGTGGACCTGCTCGATGATCGCGTGACCGCGGTGGGTCTTGTCCGCGGCCACCGTGTCCATCACCTCCTTCGCTGTGGTGGTGAAGAACGCGTGATGCCGGTAGACGTCGAACAGGGTCGGCTGCTCCACCTGTCTCGGGTTCAGATCGGGGATGCGCCGCACCACCAACCGTCCGGCGACCTGTTCCGCCTTCTTCCTCGAGCGGAACGCGGTGAACGGGACCTCGGCGACCTCGGCTTTGGAGATCAGCTGCCCGGTGGTCTCGTCACGGATCGCGTCGGTGTACTCGATCATCTCCCACGCATCATCCGGGATGGTCGCGATCGCGGCCTTCACCGCCGGGTCCATCCTCACGGTCACCGACACGTCGGCGCCCGCCTTGATCGCGGTGCCGACGGTCGCGTGTCCGTAGAACGCGGAGTCCGCCCGCAGCAACGGCCTGGCCCCGGTCGCGGCGCGGGTGCGGCGCAGGGTGGCGAGAGCATCGCCGACGATCCGCGCGGCCCCCTTCGGGGACCCGGTCTTCCCCTGCCGCAACCGCTGGGCCAGGATCACCGGCGCCGACGAGGTGGTCGATGCCGTGGCGAGGAGGGCGTTCAGCCCCCGGACGCCGGAGTACCCGAAACCGGCGCCCTGCTTCTGGTATCCGTGGACCTCGATGATGGTGTCGTCCAGATCCACCATCACCCGCTCGCCATCGCCTGCTCGGAGCAGCGGCGCGTCGACAGCGAGATTCGCGAACACCCGGGAGGCGACGGCGTCGAGCTGGCGGACGTGTCCGAACCGGAACTCCCGCAGGAACGACCCGAGCGTCGACGGCGCATACGTCCGGTCGAACAACCGGCCCATTCCGCCATGGCGGAGCAGGTTCATGTCGTCGATCGAGTCCGCCCCGGCGAGCATGCCCGCGACCAGTGCCATCACCTTCGCACCCGCGTTGGCGCCCTTATCCGTCGGGACGCTCAACCGCTCACGCGCGAGCTCGTCCAACCCCGCGGAACGCGCCAGGCGGAGCATCGGCACCAGCCCCGCGGCCGACACGAGATTCGGATCATCGAACACCGCAGACACTGCGGCGGGGGCGTGCTTGAATTGCATCTACGAGATGCCTCTCCGACCAGACGAACAGAACCCTAAGCAAGCTCTATTCTTCCTGATCAGAGGGGCATTTCTACGTCACGACGCTCGCTCAACGCCCCGTCCATCGGTGGATCGAGGCTAAGCTCTCCCGGCGTTCCTGTGGCGTCGAAGCTCGAACAGCTCCCCGGTTCGCACGATGCGCAGCACGGTGACCAGCAGGAGGCCGCCGATCAGGTTCAACAGAAGCACCGGCAGGAACCAGAGCAGCCAATCCAGATACGTGATCGGAGCTCCGCTGATGATCGCCCCGAAGGCGAACAGCGAATCCAGGATGGAGTGGAACAGCTGGAAGCCGGCGAGCACGAAGCCGCCCGCAACAGCCGCCGCGATCTTCGCGGGCACGGACTCGGTGCCCGTCTGCATCCTCGTCATGAGAGTGATGACGGCACCGCCGAGAATCGCGAGAGCAGCGAATTCGAGACTGAGGGGGGCATCGATGAAGTGCTGAGCGGTCTCGGCGAGGACCGGGTGCCAGTCGGGAAAGGCGAAGACGATGATGGCCATGATCAGCCAGCCGCCGAGCAGATTGGCGAGCAGCGTACCGCCCCAGAGCTTGGCGAGCTCGACTCCGGTGCCTTCCCGAGCGACCAGGGCGGCGATCGGCATCAGGAAGTTCTCGGTGAAGAGCTCGCTGTGTGCCAGCAGAAGCGCGACGAGCCCGATGCTAAATCCGAGGCCCGCCAGCAGCTGATCCCCTGTCTCGTAGAGGATGCCGAGGTAGACGAGCACGCCGATCCCGACCTCGATCCCGCCCAGGAATCCGGTGACGAGCGTCGCGCGAAACGTCCGGTGCAGCCGCTCAGCCCCTCGCCGACGACCTCTTCGAACTCGATCTCGATCTCTTCTTCGACGGGCTGGTCATTGGAGCCGTCCCGGCGCCGTTGCTCGGCCCGCGCCTCGCGCGAATCGCTCATGGGGCCATCCTCGCAGTCGCCGGGGGCAGAAGGGCGGCCGCAACAGATTCCCGATCTCCCAGCCCCTTCTCAGAAATAGGAACTGCGATTCCGGTATCGTCGCGCGTAACCAAGGGGAGTACTCCACCACGGTTGGCTCGTCATTACGGATGCGGACGAACGCATTCCGGGCCGCCGGTTCCCGTTCCGGGGATGGAGAAGACCTTGGCGTAGATCTGATCATCAACGCCAAGGCAGGAGTCCCTTGTGAACGTCACCCTGACGGTCTGGCTCATCACGATCGCGGTCACGATCGCGTTCTTCGTGTACGAGTTCTATGCGCATGTGCGCAAGCCCCATGAGCCGACCCTGGGCGAATCCGCCCGGTGGTCGGCGTTCTACATCGGGCTTGCCCTGCTGTTCGGTGTGGGAATCGGGATCGTCTCGGGATGGGACTTCGGCGGCGAGTACTTCGCCGGCTACCTGACCGAAAAGGCTCTGTCGATCGACAACCTCTTCGTCTTCCTCATCGTCATGACCGGCTTCGCGGTGCCGAAGATCTACCAGCAGAAGGTGCTGATGATCGGCATCGTCATCGCCCTCATCATGCGCGGCATCTTCATCGCCGTCGGCGCTGCCCTGATCGAGAACTTCTCCTGGGTCTTCTGGATCTTCGGCGGTTTGCTGCTCTACCTCGCCTACCGGCAGGCGTTCAGCCACGGCGAGTCCGACCCCGCCAACGGCAAGTTCATGCGGTTCATGCGCCGCATCCTGCCGGTGAGCGACGAGTACAACGGTGACAAACTGACGGTGAAGAAGGACGGACGCCGCTTCGTCACCCCGATGCTCCTCGTCATCATCGCGATCGGGTTCGTTGACCTCATCTTCGCGGTTGACTCGATCCCCGCGATCTACGGGCTCACGCAGGAGGCGTACATCGTCTTCACCGCAAACGCCTTCGCCCTCATGGGCCTTCGCCAGCTCTACTTCCTCATCGGCGGGCTGCTGGAGCGCCTGGTCTACCTCGCACAGGGCCTCGCCGTCATCCTCGCCTTCATCGGGGTGAAGCTGCTCATCCACGCCCTTCACAAGAACGAGCTGCCGTTCCTCAACGGCGGAGAGCCGATCACCGTGATTCCCGAGATCCCGATCTGGGTGTCGCTGCTGTTCATCGCGGGCACGATCGCGGTGGCCACGGTCGCGAGCCTGGCGAAGACCCGCAAAGACAGCCGCGCCAGCGCGATCGCCGAGAAGGCGAGCGACGAGGATGCCGCCGCCGATGCGATCACCGACGCGCGGGAGCGCCCGTGACCGCAACGCGAACGGCCGCGGGTGCCGATGCCCTCGGTGACAGACGCAGCGCCTGGGTGACCCCGGGCGGCAACCGGGAGACCGCGCACGGCGGGGTGACCCGCTGATGGGCGAACTGTGGTGGAACATCGCGCTTGTCGTGGTGTTCGTGCTCATCGGTGGCGTGTTCGCCGCGACCGAGATGGCCCTCGTGACGCTTCGCGAGAGTCAACTCAACGCGATCGCCGCGCGCGGCAAGCGGGGAGCGAGGGTCGCGGCGCTTGCCCGCAACCCGAACACGTTCCTGTCTGCGGTGCAGATCGGGGTCACCGTCGCCGGCTTTGCCTCGGCGGCGTACGGCGCAGCATCCATCGCCCCGTCGGTGACGCCGTTGCTGACCGCTCTCGGCTTCGCGGAGCCGGTCGCTGCGACGGTCGCGGCGATCGGGTTGACCCTCGCGATCGCGTACCTCTCGCTCGTGCTGGGCGAACTCGTTCCCAAGCGACTCGCGATCCAGCGCAACGCGCAATTCGCGTACGCCGTCGCGCCGGTGCTGGACGGGTTCGCCGTGCTGATGCGTCCCGTCATCTGGCTGCTGTCGGTGTCGACGAATGCGCTCGTACGGCTGCTCGGCGGCGACCCGAACAAGACCGCCGACGAGCTCAGCGACGAAGAGATCCGTGACATCGTCACCTCCCACCAGGGCCTGCCCGAAGACGAGCGCCGCATCCTCGACGACGTCCTGTCGCTCCGGGGCCGACAAGTGAGCGAGGTCATGCGCCCACGGCCCGAGGTCGTCGCCCTGGATGACGGAACCAGCGTCGGCGAGGCGATCGAACGGGTGCGCGACCTGCCCTACTCCCGGTACCCGGTCGCCGATACCTCGATCGACGACATCATCGGATTCGTCCACGTACGAGACCTCTTCGACGCGGCAGCCGACGACGGTGCGCAACCGGTCACGGCCCTGGCGCGGGAGATTCCGTACGTGCCGGCTACCGCACGCGTTCTTCCGACGCTCACAAGTCTGCGAGCGCGCGGCCACCACATCGCTGTCGTCGTCGATGAGTACGGCGGAACCGATGGGATCGTCACGCTTGAGGATCTCGTCGAAGAGGTCGTGGGTGAGATCTTCGACGAATACGACACCACCGAGAATCCGATGGTCGGCAGCGACACGATCGAGGGCCGCCTCAATCTCCAAGAGTTCGAGGAACGCACCGGCATCGAGCTGCCGCGCGGCAGCTCCGACACGGTAGCCGGATACGTGATCGAGCAGCTGGGGCGCCTCGCGATCGTGGGCGACACGGTCGACATCCCCGGGGCGACCCTTCAGGTCACTGCGCTGGATCGACGACGGATCGCGACCGTGCGTATCGTGCGCGTTGACCCGTGATGCCGTACCGGTGACCTCCACTGGAACGGAAACCACCTCCGGGAAAAAAGTCGAGCACAACCTGTAAGAGCGTCGCCCGTCGATCGTCAGGACTGGGGAATGGGAGCGGAAGAGCCGCCCCCGTCACCCCGTAAGGAGACGATCATGGACCTCACTTCTCACCTCACCGTCGGCTCGGGCGCCGCGCTCGCCGTCGCGCTGATCGCCGGAGTCGCGGCGCCAGCTGTCGCGGTTCCGGCAGAGGCCGCCGCGCTGACGGCATCCGGCTCGGCGCGACACGCGATCGACGACCTCGACGGCGACCTCGCCCCGAAGCCCAAGGTCACCGTGACCGCTGACGCTTCGTGCGGCACCGCAGCCGGAATCGCCTACGTGATCACGACGCACAACGCCCCGGTCACCGCGACCGGCGTCGAGTTCCAATGGATGGACGAGAACGGCGCGACGAGCCAGAGCCTCGCCCAGACCGGGACCGTCCCCTCGGGCGAGGGACTGTTCGACGTGCGTGCCCTCCTCCACACCACCACCGGGTTCTACGCATCCGACTGGCAGGAGGTCGTCATCGACTGCGACAACGATCTGCCGCTGCGGGCCAACCCGGACTTCACGGGCTGAGCGCCGCAGCGAGAGGAGACGGACATGGACATCGCACGCATCCGGCACCGCCTCGCGCTGGTGCTCGTCCTCGCTCTCGGGTCCGCCGTGCTCGCCGGTTGCGGCGAGCCGGCGGGTCCGGCCCCCGCGCCGCCCGCGACTGCGGAGCCCGCGATGACGCTGGCCTCGCCCGATGCCGCGGCGGGACCCGCCACCGTGGCTCGCCTGCACGAAGCGACTGACGTCTTCGACGCGCCCCGCGGCTCCGTTCAGCGGTCCCTGGCCGCCGCAACCGACTTCGGATCACAGACAGTGCTGCTGATCACGCGCGTCGGAGCGGGCGAGGATGCCGGATGGCTCGAGGTGCTGCTCCCGGGCAGGCCCAACGGAACCCTCGGCTGGATCCGTTCCGATGCGGTGGAGGTGCGCGAGGTCGCGCTCGAGGTGCGGGTGGACCTCGCGGCGCGCACGCTCACGCTGCGGGAGGGCGAGGAGGTCGTGTGGAGCACGCCGACGGCGATCGGCGATCCCGACCACCCCACGCCCACGGGTCGCTTCTACGTCACCGACAAACTGGAAACCGGCGACCCCGACGGCGGCTACGGCCCCTACGCGCTGGGCCTGTCGGCCTACTCCGACGTGCTCACCGAGTTCGCCGGGGGAGACGGTCAGGTCGGCATCCACGGCACGAACGTGCCGAGCAGCATCGGCCAGGCGGTCTCCCACGGGTGCCTGCGCATCGACAACGGGCTTGTTGCCGAACTGGCAGCTCTGCTACCCCTGGGAACACCGGTGATGATCTCGTGACGACGGAAAGGTACCCGTGTGGACGGTCAGGCACGACCGGAGACGGAGCGAGACGCGCGGCTGGTCGAAGCCGTTCGCGAAGGCCACAAGGATGCCTTCGCGCAGCTCGTCGAAGCATGGTTCGACCGGTGCTGGGAGGTGTCGTGGCGGATCCTGCGCGACCGCGACCGGGCCGCCGAGGTCACGCAGGACGTCATGCTCGCCGCCTGGCAGAAGCTCGACACGCTCACCGCCCCCGGGTCGTTCGGCGGGTGGGTGCTGCGGATGTCTCGCAATAGGTCGCTGGATCGGCTCGCCCACGAACAGCGGATGCTCCCCACCGATGAGGAGTGGATGCTCGAGCCGGCCGACACGGCGGCGAGCCTGGGCGATCCGGAGCAGGAGGCGCAGCGGCGCGAGGCGCACGACCTGGTGTGGCATGCCGCCGCCGCCCTCGGTGAGCGGGATGCGAGCATCCTGGATCTTCACCTTCGACACGGCCTGGAAGCCAAGGACCTCGCGGACGAGCTAGGGATCGAACCGAACGCGGCCAATCAGGCGCTGCACCGGATGCGGGGCCGGCTGGGAACGGCCATTCGCGCCCGGCTCCTCTGGCACCGGGGGTCGCCCCGGTGCACCGAGCTGGCGGCGGAGCTTGCCGCCGCGCGGATCGAGGAATTCGGGCCACAGCTCGTTCGCGTGATCGATCGGCACGCGAAGGCGTGCGACGCGTGCGCGCGGCAGCAACGCACCCTCACCAGCCCGGTTGCCCTCTTTGCGGCGGTACCGCTCGTCGCGGTGGCGCCATCCCTGCGGGCCGCGAGCGCTCAGGCCCTCGCCGCCCAGGGCGTCCCGGTGCCGTCGTCGTGGGCCGCAGGTTCCGGCGGAGCTCACAGCGTGGATGCCCCGAGCGTGGATGCCCCGAGCGTGGATGCCCCGAGCGTGGATGCCCCGAGCGCGGATGCACACAGTGCGGGCCCACCGCCGAGCCCCGGGTCTTCGAACGGCGGGGCGCCGAAGACGGATGCCGCCGCATCCGGGGCCGCTGACGCGATGCAATCCGAGGCGACGAGCCCCCTGACAGGCGCGCGTCGTGCCACCCGCGGCCGCACGCTCTCGCGCGGAGCCATCGCGCTCATCGTGGTGGCGGCGGTGCTGCTGCTCGCAGGAGGCATCGCCGCGGTTTCGCTGGGACTCGGCGCGGCATCCACACCCGCGACGACAGCCACGCCAACGCCAACGCCACCGTCGATGACCCCAACGCCAACGCCTCCACCCACTCCCCGGCCCACCCCGACGCCGAGCGCAACACCGACCACGTCGGTACCGACGGACCCACCCGAGAAAGAACCGCCCCCGGCCCTCCCTGTGCCGACGGTCGAGGTCAGTGCCGGCTGGGTCGGCGTGGCCGGTTGTCCGACGGAGACGCCCTTCCTGTACCGCATCCGATGGTCGACGACCGACGCCGATGCCGTGCGACTGTCGGGGACCTGGGGCAGCGACGAGGTCGCGCTCTCCGGCGAGGCTGAGCGATGCGGCGAGATGACCGCGCAGTTCACCCTCACGGCAACGGGTCCCGGCGGTGAGACGATCGCGACCGTCGACGCGGAGGCGACCCCCGCGGCGTAGTCCTTTCGGTGGCCGAGTCCACGCGATTGTGATCGCGCTGATAGCCTCCACACGTCCGCAGCGTCGCCGCGACGAAAGGAATTCCGCAATGCCCACCCCTGCCCCGAGTCTCGTCCTGGTCCACGGCGCATGGGGCGGCGGATGGGTCTGGCGCCGCGTGCTGGGCCCCCTGCGCGACGCCGGCTTCGAGGTTCACACCGTGACTCTGACCGGTGATGGCGAGCGTGCACATCTGCGCCGACCCGACATCGACCTGCACACCCACATCGCCGACGTCCTCGGGCTGGTCGAGATGGAAGAGCTCGAGCGGGTCGTGCTGGTCGGGCACAGCTACGGCGGGATGGTGGTCACCGGAGCGGCGGTCGAGCTCCAGCAGCAGCATCCGGGCGTGCTCGCCGGCCTCGTCTACGTCGACGCCATGTTCCCCCAACCGGGTGACGGATGGGGCGTCGCCCACCCGCCCGAGGTTGCTGCCGCGCGCCTGGCCGCCGCGGCCGAACACGACAACGCCCTGCCGGCTCCGAACGCCGAAGCGGGTTTCGACCTGAGCCCCGAGGATGCCGCGTGGCTCAATCGACGCCACGTGCCGCATCCGTTCGGCATGTACCGCCAGCCCCTCGACTACGACGCCGCGCTGCTCGAGTCCGTGCCGCGCCTGTTCGTCGACTGCACGGATCCTGCCTACCCGACGATCGAACCCGTGCGCCGGCTGGTGCGGCAGGAACCGGGGTGGCAGGTCGTCGAGATCCCGACCGGCCACTTCCCCATGGTCACGACCCCGCTCGAGCTGGTCGCCCACGTGCGCGGCTTCGCCGAAGCCCTCCCCGGCTGAGCGCCGGTAGCGGCAGCGGAGCACAATAGGACCATGAGCGAACCACAGCCGAGCCTCGACACCTCCTGGGTGCGGCTGGATGCGGCATCCGTCGCCGACCTCCTCGCCGATACCGACGCGCGCTGGTGGCTCTCGGGTGGAAGCGCCTACGACCAGTGGCGCGGCGAGCCGCTGCGGGAGCGCGATCGCACGACGATCAGCACCGTCTACAACCAGCTCGACGCCCTCGTCGATGCGCTTCCCGACGGGATGAGCGCGTGGGCGAAGGTCGGCGATGATCTCACCCTGTGGTCCGACCTGCCCGACGGCGCCGACATCCCCGCGGCGTGGATCTTCGATGCGGCGATGGATGCGTGGGTGTTGCAGGTCAACCTCGAGGACGGGACGGCAGACCGCTGGGTCTACCGCCGCGACCCTCGCCTGCAGCTGCCGTGGGACAAGGCAGTGCTCGAGATCGACGGCGTGCCGACCGGCGCCCCCGAAGTGCAGCTGGTGTGGAAAGCGCTGCGGCCCTACCCGGAGGACGAAGCGGACAAGGATGTCATCCTGCCCGCCCTTCCCGAAGAGGCTCGAACGTGGTGGGAGAAGGCGATCCTGTCGATCCACCCGCACTCCACCTGGTCGATCCACGTCCGCAGCCCCTTCGCCCCCGCCAAGGCGAGCTGGAACCGGACGCGCCGGGGCTAGATCTCAGTCCCCGGTTCGACGACGGCACCGTGAACCAGCCGGCGGAACCACCGCTGCGCCGGCGTGAGGCTCGACTCGCGCCGTGTGAAGATCGCCACCGGTGTGCTCTGGCCCGGCCACGGCAGGTCGGCGATCCGTAGCGCCGGGAACCAGCCGCAGAACACCTCCGCGACATGACGCGGGAGGAACGTGACCAGGTCGGTGTCTTGCAGCACGGCGGGGAGGGTGCCGTACTCCTCGACCGTGAGCGCCACCTGCGGCATGAGGCCGTGCTCGAGCAGCAGCTGGAGCGGGTAGGTGTGCCCGCCGCGGGAGGAGACGCGCACGAACCCCCGGCCGGCGAACATGTCAGGACCCAGGGGCGGGAGTGGATGCCGCCGCGAGGTGAGGGCGACGTACTCCACGGCACGCACGGGCGTGCGCCACAGCCGCGACGCATCCATCAGGGCAACCGTGATCGCGAGGTCCAGGTGCCCGCGCACGAGCTCTTCCTCCACCTCGTCGGCATCCAACCGTTTCACCGCGAGGCGCGCGGTGGATCGCTCTCGGGCCAGGGCCGCCATGATCGGCGGCAGAAATGTCTGCTCACCGATGGAGGTCAGTCCGAGGGAGAGTTCACCGGTGAAGGCTGAGGGATCGAAGGTGGCAGTGTCGCTCACCGTCGACTCGATCTGTGCGAGCGCCTCGTGCAGCGGGCCGAACAGCTGGGTGGCGCGTGTCGTGGGCACCATGACGTGACCTTCGCGGCGGAAGAGGTCGTCGCCGAAGCGCTCTCGAAGCCGCGCGAGCGTGTAGCTCACGGTGGGTTGCGTGACATGGAGAAACTCGGCAGTGGCCGTCAGGCTGCGCAGCTCGTAGAGCACGACGAAGGTGCGCAACTGGTTCAGATCCGGGATAGCCATGCATTGACTCCATCTATGGAGAACGACTCTGGAATCTATTGGACCATATGAATGCCTCGACTTACTCTCGAGACAGGGACATCCCCCGGCAGTGACAGCACCCCCCAATCCAGTGACAAGGACGACACTCGGTGATCATCGACATCCACGGCCACTACACCACGGCACCGGCCCAACTCGGGGCGTGGCGTGACCTGCAGATCGCCTTCGCGAACGGTCAGGCTGAGGCGCCCGACCCCGCGGCTCTCCACATCAGTGACGACGACATCCGCGAGACCATCGAGGCCAACCAGCTGAAGCTCATGAACGAGCGCGGTTCAGACCTCACGGTCTTCAGCCCGCGCGCGTCGTTCATGGCTCACCACATCGGCGACCTCGCCGTCAGCCAGACCTGGGCGCGCATCTGCAACGACCTCGTGGCCCGGGTCAGCGAGCTCTTCCCCGACCGCTTCATCATCGGCGCGATGCTGCCCCAGTCGCCGGGCGAGGACCCGGCGACCTCGGTGCCCGAGCTCGTCCGGGCCGTCGAAGAGCTCGGCGCCGTCGAGATCAACCTCAACCCCGACCCCTCCGGGGGGCTCTGGACCGCTCCAGCCCTCACAGATCGCTCGTGGTATCCGATCTACGAGAAGCTCGTCGAGTACGAGATCCCCGCGATGATCCACGTCTCCACGTCGTGCAAGCCGCAGTTCCACACGACGGGTGACCACTACCTCGGTGCCGACACGACAGCATTCATGCAGCTACTCAAGGGTGACCTGTTCCGCGACTTCCCCGACCTGAAGTTCGTCATCCCCCACGGCGGCGGCGCAGTTCCCTACCACTGGGGTCGGTTCCGCGGACTCGCGATGGCGCTCGGCAAGCCCGAGCTCGAAGAGCACCTGCTGAACAACGTGTTCTTCGACACGTGCGTCTACCACCAGCCCGGCATCAACCTGCTGACCGAGGTCATCCCGACCGAGAACATCCTGTTCGCGAGCGAGATGATCGGCGCCGTGCGCGACATCGACCCGCGCACCGGCCACTACTTCGACGACACCAAGCGGTACGTCGACGGCACCCCGAACCTGACGGATGCCGAACGCGACCTCGTCTTCGAGGGCAACGCCCGCCGCGTTTACCCGCGACTGCACCGGGCGCTGACCGCACAGGGCAAGTGAGAGGACCATCATGCGACTGAACAACCTCGGCATCGTCCGCACGAAGATCGACCGGCCCGACCCCGCCGACGTCGCCCGCCTCTCGCAGTTCGGCGTCGCGACGATCCACGAGGCGATGGGTCGTGTGGGGCTGCTGCGTCCCTACATCCGTCCCGCCTACACCGGCGCGAAGCTGTGCGGACCGGCCGTCACGGTGCTGCTGCAGCCCGGCGACAACTGGATGTTCCACGTCGCCGCCGAGCAGGTGCAGGAGGGCGACGTGATCGTCGCCGGCTGCACGACAGAGTCCGAGGACGGGTTCTTCGGTGAGCTCCTCGCCACCTCCCTTACCGCCCGCGGATGCAAGGGCCTGGTCATCGACGGCGGTGTCCGCGACGTCGCCGACCTCGAAAAGATGGACTTCCCCGTCTTCTCCCGCGCCATCAACTCCAAGGGCACCGTCAAGGCGACCCTCGGGTCGGTCAACGTCGATGTCGTCGTCGCGAACGCTGTGGTGCACCCCGGTGATGTCGTCGTCGCGGATGTCGATGGCGTCGTGGTCGTTCCCCGTGAGCTGGTCGGCGCGGTAGCCGATGCCAGCCAGAAGCGCGAAGACAACGAAGAGGCCAAGCGCCAGAAGTTCCGCGAAGGCGTGCTGGGCCTGGACATCTATGGCATGCGCGAGCCGCTTGCCGCCGCCGGCCTCGAGTACGTGGAGGACTGACGATGGCTCACGGCGACACGAGCGGGGGGTTCGAGAAGACCCCCGGATGGCTCGACTGGTACGACGGCCCGTCGACCCCGACGTTCCAGGTGCCCGAGGGTGCCGTGGATGCCCACTGCCACGTCTTCGGTCCCGGGGAGCAGTTCCCGTATGCCCCCGAGCGCAAGTACACGCCCTGCGACGCATCCGCCGACCAGCTCTTTGCCCTGCGCGACCAGCTCGGGTTCGACCGGAACGTCATTGTGCAGGCCACGTGCCACGGAGCCGACAACCGGGCCCTTGTCGACGCGCTGCGACGCGCTGACGGCCGCGCTCGCGGTGTCGCCACGGTGCGGCGCGATGTGACAGCCGAGCAGCTTGCCGACCTGCACGAGGCTGGCGTGCGCGGGGTGCGGTTCAACTTCGTCAAGCGACTCGTCGACCGCGTGCCGACCGACTCGCTGCACGAGATCGTCGAGAAGATCGCGCCGCTGGGGTGGCACGTCGTCATCTACTTCGAGGCCGAGGACCTGCCCGACCTCTACGACTTCTTCTCGAGCATTCCCACTGACGTCGTCGTCGACCACATGGGCCGGCCCGACGTCAGCAAGGATCCCAATGGTCCCGAGTTCGATCTCTTCCTGCGCTTCATGCGCGAGAACCCGAACGTGTGGACCAAGGTGTCGTGCCCGGAGCGGCTGAGTATCACCGGCCCCGAGCTCTCGACGGCGAACAGCACGCCTACACCGATGTCGTGCCGTTTGCCCGACGCGTGGTTGAGGAGTTCCCCGACCGCGTGCTGTGGGGGACCGATTGGCCCCACCCCAACCTCAAAGACCACATGCCCGATGACGGCTTGCTGGTCGACTACATCCCCCAGATCGCCACGACCCCCGAGCTGCAGCGGAAGCTGCTGGTCGAGAACCCGCGGCGACTCTACTGGCCAGAAGGAGACTGACCATGGCACTCGACAAGCCCTACAAGAACGTCCCCGGGACGATCATCTTCGACGCGGAGCAGGCCCGGAAGGGCTACCAGATCAACCAGCTCTGCATGTCGTTCATGAAGCCTGAGAACCGCGAGCGGTACCTCGCCGACCGCGAGGCCTACCTCGACGAGTGGCAGCTGACCCCCAAGGCGCGCCAGGCGATCCTCGACCTCGACCTGAACGCTGCCATGGCAGAGGGCGGGAACATCTACTTCCTCGCCAAGCTCGGCGCCACGCACGGTCTGAGCTTCCAGCAGATGGCCGGCTCGATGACCGGCATGAGCGAGGCCGCCTACCGCGACATGATGATCTCGGGCGGCCGCCGCCCGAGGGCAACCGCATGAAGGACCTCGACGGCTGGACGCCGCCGCAGCCCGGCGAGAAGGCCGAGACCATGCGGCCGAACGCTCCCGCCAAGCTGACCTCGGCGCTGTACACGTCCCACGTGCCGGCGATCGGTGCCGCGATGGACCTCGGCAAGACCGAAGAGCCGTACTGGAAGAAGGTCTTCGACGGCTACACCTGGACGCGGAAGTGGGCCAAGGAGAACACGCCGGATGTCGTCATCCTGGTCTACAACGACCACGCCACGGCGTTCGACTCCTCGCTGATCCCCACGTTCGTGCTCGGCACGGGCGCGGAATACCCCGTCGCCGACGAGGGCTACGGCCCCCGCCCGGTGCCGGACGTCAAGGGATACCCCGAGTTCGCCGCGCACCTGGCCCAGTCGGTCATCCAGGATGACTTCGACCTGACCCTCGTGAACGAGATGGTCGTCGACCACGGCCTCACCGTGCCGCTCTCGCTCGTCTACGACCAGGTCGAGGAATGGCCCGTGAAGGTCATCCCGCTCGCGGTCAACGTCGTGCAGTACCCGGTGCCCTCGGGTCGCCGGTGCTACGAGCTCGGCAAGGCTCTGCGTCGCGCTATCGACAAGTGGGACGGCCCCGAGCTGAACGTCCAGATCTGGGGCACCGGCGGCATGAGCCACCAGCTCCAGGGCCCCCGCGCCGGGCTCATCAACCAGGAGTGGGACAACGCGTTCCTCGACATGCTGATCTCGGACCCGCTGGGTCTGACCGAGTGGCCGCACATCGACTACGTCGACGAGGCCGGTTCGGAAGGCATCGAGCTGGTGATGTGGCTCATCGCCCGCGGTGCGATGGACGATCAGTTCGGTGGCGGCGCGCCCGAGGTGAACCACCGGTTCTACCACGTGCCCGCCTCCAACACCGCGGTCGGTCACCTCGTGATCACCAACCCTGTCGCTGCCCCCACCGAGGCTGCCGACACGGAGGACGAGAAGGTACCCGTCGGCGCGACCGCCTGACCACAGACCCGCTCCGTGGGGATCGATCGCGCGGTCCCCACGGGGCGCACCACGTTCGAAGAAGGAGTGCGAATGAGCAGTGACAAGGTCCGGATCGCCGTCGTGGGTGCCGCAGGCGCCTTCGGCATGAAGCACCTCGACGGCCTGGCGAACATCCCCGACGCCGAGGTGACCGTCGTCAGCGGAACCAAACCCGAACCGACCCAGGCTGTCGCCGACAAGTACGGTGTGCCGACAGCCGTCGTCGGATACGACGCCGTGCTCGAACGCGACGACGTGGATGCCGTCATCCTCGCCACCCCTACCGGCCTGCACGCCTCGCAGACGCAGGCGGCGCTTGCGGCCGGAAAGCACGTTCAGGTCGAGATCCCCCTCGCCGACTCCCTCGCGGATGCCGAAGCCACGCTCGCGGCGGCCGAAGCATCCGACCGCGTCACGATGGTGGGTCACACGCGGCGCTTCAACCCGTCGCACCAGTGGGTGCATCAGAAGATCACCGCGGGCGACTTCGCCGTCCAGCAGATGGACGTGCAGACCTTCTTCTTCCGTCGCACGAACACCAACGCGAAGGGCGAGCCGCGGTCGTGGACCGACCACCTGCTGTGGCACCACGCAGCGCACACCGTCGACCTGTTCGCCTACCAGACCGGTCGCATCGTGCAAGCCAACGCCATCCAGGGTCCGATCCACCCCGAGCTCGGCATCGCGATGGACATGTCGATCCAGCTCAAAGCCGAGACGGGAGCGATCTGCACCCTCTCGCTCTCGTTCAACAACGACGGGCCCTTCGGAACGTTCTTCCGCTACATCGGCGACACGGGCACCTATATCGCTCGCTATGACGACCTCGTCAACGGCAAGGAAGAGCCGATCGACGTGTCGCAGGTTACCGTCAGCATGAACGGCATCGAGCTGCAGGACCGCGAGTTCGTCGCCGCGATCCGTGAGGGCCGCGAACCCAACTCGTCGGTCCGGCAGGTGTTCGACTGCTACCGCGTGCTCGGCATGCTGGAGGAGCAGCTCGCATGAACCTGCCCCGGTACGGGCTCGGATGCATGTCGCTCAGCCACGCGTACGGGGTCGCGCCACCGCCCGAGGAGGGCCTTCGGCTGCTGCAGACCGCGCTCGATGAGGGCGTCCGCTTCCTCGACACCGCGACGCTCTACGGCGGCGGGCGCAACGAGGAGCTCGTCGGTGCGGCCATCGCCGGCCGACGCGACGAGGTCGTGCTCGCCAGTAAGGGCGGCATGGCGATGGTCGACGGCGTGCGGGTCATCGACGGACGCCCCGAGACCCTGCGGCATCAGGTCGACGCATCCCTCCGCCGGCTCGGCGTCGACCACATCGACCTGTACTACCTGCACCGGTGGGACAAGTCGGTCCCGATCGCCGAGAGCGTCGCCGCGCTCGCCGAAGCCGTCGATGCCGGCAAGATCGGCGCGATCGGCCTGTCAGAGGTCTCCGTCGCGCGCCTCCGGGAAGCGCAGCAGGTCGCGCCGATCGCTGCCGTGCAGAACGAGTACTCGCTGTGGACCCGCAACGCCGAGCTCGGCATGCTCGAGGCGACGAAAGCTGACGGCGTCGCGCTCGTGGCCTTCTCGCCGGTCGCGCGAGGATTCCTCGCCGACGCCGTCCGCAACCCCGACGACCTCGTTGCGAAAGACATCCGCCGGGCGATGCCGCGGTTCCAGCCCCCGCACTGGGAGGCCAATGCCGCACTTCTTCCCGCGTGGCGAGACCTCGCCGCCGAGGCGGGAGTGAGCCCCGCCCAGCTCGCGTTGGCGTGGGTCTCGTCCCGCGGCGGCAACGTCGTGCCGATTCCCGGGACGACGAACCTCGACCACCTGCGTGAGATCATCGCCGTCGCCGACCTGGTGATCGCGCCCGACATCCTGGAGCGCGCAGGGCAGCTCATCGACACCCCGTCCGTGTCGGGCCCGCGGTACTCCTCGCAGAACACCGCCGAAGTGGACGCCGAGACCTTCGAGGATGCCGCGTGAAGGCGATCTCGTCCATGGCGACGCGACTGCTGCTCGCCGACCTGATGACAGCTGCCGCTGAGGCAGGGCTGGGCGAGGTCGAGACCGAGTCCGTCGGCGGGGTCGATGCCGCCGAGCGCGTCGCGGCGGGCGAGGAGTTCGACCTCGTCTTCCTCGCCGACGGTGCTCTTGCGAAACTTGCTGACGGCGGTCACGTCACACCGGCATCCGTCACCCCGCTCGTGCTGTCCCAGGTCGCCGTGGCGGTTCCGTCGGACGCGGATACTCCCGCCGCCGCGACCACCGACCCCGCATTCGAGAGTGTCGCGGGCGTTCGGGATGCCATCCGCGCGGCGACGAAGATCGGATACTCGACAGGTCCCAGCGGCACGGCTCTGGTGCGGATGCTCGAGGACTGGGGCCTGACCGCCGAGGTTGGCGGTCGGCTGGTGCAGGCCCGTCCGGGTATCCCGGTTGCTCAGCTGCTCGCCGATGGCGAGGTGGATCTCGGCTTTCAGCAGCTGAGTGAACTCGTCGGGCGACCGGGCGTCACCGTGCTGGGCGTCATGCCGCAGGGCTGCGCGATTGACACGGTGTTCTCGGGCGCGGTCGCGACGACATCGGCGGAGCCCGATGCTGCCGCTGTGATTCTGTCCTTCCTGGGCACCGATGCCGCGCGCGACATCGCTCGATCGCACAGCTTCGCGGTGCCCCCGACGCGCTAGCCCGCGGGTCGGCTGTGCGCGCGCAGCCTCAGGTGCCCGCGTCGGCGAGCAGAGCGCGGGCGACGCGGTTCCCCGACACCAGTGCGCCCTGGATCGACGCGGTGTCGCGATGGTCGCCGGCGACGTACACACGCTCCGACAGGCGTGCCGTCGAGACGGGACGAAGCGGCGCCGACTGCACGGGCAGAGCGTGCGGGATGTCGTCGCGGCGCAGCAGGCGCCAGTCTGAGACATCCGCGCCCCAGATGTGCGTCAGGTGGCGCCGCACGTCGCTCTCGGCCGGTCCGGCAGCGTGCTCTTTCCGCGCCACGGGAGGGAGCAGACAGGTCGCCTCGACCAGGTGCATGCCAGCCGGCGCATACGACGGAGCGCTGTGCGAGATGACTGCCGTATTCACGAGAGGTCCGCTTCGGGTGCCGTCGACGGCGAGCATCCCGGATGTCGAAGGCGCAGCATCCGTCGCGAACCACCACGTCTGCAACCCGTGAGTCTCGGGCACCGGCACCGGAACCAGCTCCGATGCCGCCTCCGGTCCGACGGCGACCATCGCCCCCAGCGCGGTGACGGGATCAGAGCCCGCGACGGCCACCTCGACCCCGGTGGGAGTGTCGCGCAGGCCGGTCACGCGCCGATGCATCTCGATGCTCACCCCGAGGGTTCGGGCGTACGCGGCAAGCTGCTCGGGAAGGGCCTGGATGCCGCGCTCGGGCAGGCCTGGGCGCCCCAGCGCGAACATGCGGACGAGCAGCCGGACGAAGGCGTCGGATGTGTCGAACTCCCCGTCCGCGAGCACGCCCGACAGGAACGGCTCGAGCACCTCCGAACGCAGCGGACCCGTCAATCCGGCTCGATCCCACGCGTCATGCACGGGACGATCCCGCCCTGCGATCGCCCGGCGGATCGCGCGGCGCGGAGCCAGCAGGCCCGATGCGGCCCAGCGTGCGAGGGAGGCAGCATCCCGGGGGAGAGAAGGCCGCTGCGCAGGGTCGCGGGAACGAGCGACGGATGCCGACGAGGATCTGCCAGCGTCACGAGGCCTGTCTCGCGGCGTACCTGCACTCCGACCGGGAAGGGCTTCAGGCGCAGGGCCTGCACGTCGACCCAGCGCCGCACGGCGGGGTATGCGGGGTTGAGCACCTGGAACCCACGATCGAGCAGGAAGCCGTCAACGACGTCAGTGCGCTGCCGGCCGCCGACCCCGTCCGCGGCTTCCAGAACGACGACGTCACGCCCGGCGTGGCCCAGCGTGATCGCCGCCCGGAGCCCCGCGAGCCCGGCACCGACGATGACGACGTCGTGCTGGGCCCGTGCCATGCTCATCCTCCGGATCGTGGGTGTGTCGAGGCTACGGCGCGATGAGCCCCGCCGAGCCCATGATCTTCTCGGGCCGCAGCTCGATCGCGACCCGCTGCGGATTGGGCTGGGGTTGCCGATAGCGCGCTGCGTAGAGTTCCACGGCGCGTGCAACGGCATCCGGATCGCGCGACACCGTCGCATGCCCGGCGATACTCAGCCACTGCGGGCCGGCGATCTGTGCCACCGTGGCTCGTCCGTCCCGTTCGATGTTGCGGACCTTCTGGCTGCCGTCCATCGTGATGATCCGCACGAGGCCATCCGCGAAGGTGAATCCGACGGCGACGACGTGCAGCAGGCCCGAGGGCGCGAGCGTCGACAGCGTCGCGAGGTGGTAGTCCGTGACGAAGCGCAGCCCGTCTGGGGTGAGAGCCGTGGTCATGCCCTCGATCTTGCCGCACTCGCGTCGACAGTGCGCGCCACCCCGTGTGAGACTCGTCGGCATGCCGCCGAATCCCGACGATCTTCGCGATCTCGTGCTTCTGCGCCGCGTTCGCGACCGCATCGATCGCGAGTATGCCGCGCCCCTGGATGTCGAGGAGCTCGCCCGGGGCGCGCACATGTCGCCCGGACACCTCAGTCGAAAGTTCAAGGCGGCGTTCGGGGAGAGCCCGTACTCGTATCTCATGACCCGACGTATCGAGCGCGCGATGACGCTGCTGCGACGGGGAGATCTGAGTGTCACGGAAGTGTGCCTCGCGGTGGGGTGCGCGTCTCTCGGTACCTTCAGCACCCGGTTCACCGAGCTTGTCGGCATGCCGCCGAGCGTCTATCGGGCACGCGCCGAACACGACGCGGCGGCCCTGATTCCCTGTGTCGCGAAACAGGTCACGCGGCCGATTCGCCGCTGACCGCGGCATCCCAGCGCTGCAGAACGCGCAGCGCGAGGAAGGTCACCCACTTCGACGGTTCGCCGGGTTCGACATCCAGGGGGAACCAGACCGCGCCCTCGAGCTTCTCGCCCTGCAGCCATCGCCCGTCCGGTTGCCGGGCATCCCGCACTCGTTCGATGGTCTCGGCGATTCGGGGGTCGGGGCGGATGCCGTCGTGCACCGCCGCCTCGGTGAAATAGTCAACGGCCTTGAGGGCGGTGTGCGGGTGGCGGTACGGGTACATCAGCAGATCAGCCCACGATCCCACCGGCTCGCCCGTCGACGACCGGTAGCGCAGCCGCCGCTCGAGCAGATACTCCTCGCCGCGATGGCGGACGTCGGTCAGGGTGTCATCACCCGTGAGCTGCTCGTATGCCAGGATGCCGCGCACGGCGTTGATCGTGGAATGGAACGACGACCGCGTCGACCCTTCGACCCACTCGCAGTTCCATCCACCATCGGGCAGCATCTTCGTCGCCAAGAACTCGACGATCGGCGAGACGTCAGCCCCCAGCCACGCGCCGTTGGCGAGAGTCATCGCATTGATGCAGACGTCAGTTTCGCCATCCCAGTACGGCAGGTCGTCGTACTCCCACCGAGCGTTCTCACGCAGCTTCTCTGCCGTGCCGGCCAGGGCCGCGGCATCCAGTCCCCACTCGCGAAGCGTTGTGAGTGTCCAGGTCGTCGCGGTCCAGGGCTGTCCGGAACCCTCCCCCGTGTAGCCCGCCGGAAAGTACGCTCCTCCGGCCCACTGCCCATCGGCATCCTGCACCGCGAGCAGCCTCGCAGCGTCACCGTCGTGTGCCATGCTCGCGCGCGTCTCGCGCCACTCCTGCTCGGGTGCTCCGAGCAGATCGCGTTGCACCTGCCAGCGCAGTGTGGGGTCGGAGTCGAGCAGCCACTGCTCGAGTTCGTCGCGATTCATGCCCGAAGGCTATGTCAGGTCGCCGACACGCGACAGTGCGCTTCGAGCACCACGTCGAGCAGGAATCAAGAAGCGCGAGACGGATGCCGGGACTACCGTGAGCGGTATGGAGACCACGATCCACTCGAGCTTTCTTCCTCACCTCGACCCTGAGGACTCGCTCGCCTTCTATCGGGACGTTCTCGGGTACGAGGTTCGGCTCGATGTCGGCTATGAGGACATGCGCTGGATCACGGTGGGGCCGGCAGGACAGCCCGATACCGCGATCGTGCTGCATCCGCCGGCTGCGACCCCGGGTCTGACCGATCAGGAGCGCACGACGCTGCTTGAGCTGATCACCAAAGGCTCATACTTCGGGATCAACCTCGCGACCCGTGACCTTGACGCGACCTTCGCGGCACTCGAGACAGCTGGCGCCGAGATCGTGCAGGAACCGATCGACCAGGCCTACGGCCTGCGCGACTGTGCGGTGCGTGATCCCGCCGGCAACCTCATCCGCATTCAGCAGCTCACCGACTGACGCTGCACGCTGCGCGCCTGGGTCGGTCCCTCCTCCGGGCATCCGTTGACCGCACGTGCCGAGATCCGACTCGATAATCTCGTCGACGACGCGCCGTGATCTCGGCATCCATCCCGCACGGGGGCTCCCCGACGCGAGAATGGGCGCATGGATGCCGCACCGCGCCCGCTAACCGAGATGCCCGACCCGCAGTACGTCATGGTGGGCGAGGGGTACCGTATCGCCACCTACTCCTGGGGTGATCCGGATGCCGAGACGGTCCTTGCGGTCCATGGATTCTCGTCGAGCTGCCGCGACAACTGGGTGAACACGGGCTGGGTGCGCGACCTCACCCGCGCCGGATTCCGCGTCCTCGGTGTCGATCAGCGCGGGCACGGGGCGAGCGACAAGCCACACGACCGCCGCGCGTATGAGATGCGTTCGTTCATCGACGACCTCGCGACGGTGCTCGACACGTACCTCATCGACTCCGCTCGGTATCTCGGCTACTCCCTCGGTGCTCGCGTCGGGTGGCAGCTGGCCGTCGACCGCCCGCAGCTGGTGACCCGTGCGGTCCTCGGCGGCATCCCCGATGGCACGCCGCTGGCCCGCCTCCAGCTCGATCAGGCCAAGGCCTATGTCGCCGAGGGCACTCCGGTCACCGACAAGGTCACCAACAACTACGTGACGCTGGCCGAGCGGGTGCCCGGGAACGACCTCTCAGCTCTCGTCGCGCTCGCCGAGGGAATGCGCTTCGGTGAGGCCGGGGACCCCGATCCTGCCCGGCCTCCGCAGCAGCCGGTGTTGTTCGCGACGGGCAGCGAGGACGCGATCCTCCCGCGCTCCCGCCGCCTCGCCGACGCGACACCGAACAGCACGTTCGTCGAGATTCCCGACCGCCATCACTTCAACACTCCGGGATCCCGAGACTTCCGCGCCGCCGGCCTGGAGTTCTTCAGCGCGGCCAGCTGACGGCATCCGGCGTGCGCCTCCGGGCGGGCGGTCGCAACGGCACATCCGGCACCCGGCACGCTGGTCGGTGGATGCCTCGGCCCGGCGTGTTGTCTACGATCCGCGCCGTTGCGACCGGCTCGTCCATCGCGTCATGCCGTCCCGCGTTCGTTGTGGCGGCATCCGGCATCCAGCGCGCGCGTGGTCGCAACGGCGCATCCGATACCCGACACGCCGGTCGGTGGATGCCTCGGCCCGGCGTGTCGACGACGATCCGCGCCGTTGCGACCGGCTCGTCCATCTCGTCATGCCGTCCCGCGTTCGTTGTGGCGGCATCCGGCATCCAGCGCGCGGGCGGTCGCAACGGCGCATCCGGCACCCGGCACGCCGGCGGTGGATGCCTCGGCCCGGCGTGTCGTCGACGATCCGCGCCGTTGCGACCGGGCCAGTCGCGCGGGATGAGGCGCTGATGCGTCCGCCCCGGGGATAGGGGTGATTGACTGGGCGCGTGAGTGAGCTTCTCGCGCAGTGGCGGGTCACCCCCTTCGAACACGACGGGGTCAGCCATGACGTCTACTACCGTGGCGACGGGCCGGGGGTCATCCTCGTGCCGGAGCTCCCTGGTGCCACTCCCGAGGTGATCGCGCTGGGCGAGCGACTGGTCGCGGCAGGCTTCCGCGTCGCGCTCCCGTCGGTGATCGGAACCCCGGGGCGCCCCGTCAGCGGCGGATACATCGCCGGGTCGGCGCTGCGGATGTGCGTCTCACGGGAGTTTGCCGCGTTCGCCCGCCGGGCCGACCGGCCGATCGCCCGCTACCTCCGTGCACTCGCGCGCCAGCTGCACGCCGAGTGCGGCGGGCCCGGCGTCGGCGTGATCGGGATGTGCTTCTCGGGCGGATTCGCCCTCGCGGCAGCAGCGGATGACAGCGTGCTGGCTCCGGTCGTGTCCCAGCCGGCCATGCCGCCTCCCGTCGGCGCAGGACGGTCGGCGACGGGCCTGAGCGTCATCGAGGAGGCCGCCGTCAGTCGCCGCGCCGCCGACGGCCTGTGCGCCCTCGGCCTTCGGTTCACACAGGACCGCAGCGTCCCGGCCGAGCGGTTCGCCGCCTTCGAGCGCCTCCTCGGCGAGGGGTGGCGGGCGTTCGAGATCGATTCCTCACCCGGCAACGCGGACGGCATCCCGACGAACGCGCACTCGGTGCTGACGGATGCCTCGGCCGAGGTCCCGGGCCACCCGACCTATCGCGCGAACGAGCTGCTGGTTGATTTCCTGCGCGAGCGACTGACCGTCTGAATCGCTGCCGTCAGACCGTGAGTTCGATGGTGCCCTCGTGGGGCCCGCCGCACTGCTCGGATCCTCCAACGCGCTCCCACTCCGGCGACACCGTGGCCTCGGCCAGGACGGCGCCATCGGACGCGAGCGCCCGAACGGTGACGGGGTCGGGGGTCGCCATACCGAGGGCGAAGCTCCAGGTGTCGCCATCGCGGTCGACATAGTGCCAGAGGCCGGATGACCCTGCCGCGTTGTCGTGGGGCCCGGTGACACAGGTCTCGCCGTCACAGACCTCGAGAGAGGTGACCGCGGTGGCATCGCTGTCGAGGGTCACGCTCACGTGGTTGATCCAGCCGATGGCGGGGCACGCCTGCATCGGAACCAGACCGCCGCTGCACCCGCTCAGCGCCAGGGTGGCAGCAGACGTGGCCCCCACAAGCGCAACCAGCCGTCGCACCGTCGATCGCATCGGCCGCCTCACGTGCCGGATTCTAGCTCCGGCACTGCTCGCAGCACCGCGACCACCCTGACCTCAGCTCCCGGCTCCCGGGCGGCGCATCGGCACGTGCGGGATGTCATCCTCGGAGAACGCCGGGCCCGAGACCTCAAACCCGAACCGGGCGTACCAGTCCGCGAGCTGGGACTGTGCGTCCAGCACGATCGGCCATCCGGGTGCCCGCTCGTCGCAGCGGGCCACGGCGCGACGCATGAGCTCTGCCGCGATGCCGCGGCCGCGCGCTGCAGCATCCGTCGCAACCCGCCCGATGCGCATCTGGGCGCCCTCCTGCAGGACCCGCAGCGTCGAGATCACCTCGTCCCCGTCGCTTGCCCACATCAGCTCCGCGCCCGGCTCGATGTCGCGCCCGTCGAGTTCCGGGTAGGCGGCGCGCTGCTCGACGACGAAGACCCGAAGCCGAAGCCACAGCATCCGGTAGAGCGTCTCGGACGCGACTTCTGCGGCGGCGGCGCGGTGGTAGGTGACGGGCATGGCCATACCCTAGAGCCTTCCGCGGACGCAGCCGCGGCCCGAGCGTCGGCGGTCGATGGCACCATGGATGCATGCAGCAGCGCCCCCTTGGAAGAACCGGCCGAAACGTCTCAGCGATCGGCCTCGGCACGTGGCAGCTCGGAGCCGATTGGGGGACGGTCGACGAGGATGCTGCGCTTGCCGTGCTCGCGGCATCCGCCGACGCCGGGGTGACCCTCTTCGACACCGCCGATGTCTACGGTGACGGTCGCTCGGAGTCGCTCATCGGACAGTTCCTCGCATCGCGACCCGATCACGGCATCACCGTCGCGACGAAGATGGGGCGACGCGTCGACCAGTTGCGCGAGAACTACACGGAAGAGGCTTTCCGCGGCTGGACCGAGCGGTCTCGCGAGAACCTCGGCGTCGACACCCTGGACCTGGTGCAGCTCCACTGCCCACCCACCGACGTCATCGCCGCAGACGAGCTGTTCGATGCGCTCGACCGCCTGGTCGAGGACGGCCTCATCCAGGCGTACGGTGTGTCGGTCGAGACGTGCGAGCAGGCGCTCGCGGCCATCGCGCGTCCCGGGGTCACGAACGTGCAGATCATCCTCAACCCGTTCCGTCTGAAGCCGCTTGATGAGGTCTTGCCGGCGGCCGCCGCAGCGCAGGTCGGAATCTTCGCGCGCGTGCCGTTGGCCTCCGGTCTCCTGTCGGGCAAGTACACGACGGCGACGACGTTCGCGAGCGACGACCACCGCTCGTACAACCGCCAGGGTGAAGCCTTCGACCGGGGCGAGACGTTCTCGGGCGTTGACTTCGAGGTCGGGATCGCCGCGGCATCCGCGTTGGCGGCTGCCCTGCCCGAGGGCGTCTCACTTCCGGCCGCGAGCCTTGCCTGGATCGCCGCACAGCCCGGCGTCACCTCCGTCATCCCCGGCGCGCGGACACCCCAGCAGGCTGAGGCCAACGCGGCGGCGGGGCGCCTGCTCGAACCCGGCGCCTTCGATCTCGAGGGCTTCGATGAGGCGGTTCACGCCGTGTACGACCGCTACCTGCGCGAGGCGATCCACCCGCTCTGGTGAACCCGTTTTCCCGCGCGCGCGAGGGAACCCGGTGACCGGGCAGCCCGCGGCCGCCGATGAGGCGCGCCGCGGCGAATAGACTTGAGAGTTGTGACCAGCGCTGCACCCATCCGCACCCTCGAGGTGAGGCATCTCCAGCTGGCGCGAGCGTTCTTCGCCGCGCTGGCGGCGCTCATGATCACGTTCTCCCCCGATCACTCCGCCGCCGTGGGTCTCGCGGTGTTCAGCGGCTTTGCGATAGCGACGGGCCTCGTGTGGTTTGCCGCGGTCTGGCTGGTCTTCCCGAAGGGCGACCGGTGGGCAGCTGTGCTGCTGGGCATCCTCGCTGTTCTCGCGGGAATGGCAACCGGGATGCCGGGTCTGCGCACCGACACGATGTTCTTCGTCGTCGTGATCGCCTGGTCCGTGCTCAGCGGGATCGTCGAGATGGTCGCGGGGCTGCGGGCTCGCCGACTGTCGAGGCTGCCGCGTTCCCAGAGCCGGGACGCGATCTTCGTCGGCATCCTCAGCATCCTGCTCGCTGTGGGCGTGCTCGCCGTTCCGGTGCAGTACGCGCTGAGCTACACCATCGAAGAGGCAGGGCAGACCTTCACCCTGACCGGAATCACCATCGCCGTCGGCATCTTCGGTGGCTACGCGGCGATCGTTGCCGTGTACCTCGGCATCGCCGCGTTCTCGCCACGTCCGACGGATGCCGGGGCCGCCGCGCCCCTCGCCGAGACCCCGGCGGAGAGGAAGCCATGACCGACAAGCCCTCGCGCCGCGAGATCATGCGCCCCGTACAGCTTCTGGGGCTCGCCTTCGCGGCTGCCCTCTTCGCGGGGATCGTGACCCTCGTCTCGATGGGGTTCTTCCAGCAGATCCCCGCCGAAGACGTGCAGAACGCTCTCGTCGTCGCGGGAATCATTGCGGGAGTGACCTTCGTCGTCACCCTCGTCGTGGTGGCGCTCCTGCTGCTGGTGATCGACCCCGCCGATGTCACCAAGACCATCGACCGGCCGGTGCTGCTCGATGAGGAACCCGAGAGTGGCGAGGCGTCGGCGACGACGCCCGACGACCGCGAGAACGGCGGCGCGTCGGCGCCGACCGCGTAGCGCTCCGCAGCGCTCGCTCAGTCGATCTCGGAAACGAGGATCGACGCGAGACCCGTGTACGACGCGGGAGTGAGCGCCAGCAGGCGTTCCTTCGCGGCATCCCCGATGTCGAGACCGCGCACGAACTCCGCAAGCTCGGTAGCTCCGACGCGGCGGCCCCGCGTGAGGTCCTTCAGCAGCGCGTAGGGGTCGCTGATCTGCGAGCGACCCGCGACGATCTCGGCGCGCACCACGGTCTGGATCGCCTCGGCCAGCACCTCCCAGTTGCTCTCGAGGTCGGCATCCAGCGCGCGCTGGGCGAGCGAGATCTCGGTCAGTCCCCGCGCCAGATTGTCGAGGGCGAGCAGCGAGTGACCCAGCGCGACGCCGATGTTGCGCTGCGTCGTCGAGTCGGTGAGATCGCGCTGCAGTCGCGATGTGACGAGGGTTTGCGCCAGGGTCGCCAGCAGCCCGCCCGAGATCTCGAGGTTCGCTTCGGCGTTCTCGAAACGGATCGGGTTGATCTTGTGCGGCATCGTCGAAGATCCGGTCGCGCCCGCGACGGGAATCTGCGAGAAGTACCCGAGGGAGATGTAGGTCCAGACATCGGTCGCGAGGTTGTGCAGGATGCCGCCAGCGTGCCGGATCCGGTCGTAGAGCTCGACCTGCCAGTCGTGGGATTCGATCTGGGTGGTCAGGACGTTGAACCCGATCCCGAGCGACTCGATGAACTCTCGCGAGAGTGCCGGCCAGTCGGTGTCGGGCTCTGCCGCGAGGTGGGCCGACCAGGTTCCCGTCGCGCCCGAGAACTTCGCAAGAAACTCGGATGCCGCGATCTGCCGTTCGACGCGTTCGAGCCGCCACACGAAGACGGCGAACTCCTTGCCCATCGTCGTGGGGGTCGCCGGCTGCCCGTGCGTGCGGGAGAGCATCGGTGCGTCTCGGTGCTCGCGGGCGATGGCTCCGAGCCGATCGATCACGACGCGCAGCCGGGGCAGCCAGACCTGGGTCACAGCGCGCTGGACGGTGAGCGCGTAGGAAGCGGAGTTGATGTCTTCGCTCGTGCACGCGAAGTGAGTGAGCTCCGCGATCTGGTCGAGTCCGAGCTCGGCGAGCCGGTCGCGCACCAGGTACTCGACGGCCTTCACATCGTGGCGGGTGACAGCTTCCTTCTCGGCGAGCCACGCGATCTCGTCAGCGCCGAAGCCGCGGTACAGCGCGCGCAGGCGCTCTTTCTGAGCCTCGTCGAGCGGTGCCGTACCGAACAGCGACCGGTCGGTGAGGGCGATGAGCCATTCGACTTCGACCTCGACGCGGGCGCGGTTCAGGCCCGCCTCGGAGAGGTAGTCGCTCAGGGGCGCCACCGCGGCGCGGTACCGCCCGTCCAGCGGGCTCAGCGGCTGGTCGCCGAAACGCGCGGTGTCGTGCTCGCGGGGCAGGGAGGTCACGGTACTCCTGTCGGATCTGCGGTCCGGGCTCCCGTTGCGCCGGGCGGTGATCGCCTCAGGGCGCGGGACGAAGCGCCGGTTCCAGCTGGCGGAAGAGTGCGCGGCTGGCGCTCTCGATCATACCGAGCACCTCGTCGAACATCGCCTCGTGGGCGTAGTAAGGGTCGGGCACGTCGAGGGTCGGGGCTGAAGCGTCGAACGACAGGAGGAGGGCGATCTTGTCGGCATCCGTGTCGGAGTGCGCCCAGCCCCGCAGGATGCGCTCGTGGCTGCGGTCGAGAGCAACGACGAGGTCGCTGCGCGAGAAGTCGGCCATCCCGAACTGGCGGGCTCGGTGCCGGGCGCCGTCGTATCCGCGGCGGGACAGCGCGTCGAGGGTCCGTTCGTCGGCGCGCTCGCCGACGTGCCAGTCGCCTGTGCCGGCGCTGGTGGACACGACGCGGTCGCCCACGCCTGCGCTGTCGGCCAGGGCACGGAAGACGACCTCGGCCATGGGCGACCGGCAGATGTTGCCGGTACAGACGAAGACGACGCGAAACGGCTCGACGGCGTTCGCAGTCATGCGTTCATTCATACCCCTCTTGCTCGGTGAGCGCATCCGTTCGTCGCCTCCTCCCCCGACTCATGATCTGGCCGAACCGTCGACATTACGTCACGGATGCCGCCTCCCGCACGCGTGCCGTCGATCACCGTGGAGGAATGGATGGGCTGTGCGCGGTGCCGGCAGCGGGCGCCGTGCGCGCGCAGCTCGCGGCGCTCGCGTCGTGGGCTGACGACCTCGCTGCCGAAGCGGAGTCCATCGCGCGGGTCAGTGGCTGGGAGACTCCGGCTCTCGCGGAGTTTCAGACCGAGATGGCGCAGCTCGCGGCGGCTCTGCGCGGCCTGCGGGAGCGAGCGCTCGACCTGCGCGCAGACGTCGGATCTCCCGCGCCGGGCGCGGTCGCCGGCAGCTTCGCGGGCTTCGGCGCCGGATGGGTCGCGGAAGGAGCCGGGTGAGCGATCTGGAGATCCGCAGCGGCGGCGCCATCGCGGTCGACACCGAGCAGCTGCGATCTGTCGCCGGCCGTCTGCGGGAGTTCGGCATCCGCGTCGGTGAGCTTGCGGACCGCGCAAGATGGGTGGCGACGGATGCCGCTGCCGCCGCGACCGGCTTCGGCGTCGATCTCGAAGCGCGGTGGCTCGCGACGGGCGCCGAACGGGTCGCAGAGCAGCCGACCGCGCTCGCCGCAGCACTCGACGCGCTCGCTGCCGCGTATGAGCTCATCGACCTGCGCGTACAGCAGGCGGCGGCGGCAGCGGCGGGTGATGCCGATGCCGCGCGGGTGATCGAGGCGCGGATGGCGTTGCTGCAGCAGGAGTATCCGGATGCCACCTCCACCGCCGACGCTGCCATCGACGCGTGGCGGCGCGACGGGCCGCTCGAGATGGCTCGACAGGTGGCGGCAGCGACCTGGTGGATTCCCGGCATGGCTCTCCCGCTCGCGGTGGGCTCCGGCGTGCTCTGGAGCGGCGTGTCGGTCGCGGGGCTTGGCCGGATGTCGCGGGCACCGACACCGTCGGGGGACCGGCCGCGGATGCGGTCACCAGTGGGCCGGCCGCGACGGTCGCGGGACACCGCGGCGGAACCCGGCATCCGTCGGCACCTCCCCCGTCCGCGCCGCTCTCGCCGGCCCCGACAGCCGTGCGCGCCGTAGCGCCGGCACCGGCATCCGGTCCCGTGACGGGGCTGGCCGACGCCGCCCGGCGCGTCCCCGGCGCCACCGAGGCGCGCGTGCGTGTCGAGCGGTACGTGATGCCGGGCGGCGGATCCCAGGCCGCCGTCTATGTCGCCGGTACACAGGCCGTCTCTGGCGGTGCCGGTGACCCGTTCGACATGCGCTCGAACCTCGAGCTGTACACCGGTGAGCGCTCGGCGTCCCTCGCGGCCGTCGAGCTTGCCCTCCGGGAAGCGGGGGTCGGGCCGGGCGAGCCCGTTCACGTGTTCGGGCACTCGCAGGGCGCGATGCTCGCCTCCGCGCTCGCGCTGGAGGGCACCTACGACGTCCAGACCCTCGTCACCTACGGCTCACCTGTCGAGGCAGCAGTCCCCGAGAGCGTGCTCAGTGTCGGCATCCGTCACGTCGATGACCCCGTGGCGGGGCTCGCCGGCGGCGGTCACGCCGAGACGGTCGGGGCGCCAGGCAGTTTCATCGCGGAGCGGGTCGCGGATCCGGCCGGAGGCGTGCACGACCTGACTCTCGCAGCGCACGGCATCGAGCGATACGCCGAGACGGCAGCCATGGTGGATGCGTCACACGACCCGCGGGCCGCGGCGCTGCGGGAGCTATGGACCACGCTCGGCGCAGCCGAACGCGTCGAGGTCACCGAGTACGCCGCCGATCGCGGGGGCGGATGACCGGCTCAGTCGTTGTTGCGGCGGGGCCGGAGGAGGATGCCGATGAGCCAGTTGATGACCGAGATCAGCAGGGCCGCGACCACGCCCCACCAGAAGTCTTCGACCCGCAGACCCCAGTCCCACCACTGCGTGAACCATGCCGTCAGCCACAGCAGGAAGCCGTTGATCACGAGCGAGATCAGGCCCAGCGTCAGGATGTAGATCGGGAACGCGAGCACCTTGATCACGGTGCCGATGATCGTGTTCACGAGCGCGAAGATGAGCGCCACCAGCAGGAGGGTCAACACCAACTGCAGCGTCTCTCCCGGGGCGAACGGGATGACGGTGACCCCCAGGGCGGGGATCAGGGTGACGATCCAGATCGAGAACGCGTTCACGACGATGCGGACGAGAAAGCTCATGCCCGCAGTCTTTCACGAGGGTACAGACCCGTAACAGCCCGGTCGTACACTCACAGAGTGAGCGAACCCGACCCGATCCCCGTTCGCGTGCGGCCCGCGATCGCGGCCCTGCCTGCCTACAAGCAGGGCCGACAGGCGGCTCCCGACGCGTTCAAGCTGTCGAGCAACGAGAACCCGTACGACCCGCTTCCGGGCGTGGTCGACGCCCTCCGCGCAGTGACCGCGGTCAACCGGTACCCCGACGCGAGCGCGGCGCGGTTGCGCGAACGGCTCGCCGCCGACTACGGCGTCAGCCCCGACGCTGTCCACATCGGCGCGGGAAGCGTCTCGCTCATCGCCCAGCTCATCTCGGCGACGGCGGGTCCCGGTGACGAGGTCATCTACGCCTGGCGCTCCTTCGAGGCGTACCCGTCGCTGGTGGAGGTCTCGGGCGCGGCATCCGTGCGCATCCCGCTGACCGAGGATGCCCGGCACGATCTGGCGGCGATGGCGGATGCGATCACCGATCGCACGCGCACCATCCTGGTGTGCAGCCCCAACAACCCGACGGGCCCGGTCATCACGCAGCCTGAGTTCGACGACTTCGTCACGCGGGTTCCCCGGGACGTGTTGATCGTGCTCGACGAGGCGTACGCCGAGTTCGTCACCTCCCCGGATGCCGTGGACGGGCTCCGGGTGCTGCAGGCGGGGCATCCGAATGTCGTCGTGCTGCGCACCTTCTCCAAGGCGTACGGTCTGGCGGGGCTTCGCGTCGGTTACGGCATCGGACACCCGCGCGTGCTGGATGCCGCGCGCAGCACCGCCATCCCGCTCTCGGTCACCGCTCACGCCGAAGAGGCAGCCCTCGCGAGCCTTGACGCGCGAGCCGAACTGCTCGAGCGGGTCGCGGAGATCACGGCGCGGCGCGACACGCTCGCGGCGGGCCTGCGCGACCAGGGATGGCGCGTCCCCGACGCCCAGGGGAACTTCGTCTGGCTTGCCACCGGACCCGACACGCTGGCCGTCGCGGATGCGTTCCACGACGGCGGAATCGTCGTCCGGCCGTTTGCGGGTGAAGGCGTGCGCATATCCGTCGGAGAGCATGAGTCTGTGGACAGAGTGCTACGGATCGCGGGTTCCGTTGTAGAGGACCTCCCGGAAGGGCACCCCGCACGCGGGTAGCGTAGGGACCGTGACTCAGCCAGAAGAACCTGAGCTCGTCCGCATTCTCGCCGCTGACGGCTCCCTCGCGCCCAATCCGGCGGCAGAGCCCTACCTCGATCTCGTGAACGGGCTCGCCGACTCGGACCTCGAGATGCTGTACCGCGACATGGTCGTCATCCGTGCCATCGACCGGCAGGCGACCAACCTCCAGCGGCAGGGGCAGCTGGCGCTGTGGCCGCCGAGTCTCGGGCAGGAGGCAGCACAAGTCGGTTCGGCCCGCGCTGCCCGTGCGCAGGATCACCTCTTCCCCTCCTACCGCGAGCACGTGGTGACCCGCATCCGCGGCGTCGACCCGATCGGCATCATCAAGCTGATGCGCGGACTCTCGCACGGCGGGTGGAACCCGACCGACCCCGCGAACGGCAACACTCACATCTACACGCTCGTGCTCGGCGCCCAGACGCTGCACGCAACGGGCTACGGCATGGGTCTGGTCTTCGACGGGCGCTGCGGTACCGGCGACCTCGATCGCGACGAAGCCGTCATCGTCTATTACGGCGACGGCGCGTCCAGCCAGGGTGATGTGCACGAGGCGATGGTCTTCGCCGCCAGCTATCGCACGCCCGAGGTGTTCTTCCTGCAGAACAACCAGTGGGCGATCTCGGTCCCCGTGGCAACGCAGTCGCGCTCGCCGCTCGTGCGCCGCGGCGAGGGGTACGGGATGCCGAGCATCCGGATCGACGGCAACGACGTGCTCGCCAGCTACGCCGTGACCCGCCGGGCGCTCGATGAGGCGCGCAGCGGTGAGGGACCCCGCGCGATCGAGGCGATGACGTATCGGGTCGGTGCTCACACCACCAGCGACGACCCCACCAAGTACCGCACCTCCGAAGAGGAGCAGTCGTGGGCACAGCGTGACCCGATCGCCCGGATGCGGGCTTTCCTCGAGCACCGCGGCGCTCCCTTCACGCTCTTCGACGAGGTGGATGCCGAAGGTGCTGCCGCCGCCGACGATCTGCGCGTCCGCACGAACGAGCTCGGCGGGCTGGAGCGCGACTCGATGTTCGCTCACGTCTACACCGACCCGCACCCACTCATGGACGAGCAGCGTCGGTGGCTCGCCGAGTACGAGGCATCCTTCGAGGGAGGCACCCGATGACCACCGTCTCGACCTCCACGGGCCAGGCAGCCGCCACCGCGACGGCTCCGGCATCCGGGCCCATGCCTCTCGGCCGCGCGCTGAACGCCGGGATGCGACAGGCCCTTGCCACCAACGACCGCGTCCTGCTCATGGGCGAAGACATCGGGCGGCTCGGCGGGGTGTTCCGGGTCACCGAGGGACTGCAGGCCGAGTTCGGCGAGCAGCGCGTGCTCGACACTCCCCTCGCGGAGTCGGGCATCGTCGGCACCGCGATCGGCCTGGCGATGGCCGGATTCCGCCCGGTGTGTGAGATCCAGTTCGACGGATTTGTCTTCCCCGCGTTCGACCAGATCACCTCGCAGCTGGCCAAGATGACCAACCGCCTCGATGGCGCGGTACCGATGCCCGTCGTCATCCGCATCCCCTACGGCGGGCACATCGGCGCGATCGAGCACCACCAGGAAAGCCCCGAGGCGTACTTCACCCACACGCCGGGACTGCGGGTCGTGAGCCCCGCGACGGCGGGTGACGCGTACTGGATGATTCAGGAAGCGATCGCGTCGAACGATCCGGTGATCTTCCTCGAGCCCAAGAGCGCGTACTGGCAGAAGGGCGAGGTCGATACGACGGCCCCGGCCCTGCCGCTCCACGCTTCCCGTGTCGTTCGTCGCGGCACCGACGTGACCCTCGTCGGCCACGGCGCGATGGTCGGCACCCTGCTGCAGGCTGCGGCTCTCGCCGAGTCCGAGGGGACCAGCTGCGAGGTCGTCGACCTGCGGTCGCTCTCTCCGGTCGACTACGGGCCCATCCTCGATTCGGTCCGGCGCACGGGCCGCATGGTCTATGCCCAGGAGGCCCCGGGCTTCACGAGCCTCGGCAGCGAGGTCGCGGCGACCGTCACCGAGCGCGCGTTCTTCTCGCTCGAGGCACCCGTGCTGCGCGTGTCGGCGTTCGACACGCCGTTCCCGCCCGCCAAGCTCGAGGGCACCTACCTCCCGGATGCCGATCGCATCCTCGAAGCCGTCGACCGCGCCCTCGCCTACTGACACCCCATGGCCCGAACTCCTGCAATTTCGCGGCCTCGGCGGCGATACTGAAGCGCAGACCCCAGAGATGCAGGAGTTAGCGCATCCGAAAGGACCGAGATGAGCACGCAGACCTTCGTTCTCCCCGACGTGGGTGAGGGCCTGACCGAGGCCGAGATCGTCACCTGGAAGGTCGCCCCCGGCGATCCCGTCCAGGTCAACGACGTGCTCGTCGAGATCGAAACCGCCAAGTCGCTTGTCGAACTGCCATCCCCGTTCACCGGCACGGTCGGCGAGACGCTCGTCGAAGAGGGGGTCACCGTCGCCGTCGGCACCCCGATCGTGACGATCCAGACCGCTCCCGCCGCTGCTGCTCCGCTGTCACAGACTGACGCTCCCGGCGCCGGTGACGCGCCGTCTGAGACAGCGGAAGGCGGTTCTGAGGGCGGCGGCGCCGTGCTTGTCGGATACGGGACGGGCGGTGCCGTCACCTCGCGCCGCCGTAAGCCGGCGGAGCGACCGGTGACGGCATCCGTCGGTGTCATCGCCAAGCCTCCGATCCGCAAGCTCGCCCGCGACCTCGGGGTGGATCTCGCCGCCGTCACGCCCTCCGGCGAGGCAGGCGAGGTCACGCGTGAGGATGTCGTGAAGCACGCCTCGCAGGCGAGCGTCTTCCGCAACATCGAGACACCGGACTGGCCCGAGGTTCGGGAAGAAACCATCACGGTCTCGCCGGCTGCGGCACCCGCGGCCCCCGCTCCGAACGGCGTCGCGTCGCCCTTCGCGCAAGCGGCCAGTCGGGTCGAGTCGATCCCCGTCAAGGGCGTGCGCAAGGCCACCTCGACGGCGATGGTGCAGTCGGCCTATTCCGCACCTCACGTGTCGGTGTGGACGGATGTCGACGCGACCCGCACGATGGAGCTCGTCAAGCGGCTGAAAGCCTCCCCCGACTTCGCCGACGTCAAGGTCTCGCCGCTGCTCATCATGGCGCGCGCCGTCATCTGGGCGGTGCGCCGGACACCGATGGTCAACGCCGCGTGGGTGGATGCCGAAGATGGCGCCCAGATCAGCGTGCGCCACTACGTCAACCTCGGAATCGCTGCCGCGACCCCCCGCGGCCTTCTCGTCCCGAACATCAAGGACGCGCAGGACCTGAACATGCGCGAACTCGCGCGGGGGCTCGAGAAGCTCACCCTCACGGCGCGTGAAGGCAAGACGACCCCGGCTGACCAGCAGGGCGGGACGATCACGATCACCAACATCGGGGTGTTCGGGATGGATGCCGGAACCCCCATCATCAACCCCGGAGAGTCGGGCATCGTCGCGATGGGCACTATCCGGCAGAAGCCGTGGGTCGTCGACGGCGAGGTGCGCCCGCGCTACGTCACGACGGTCTCGGGGTCATTCGATCACCGCGTCATCGACGGCGACGGCATGAGCCGCTTCATCGCCGACGTCGCCTCGATCCTCGAAGAACCCGCCCTCCTGCTGGACTGACAGGCCGTCCCGCGCCGGCGGGTGAGCGAGGTCCGCTCGCATTTTGATAATGATTCTCACCGCGGTTATCATTGTCGACATGACAACCCGACGACTTTCCACTCTGCTCGCGCTCGGCGCGGCATCCGCCCTCACCCTCACGGCCTGCGCCGGCACGGGCGGGGCACCGGAGACATCCGCTCCGGCCGAAGCCACCATCGACGTCGTCGCGTCAACCAACGTCTACGGTCAGATCGCCGAAGAGATCGGCGGCGACGCCGTCACGGTGACCTCCATCATCGACTCGTCCGCGCAGGACCCGCATGAGTTCGAGCCCACGGCTCAGGACCAGCTGATCGTGTCGGAGGCCGACCTCATCATCGAAAACGGTGGCGGCTACGACGCGTTCATGGACGCGATGATCGAGGCCAGCGGCACCACCGCGCCGGTGATCACCGCTGCGACCTTCAACCACGACTACCCGAGTGAGGATGCCGCGGCGGACGGCCACGCAGAAGAAGAGGGTCACGACCACGCCGAGGAAGAGGGTCACGACCACGCCGACGAGGACGGTCACGACCACGCTCACATCGAGGGGTTCAACGAGCACGTCTGGTACGACCCGCACACGATGGAACACCTCGCTGAAGCGATCGCCGACGAGCTCTCCACGCTCGACCCCGCCAACGCCGAGCTGTTCGAGACCAACGCCGCAGCCTTCATCGACCAGATCGCCGGGCTGGAAGCATCCCTCGACGAGATCGCCGCAGCTCACGCAGGCACCGGCGTGTTCGTGACCGAGCCCGTTCCGGTCTACCTGATCGTGGCCGCTGGGCTGGAGAACCTCACCCCCGAAGCGTTCAGTGAGGCCGTCGAGGAGGGACAGGATGTCCCGCCCGCGACGCTCCTCGAGTCGCTCAACATCGTGGAGGACGGTTCTGTCTCGGTCGTCATCGTGAACGCGCAGACCGGTGGCGCTGAGACCACGCAGATCATCGATGCCGCGACCGCGCAGTCAATCCCGGTGCTGGAGTTCACGGAGACCCTCCCGGAGGGCCAGACTTACATCTCGTGGATGCAGCAGAACATCGCGGAGCTCTCGGACGCGCTCGGCGCGTGAGCCCAGACGCGACCCCGCACGCCCAGCCGCCGCTCCGCATCCGCGGAGCGGCGCTGCGCCGTGGCGAGCGGGAACTGTGGTCGGGCCTCGACCTTGATGTCGCGCCCGGCGAGTTCATCGCCGTCCTCGGGCCCAGTGGCTCCGGCAAGACAACGCTGCTGCGCGCCATCCTCGGTCTCGAGCACCTGAGCGCCGGAACGATCGAGACAGGGGGCCGGCGGGTCGAGCGGCGGGGGAACCGTCACATCGGATACGTGCCCCAGCAGCGCCCACTCCCGCCCGAGACCGCGCTGCGCGGTCGGGACCTCGTGACCCTCGGCGTCACCGGCCACAAGTTCGGCTTCAGCCTTCCCACTCGACGCGATCGTGAACGCATCGATGCGCTGGTGGCGGATGTCGGTGCCGAAGCATTTGCCGACCGGCCCGTGGGCGAGCTCTCGGGTGGTGAACAGCAGCGGTTGCGCATCGGACAGGCGATTGCCGACGACCCCGACCTGCTGCTGTGCGATGAGCCGCTGACAAGTCTCGATCTTGCCAACCAGCAGGCGATCGTGGCGCTCATCGACCGGCACCGCCGGGATCGTGGCACCGGGGTGCTCTTCGTCACACACGACATCAACCCGGTCTTGGACGTCGTCGACCGCATTCTCTACATCGCGGGCGGCCGGTTCACGCTCGGAAAGCCCGACGAGGTTCTCGAGACGAGCGTTCTCAGTGACCTCTACGGCGCTCCCGTCGCCGTGCTGCGGGCCGGCGGCCGTCTCGTGGTCGTCGGCGCACCGGATGCCGAAGTCGCGCATCACCACCATCACGATGACGACGAAAACGGCGGGGTGCGGGCATGAACTGGTCTGACATCGCCGATGCCATGTTCGGTGGCATCGCCGATTACGGGGCGATCCTCGCCCTCGTGTCCAACTCGGTCATCGCCGGCGCCGTCCTCGGCCTCGTCGGCGGCCTCGTCGGCGTCTTCGTCATGCAGCGCGACATGGCCTTCGCGGTGCACGGCATCAGCGAGCTCTCCTTCGCAGGAGCCGCGTTCGCCCTGCTCATCGGCTGGGATGTCGTCACCGGATCGATCGTGGGGTCGGTCATCGCCGCCGGACTCATCGGGTGGCTGGGCGCGCGAGCCCGGGACCGCAACTCGTTCATCGGCGTGCTGATGCCGTTCGGGCTGGGCCTGGGCATCCTCTTCCTCTCGCTCTACAGCGGCCGCAGTGCGAACCGCTTCAGTCTGCTCACCGGCCAGATCGTGTCGGTGCAGAACGCGCAGCTGGGCTGGTTGATCGCCATCAGCATCGTCGTGTTGCTGGGGCTGCTCTTCATCTGGCGGCCGCTGCGCTTCGACTCCCTCGACCCGCAGTCCGCGGCAGCCCGTGGCGTTCCCGTCACCGCCGTCTCGCTCGGGTTCATGCTGCTTCTGGGACTCATCGTCGCCGTCGCGATCCACATCATCGGGGCGCTCCTGGTGATGGCGCTGCTCGTGACCCCCGCGGCGGCTGCCATGCGGATCGCATCCGGGCCCTGGAGCGTTCCGTTGCTGGCAGCGGGATTCGGCTTCGTGTCGGCGGTCGGCGGCATCCTGCTGGCCATCGCCGGCACCCTGCCGGTGAGCCCGTACATCACCACGATCTCGTTCCTGATCTACCTCGTCTGCCGCCTCGTCGGGGGGCGGCGCGGTCGGGTGACCCGGGAGCGCCTGGCGTGAGATGCCCCGCCCACTCCCAGCGCGCGCCGAAGCTGGGTCGATAGACTCCCGGCCATGGCGCAACGCAATACCTGGCAACGCGAGCGCGTGCGCACGGCGCTCGGCGACGCGCCGGGTTTCATCAGCGCTCAGGCGCTTCATGCCGTGCTTCGCAACGAAGACACCGGCATCGGCCTGGCGACGGTCTACCGCGCCCTCGCGAGCCTCGCTGACGAGGGATCGGCCGACACGCTGCACGGGCCCGACGGTGAGAGCCTCTACCGTGCGTGCGAGAGTTCGGGACACCACCACCACCTGATCTGCCGCTCGTGCGGCGCAACCGTGGAGATTGCGGCGACCCCCGTGGAGCAGTGGGCCCGCTCGGTGGCTGAACAGCACGGCTACACGGATGCCGAACACGTCGTCGACATCTTCGGACTCTGCCCCGCGTGCACGGCACGCGTTCGCGCGGCGGCCGGCGACGGGAACCGTGCGCGCTGACGCGCCGCCGACCGTGCGCCTCCGTGCCGGGGGCTCGAGCCCGCGCACCCGCGCGGCTGTCGGCGTCGGAATCGGCATCCTCTTCATCGCGCTGCTCGTGGCGATCGACGCCCTGGCGCCGTCGCTGTTCGCCTCGCCGCTGTCGACGCGCGCCCAGGACGGGCTGACCCTCTCGATCAGCGTCCTCATCGAGTCGCTGCCGTTCGTCGTGCTCGGCGTGCTGCTGTCGATCGTGGTGCAGGTGTGGATCCCGCCGGGCGTCCTCGAACGCTGGATGCCACGCACGCCGTGGCTGCGCCGAGGCGTGCTCTCGCTGCTGGGGATGTTCATCCCCGTCTGCGAGTGCGGGAACGTCCCGTTCGCGCGCGGCCTGCTGATGCGCGGGTTCACCGTGCCCGAGACCCTGACCTTCCTGATCGCAGCACCGATCGTGAACCCCATCGTGATCATCACGACGCACCAGGCTTTCGGGTTCAGCGACGGCATCCTGGTCGCCCGCCTCGTGGGCGGGTTTCTCATCGCGAACCTTCTCGGATGGCTCTACAGCCGGCATCCGAGTCCCGACGCCCTGCTCACCGACCGGTTCCGCGACACGTGTGAGCTCGTGACCCACGAGCCGGGCGGCAAGGGACGCCGCAGTCTCGCGCAGCTGGTCGTCGAACTGCGCGCCGTCATGCCGGCGCTCATCATCGGTTCCGCGATCGCGGGGGCGGTCCAAGTCCTCGTGCCGCGCGACCTGCTGCTGGCGATCGGATCGAACCCCGCTCTGTCGATCGTCGCCATGATCGCGCTGGCGATGGTCGTCTCGATCTGTTCCAACGTCGACTCGTTCTTCGCGCTGTCGTTCGCGTCGACCTTCACACCCGGCTCGATCGTCGCGTTCCTGCTCGTGGGGCCCCTCGTGGACGTGAAGATGCTCGCCCTGCTGCGCACGACCTTCACGACCCGGACCCTCGTCGGAATCGTCGTGGTCGTGGTGCTGTCGGCCTTCGCGATGGGGACGGTGGTGAATCTCCTTGCCTAGAATCGGCTCCCTCGGAACCCGCTGGCTCGGTGTCGGGCTCGCCGCGGTGCTCGCGGTGCTCACCCTCGGACTCGCCGTCACGGGGCGACTCTCGCTCTACATCAATCCCGACTCGGCATGGTTCGCGATCGGGATGTCGCTCGTCGTGGTCATCGGCGCCGTCGCATCTTTCGCCCTCCCGTTGGGTGCCGAGCAAGATCACGGTCACGACCACGGCGACGCACCATCGACACCCCACCCGGATGCCGACCACGGCGCCACGACGCCGCGACGCGCCGCGCACGGTGACGCGCACACCCGGCATCCCGTCGCGCTCGCCGGGACCGTCGTCGCTGGCGTCCTCGCCAGCGCCGTCGTGCTCGTCGCCCTCGCGCTCGCGCCATCCTCCCTGTCTCCGCAGTTCGCGTCGACGAGCACCTCGACCGCGCCGGTGCTCTTCGGCGGTCGTGATGTCGTCACCCTCGCCTCCACGGGTGACACCGCCGAATTCGGGGTCGGCGAGTGGGCGACGGTGTTCGCGACGGCGACAGACCCGGCATCCTTCGACGGCGATGCCGTCACCCTCACCGGCTTCGTCTCGACGGGAGATGCCGGAGCGAGCTTCCTGCTGTCGCGGTTTGTCATCACCCACTGCGTCATCGACGCGCAATTGGCGGCAGTGCCGATCTCCTGGGGCGGCACGGCGGCGCCCGACGGTGAGTGGGCGACAGTGACAGGCACGGTGCGCTCGGACTCCGACGGGCGCCTGCACATCGCCGCCGAGTCGGTCGAGACGGTTCCCGAGCCCGAGGATCCCTATGAGTACTGACGCCGGTCGACGCCGTGACGGCGCGGCTCCGTCGCGTCGGCAGCGAGCAACGAGAAGACGCCTGCGCGGGTTCGTCCTGGGCTTTGTCGGGGTCGCCGCAGCACTCGGGCTGGTCGGTGCGCTCGGAGCCGCGGCCACGGTGCTCATGGGTCCGCGCGTGACCGCGGTGCAGGTCGATCCTGCCGCAGCGATCTCGGCATCCGGGTCCAGGCTCATCGTCACGACCTCGCAGTCGCTGGCGGACGTGGACCCCGCGTCCGTGACCGTGACCCCCGCGACCCCCTTCGACATCGACACGTCGGGTCGCAGCATCGGCGTGCGCTTCACGGTCCCCCTGGATGCCGATACCGAATACACCGTCAGGATCGATGAGGTGACCGGCGTCTCCGGCGGACCGGCGTCCACGATCACCGAATCGTTCCGAACGCCGCCCAGCGAGGTCTTCCTGCTGCAGCGCGGCACAGCCGACGGCGACACGATCTTTCGCACCGACCTCACCGGGGAGGCCGCCGTCGCGGTGTTCGCCCACCCCCACATCGAGGACTATCGCGCGACCCGCAATCACCTGGTCGTACTCATCGAAGAAGACGGCGAGAGCGCGCTCGTCATGACCGATCTCGACGGGCAGAACCCCGTCGACCTGACCATGCCAGGCACCGGGTACGTCGCGGGCCTGCAGACAGCCGATCGGGGCGAACGGATCGGGTACCTGTTCACCTCGTCCACCGTCGGGACGGGCTCGGGCGATGAGTCAGCGCTGTACACGACATCCCTCGATACCCCGACCGCTGACCCCGCGAAGGTCGTCGTCGCGGGCGCTGACGAGCGGATCGCGCAGTGGTCCTTCGTGCCCGACACCGACAGCGTGCTGCTCGTCGCCTTCGACGGGACCCTGCTGCTGACCGCGCCCGACGGATCGGCGCCGACGGCCCTCGGGTCTGCGCTCGCGATCGATGGGATCGCCCCGGGCACCGCCCAGGCGATCGTCGAGCGTATCGATGGGCTCTTCATCCTGGATCTGCTGACGGGTGAGGAGACACCGCTGGATGTCGGGACAGACCCGGCGGTGATCGGCAGCGTCATGCCCCTGCCGCGCGGCGGAACGCTGCGCACCACGTTCCCGATCGCGGGCAGCGGCCTGCCGACCGGTGCGACATCGGTCGTCATGGTTGATGACACCGGAGCGTCGACGGAGGTCTTCGCGGCGCCCGACACCGACGCCGTCCTGCAGACGTGCGTATCGCCGAGCGGTCAATACGCGGCGATGCTCGTGGCGCCCGACCTGGCATCCAACCCGTACGACACGTACCAACTCCCCCTCCCCGCTACCGTGGAGACCCATATCGTCGCCCTGCCGAGCGACACCGACGCCGAGGCCCACGAGCTCGTGGCGCTCTCTGGGTCCTCGATCTCGTGGTGCCGCCAGTCGGTGTCGTGGCGGTGACGGGCACCGGCGGGCTTCGGCCTGCCACGCGCAACGACCTTGCCGCGCTGCCGCTCGAGGTGGCGCCGACCCTCCTGGGTGCGCACCTTGTCGTCGCCGCGGAGGGTGAGACCGTCGTCGCCCGCATCACCGAGGTCGAGGCGTACCACGGTGCTGGCACCGGCGAGGTTCCCGACCCGGGGTCGCACGCGCGGACCGGTCGCAGCGCCCGCAACGCGACGATGTGGGGCGAGCCGGGCCACCTGTACGTGTACCTCAGCCACGGCATCCATTCGTGTGTGAATGTCGTCTGCGCACCGGCGGGGGTCGCAGGCGGGGTCCTGCTGCGGGCCGCGGAGATCGTCGAGGGCGAGCAGGTAGCTGTGCGGCGCCGATTCCCTGCGGGGGAGCCCAGGCCATCCCGGGATCTGGCACGCGGCCCCGGCCGCCTCGGGCAGAGCCTCGCTCTTCGCCACCGCGATCACGACGGCATCGACGCGGTCGGAGGGGCCGTTCAGGCTGGTGCGGTCGCGCGGTTGCTTGTGCGCGAGCGTCCGTTGGAGCACGTGGCGACGGGACCGCGGGTCGGGGTCGCGGGGCTGGCCGGTACGGATGCCTTTCCCTGGCGCTTCTGGATCCGCGGTGATCCCACGGTCTCGGCGTTCCGCTGGGGTCGGGGCGCGGCGGCGGCCGCGAGCGGGGCGCGCAAGCCTGCCGTGCTAGACTGACTCTTTGTCTGCGCGCACTCCAGCGCGTAGTTCGTGCCCTTCCCTCATCATCCGGCCGGAGACGGTCTGATCAGAGCTGGGTGCAGACAAGGGATCTTGGGTGGCACCGTCCGGTGTCACGGTACAGAAGGAGACATCACTATGGCCGCAGTGTGCCAGGTGACTGGAGCGGTTCCCGGCTTCGGTCACAACATCTCGCACTCGCACCGCCGGACGAAGCGCCGCTTCGACCCGAACGTGCAGAAGAAGACCTACTACGTACCCTCGCTCGGTCGTAAGGTCACCCTGAACGTGTCCGCCAAGGGCATCAAGGTGATCGACGTGCGCGGCATCGAGTCGGTCGTGAAGGACCTGATCGCGAAGGGTGTGAAGCTCTAATGGCGAAGAAGTCCCAGGACGTTCGTCCGATCATCAAGCTGCGTTCGACCGCCGGCACGGGCTACACCTACGTGACGCGCAAGAACCGCCGCAACAACCCTGACCGCATCGTGCTCAAGAAGTACGACCCGGTCATCCGCAAGCACGTCGAATTCCGAGAGGAGCGCTGATCATGGCAAAGAAGAGCAAGATCGCGCGCAACAACCAGCGCCAGGCGGTCGTGGACCGCTACGCCGCCAAGCGTCTCGAACTCAAGAAGCAGCTCGTGGACCCGAACGCGACCGATGAGCAGCGCGAAGCCGCTCGCGTCGGCCTGCAGAAGCTCCCCCGCAACGCGTCGCCGGTGCGTCTGCGCAGCCGTGACGCGATCGACGGTCGCCCCCGCGGTGTGCTGACGAAGTTCGGCATCTCGCGTGTGCGTTTCCGTGACATGGCACACCGTGGCGAGCTGCCCGGCGTGACCAAGTCGAGCTGGTAAACGAGCCCGCGAACAAGCAAGGTCGAGCTGGTAAGCCAGCCCGCGAACAAGCACTGTCGAGCTGGTAAGCCAGCCCGCAAGCAAGCACTGTCGAGCTGGTAAGCCAGCCCGCAAACGCCTCAGGCCCGGCATCCTCACGGATGTCGGGCCTGACGCGTCCCCTGCTCTCGGCATCCCGGACACAGTCACGGGAGTCACACGCGTCACTTCCGTGACGCGACACGCCGCGAAACGGACGCTGAAGGCCGCGAAATCCGCGGAATTCCGGGGTTCGTGGGTATATTCGAGGGCGGTCGGCAAGAGACCAGCCGAGAGCCACCAGCTTTCGGTCCATGCACGAGGGCGGGGACTTCACCGCCTTGGAGGACAACCACAATGGCTGAAAAGTCCATCACCAAGACCGAGCTCGTCGCGAGCATCGCGAGCGCGACCGGTCAGAGCCAGGCCACCGTTTCGGGCGTCGTCGACGCGCTGTTCACCACTGTCGCCGAGGCCGTCGCCAAGGGCAGCAAGGTCTCGATCCCGGGCTGGGTCTCGTTCGAGCAGGTCGCCACCTCCGCTCGCACGGGCCGCAACCCGCAGACCGGCGAGGAGATCAAGATCCCCGCGGGCAAGCGCGTCAAGGTCTCGGCCGGCGCCAAGCTCAAGGCTGCTGCCAAGTAAGACCCATCGTCTTCACCTCGAAAGGGGAGCGTCCGTCCGCGGATGCTCCCCTTTCGCGCGCGTAGGCTGAGGGGATGGATTCCCGCCTGCTGCGGGCGGTCGGCCCGGCGACGCTCGTGACGGTCGCCGTCGTCGTGATGGTGGCCGCTCTCGCGTACGGCGGAGGCGCGGCGCCGCTGGTGATCGCCGATGCCGGGCCTGTCGTCCGATGGGGTCTACCGGCCGCGACGCTCATCTTCAACCTCGCTGCGGCCGGGCTGCTCGGGTCGCTCGTCCTGGCCCTGTTCGCGCTGAAGGCGGGCGACAAGGCCTTCGATGTCGCGCTGGATGTGGCATCCGTCTCGGCAGCTGTCTTCACCGTCGCAGCCGGGGTCACCGGATTCCTCACCTTCATCGACGCGTTCAACGCCCAGGTGACGCTCGGTCCGGAGTTCGGCTCCCAGTTCGGCAGGTTTCTGACGGAGACCGAACTCGGCAGCGCGTGGCTGCTCACGACGGTCTTCGGCGCGCTTCTGACCGTGCTCACTTTCGCGGTCCGCTCCTGGACTGCCACGTTCCTCGTCGCTCTTCTCGCGATCGCGGCCCTCGTCCCGGTGGGGACGCAGGGCCACTCGGGCGAGGAGGCCAATCACAACGCCGCGGTGATGGCGACAGTGCTCCACGTCGAGGGCGCTGCCTTGTGGCTTGGCGGACTGCTGTTGATGATCGTCATCCGCCCCCTGCTGCCGATTGACCGGATGACGACGGTGTTGCGCCGGTACTCGACGGTGGCGATCGTGGCCTTCGTCGTGGTCGCGGCATCCGGGTACGTCCGCGGCGTGATCGGGGTCGTGACCTGGGAGGCGATGCTCTCGCCGTATGGCGCCATCCTGGCCGTCAAGATCGTCGCACTGGTCGCGATGGGTCTTCTCGGGGCGTGGTACCGGCTCCGGCTCATCGACCGGCTGCGCGAGATCCGCGCATCCCGCTTCTTCTGGTGGCTGATCCTCGCCGAGATCGGCTTCATGGGCATCGCCAGCGGCGCGGCGGTGGCGCTTGCCCGCACGCCTCCCCCGGTCGATACCTCTCTGCCCGAACTGCGAACGCCCGCGGAGTTTCTCACGGGCGCAGCGCTGCCTCCCGAGCTCACGCCGTGGCAGTGGGTGTCAGCGTGGGAGATCGACCTGCTGTGGGCGCTGGGGTGTGCCTTCGCCGCGTTCTTCTATCTCGCGGGTGTCTGGCGCCTTCGCGCTCGCGGCGACCGGTGGCCCGTCTACCGCACCATCCTGTTCCTTGCCGGACTTGCCACGCTTGCCTGGATCACCAACGGCGCGCACAACGTCTATCAGGAGTACCTCTTCAGCGTGCACATGTTCGGGCACATGGCGTTGACGATGGGGATTCCGTTGCTGCTTGTGGCGGGCGCTCCGGTCACGCTCGCGCTCCGGACGATCCGCAAGCGGGATGACGGCACGCGCGGTGGCCGCGAGTGGATCCTCTGGGCCCTCCACACGCCGTTTGCGAAGGTCGTCACCAATCCGTTCTTCGCCGCGGCCAACTTCGTGCTCTCGCTCTGGCTCTTCTACTACACCGATCTGTTCCGCTGGAGCCTGTACGACCACCTCGGGCACGAGTGGATGATCTTCCACTTCCTGCTCACGGGCTATCTGTTCGTGCTGTCGTTGATCGGCATCGACCCGGTGCCCTACCGCCTTCCCTACCCGTTCCGACTGCTCATCCTGATCGGTGTCATGGCGATGCACGCGTTCTTCGGCGTCGCGATCATGATGAACAGCGGGCTGATGATCGCCGAGTGGTTCGGCGCAATGGGTCGAACGTGGGGGGCGACGCCGCTCGAGGATCAGTACATCGGCGGGGGCATCGCCTGGTCGATCGGAGAGATCCCCACCCTCATCCTTGCGGTCACGGTTGCCATTCAGTGGAGCCGCAGCGACGAGCGCACCCAGCGCCGCGAGGATCGGCAGGCCGATCGCACGGCGGATGCCGAACTCGACGAGTACAACGCGCGTCTGGCTCAGCTCGCCGAGCGTGACGCGCGCGTGGGCCGCTGACGAGAGTCCGCGTCACCCGAGGAGGATCGACGCCGTTCCGTCGGGGAGGATGTCGATCGTCCCCGTGACCACGAAGGGGACATCGACGCTCACATCGCTCACGCTTCCGTCGAAAAGCGACCGCACGCGAAGCTCGATGTGCGCCATGGCGGCCGACTCCGCGATACGCCACCCGGCGCCGTCGGCGACGAGCGAAACCGTCGGGTCCTGCACGATCGACCACGTCGGCAGGGTCACGATGCGGTCTGTCAGCTCGAACCCGAACGGGCAGGCGGTCGGCTGCAGCACCTGCTGCTGCGTGCATTCCTCGAGGAAGGCATCCACTTTGTCTTGCACGAGCGTGATGAACTCCTCGGATGCCGTCGCCGTGACCGTCACAGGGACACTCGTGAACGGGACGTCAGAGAGCATCGCGACACCCGGCGAGGTCGCGGTGGGGGTGTCGACGGTGACGGAGTAGATTCCGGGCGAGAAGACCAGCAGCGGAATCGATGCCGACAGATCCGCCGCGGCGCCATCGGGGGAGACTTGACGTTTATCCACCGTGAAGCCGTTCACGGCGAACTCCGCGGACCCGTTGACAGTGAGATCCATCACCGTGATGGGACTTTGCGCGAACTCCCATCGCGGGAAGATCCCGATCATGCCGTCCTGCATCACCGAGAAGGTCGTGGATGCTTCGTGGCCGCCCGCAGTGTAGGCGAGGGTGACCGCGACGGTGTCGCCGGTGCTTGTTTCGGACACGACGCGGATGTCGCTGAGCGTGCCCAGGGCACTGGCGCGCAGGAAGTCCTCGGAGGCGTTTGCCGGGAGGCCGGCAGCCTCGAGGTCTGCCGAGGAGACGGCGACTCCCGGCACGGCGAGCGCACGTGTGGCGTCGCCGTCGGCGAGCAGGTTCGCGTAGCGGACGACGAACGCCGACGGGCTGTAGAACTGCGTGTAGAGCGTCGCTCCTGCCGCGATGAATGCCGCGAGCAGCAGCACGCCGACCACCGACAAGACGACGAGGTCGCCGGCCAGAGAGCGACGCGCATCCCGCCGGCCGCGACGAGACGCGCGGGGTGCCGAGCCCATCGTGGGCGCGCTGGCAGCACTGCCCGACGCCTTCTCCCCCGCGGTGCTCACGGCACCAGTCTAGAAACGACGCGCTGTGAGGATGCCCTGCCACGGCGTGGCCTGGGTAGCATGGCCCGGTGCAGGCGCCCGAACTCTCCGCAGAGCAAGAGGCGCTGTTCCGGCTGATCGAAGACACGCGCGATCATGTCTTCGTGACCGGACGCGCCGGAACGGGCAAGTCCACCCTGCTTCAGCACCTCTCGTACCGGACGAGCAAACAGATCGCCGTGTGCGCGCCCACCGGGGTGGCAGCTCTCAACGTCGAAGGCCAGACGATCCATTCGCTCCTGCGGTTGCCGATCGGTCTGATCGCGGATGCCGATCTTGAACACCCGGAGGCCACCCGCAAGCTGCTCAACGCCATCGACACGCTCGTGATCGATGAGATCTCGATGGTCAACGCCGATGTCATGGACGCCATCGACCGTTCCCTGCGGCAAGCCCGCGGGCGGCGCGCCGAGCCCTTTGGGGGCGTGCAGATCGTCATGTTCGGGGATCCCTACCAACTGGCGCCCGTCCCGCCACGTCACGGCGACGAGCAGCGCTACATCCGTGACCACTACCGGTCGTTCTGGTTCTTCGACGCGCGCGTCTGGGCCGGATCGGATGCCGCGCTCCCGGGGTCGGAGGGGTCGTCTCTGCTCGATCTGGGTCGGTATGGCGCGGCGCTGCAGATCCGTGAGCTTGCCGAGATCCACCGGCAGTCCGATCCGGAGTTCCGGCGGATGCTGGGCGCTGTCCGCCACGGCCGGGTCACCGCCGATATCGCTCAGGTTCTCAACGACACGGGCGCCCGGACGCCGCCGGTCGGCGGTGCTGACGAGCCTCCCATCATCACGCTGGCAACGCGCAACGACATCGTCACTCGCATCAACCGCGCGCACCTTGACGCCTTGTCGGGGGCGACCCAGACTGCCCATGCCGAGATCAGTGGCGACTTCGGTCGGGGGATGCCGCCTACCCCGCCGACGCGGAGTTGCAGCTGAAGGTCGGCGCGCAGGTCATGTTCCTGCGCAACGACGTCTCGACCTTCGGTCAGCCCCCGCGGTGGGTCAACGGCACGATCGGGACCGTGACACGCATCGCGGGCGGCGCCGTGCGCGTCGAGGTCGACGGTGAGCAGATGGATGTCGAGCCTGCCGTCTGGGAGAGATTTCGCTACGCGTACAACGCGTCGACGAGGTCGATCTCTCGTGAGATCGTGGCGGAGTTCACGCAGTTCCCGCTGCGGCTGGCGTGGGCGGTGACGATCCACAAGTCGCAGGGCAAGACGTATGAGCGCGCCATCATCGATCTGGGTTCGGGGGCTTTCGCACCCGGCCAGACCTACGTCGCGCTGAGCAGGCTGACCTCGCTCGAGGGTCTCTACCTGTCCCGGCCGCTGCGGCCGCGAGACATCCAGGTCGACCCCGATGTGCAGCGGTTCATGGCTGCCGTGCGCGGACGCGCCTGAGGGCGGCTCAGGCGATCTCGGCGATACGTCCGGTCGACTTGGCTTCGGCAAGGTCGATGAAGACGTCGGTATTGAACTGGTAGGCCCGCAGCACCTCGTCGATGACCCGCTCCTGCTCGTCGGCATCCCAGGGCGCGGCATCCAGCTGCGCGCGGTAGACATCCTTGAAGGCGCGCGGGTCGGCGATGTCGTCGAAGATGTAGAACCCGATGCCGTTGGTCTCGAAGCCGAACTGTCGGGCCATGAGTTTGCCGATGAACTGGCCACCTGAGAGGTCGCCGAGGTAGCGCGTGTAGTGGTGGGCGACGAACCCGCCGGCCCAGGTCGAGCCGATCTCGTTGATCCGGTCGATGTAGCGCTGCGTGCTCGGCAGCGGGACGATCCTGTCGCGCCACTCGGGGCCGATCAGAAATGCGAGGTCCGCTTCCAGCGCCGGGATGCGGGTGAGCTTGTCGCTGATGAACGGGGCGGCGACGGGGTCGTGGCGCATGACGTCAGCGGCTCGCTCGATCGCGTCGTACATGAACCAGTGCTGAGCGACCAGGGCGATGTAGTCCTCGCGCGTGCCCTCACCCTTCACGAGATCGTTCATGAAGCCGGCGTGCTCGCTACCCGAGTGGGCGCCGCTGGAGCGCTCGCGCAGTGCCGTGGAGAACGGAGTCACGGGTGTCATGGCACCAGTGTACCTTCAGGTAAGCAGAACCTGACAAGACCAAAGTCCCGGGAGTTCGCTACCCCGTCGCGGCTCAATCGTGAGGGCGCTTGGCCACTCCGAGACGTTCGCAGGCCGCGTCATAGAGCTTCACGATCTCGGCCCGGATCTGCGGCCGCTCGGTGATGCCACCCCCGGGCCAGGCCACCGCCACGGCGACCGTCGAGCCGTCGGCGAGCTCGGCATTCCACACTCCGCCGTCGCCGTCAAGATCCGACATGGTCGCGCTCACGGCATCCGCCTGCCCGAAGGCTCGGACGATGAGGAGATTGTCGCCGCCGTGATCGCCGTTCATGTGGGCAAGCACACCGGCGCGGATGCTGTCGTCGAAGCGATACGTCATGCTCACAGCGTAGGGGCCGTGATCTTGGTGTGATGTTGATGTGTTTGAATGCTGGATGCACGGACAACGGGGGTTGGGTATGGGTGCGACAATCCTCAGGCGGCGCTGGAGCACGGTCGGAATCGTGACGGTTGCCCTCGCGGCGATGCTCGTTGGGTGCGCTCCCACGGAGTCTGTCGAGATCGATGTGCCGGCACAGGTCGAGGGAGATTTCCCCACCGAGACGCAGGCGCAGCTGGATGCCGCCCTCAATGAAGCGATGGCGGCGACCGGTTCCTCGGGCGCCATCGTCGGCGTGTGGGCGCCGTGGAGCGGCTCGTGGGTCGAGGGTGTCGGAACGCAGTCTCCGAAAAGCTCCCAGTCGGTCACCGCCGACATGGAGTTTCGTGCGGCGCGTGTGACGCGGGCGATGACGTGCGACGTGCTCTACGAGCTCGTCGAGCGAGAGGTCGTCGCCCTCGATGACCTCGTCTCGGACTACGTCGGCGGCGCCTCGGGGCTGGAAGACGTGACACTCGGCGAGTTGTGTGACAGTTCGTCGGGCATCGGCGCATCGGCGCCGTCGCTCTGGAACGAATGGGTCAAGACTCCGAACCGCGAATGGCCCCCGCTCGAGCTGGCAGCGTACGGCATGGGTCGGGAGCGAACCACGGAACCCGGTGACGCTTTTGTCGACTCGGATGCCGGGTATTTCCTGCTCGGCGTCGCGCTCGAATCGGCGACTGCGACGTCACTGCCCGACCTGATCGAGCAGTACGTCACCGAGCCCCTCGGCCTCGAATCCACGTGGCTACCCGGCTCTGCGCCCGCGACGCCCTCGGGTGACACGGGGACCCCCTCGCTGCAGGGCAACAACTCCCTGCCGGGCGAAGACGGGCAGCTGCTGTGTGCAGACCCCGTCGAGATCACCGAGCTGTCGGCGAGCATCGGCTTTGCCGACTCGGGCGCGGTGTCGACGATCACCGATCTCGGGCGGTATGCGCAGGCGCTTGCCACCGGTGCCCTCTTGGGAGAGGACCAGACCCGCTTCGACAGTCCTCGGGCGGCCTACGCGGGCGCGCCGACCTGGTACACCTACGACGGCGGGGCATTCACCGCCGGGGGACTGATCGGCCAGCACGGCGCGATGCCCGGATACATCACGGCAGCGTACGCCGACCCCGACACGGGACTCACTGTCGCCGTCGTCCTCAACAACTCCGCGGCTCCCGCCGGGCTTGCGGCGAACCTCGCCTGGGAGCTTGCGGCGATCGCCTCGAAGGCCCCGGCGGCGGCCGGTGAGACGGCGCCGGCGGCAGGCCTGCCCTGGACGGCTGAGCAGCAGGGCGAGACCATTCGCGGCGCGGCGGTCTGCCCGCTGCCCGAGCCGTGATCTCGGGCGCGGGGTGAGCGCGCCGCGCGCCGCCCTCGTGTCGTCGCCGCCCATCGCGGTGGGGATGGTCGTGACGGGGCTGGTGTGCCAAGAGCTGGGCGCATCCCTCGCCGTTCTGCTCTTCCCCGCCCTCGGGCCCCTCGGCATCGTGTTCCTGCGCCTGGGGTTCTCGGCTGTCATCCTCATGGTCATCGCGCGGCCCCGCGTGCGCAGTCACACCCCGACGGCCTGGCGATCGGTCATCGGGTTCGGGCTCGTTCTTGCCCTCATGAACGGTCTGTTCTACCTCGCGCTCGAACGGCTTCCGCTCGGCGTCACCGTGACGATCGAAGTGCTCGGGCCACTCGTGCTCTCGGTGATCGCCGCTCGTCGTGCCAGCGCGTGGCTGTGGGCCGGCCTCGCGCTTGTCGGGGTCGTTGCGCTGGCCGGCGGCGGATGGGATCGGTTGGATCCGATCGGGGTGCTGTTCGCCCTGGGCGCGGCATCCAGCTGGGCGCTGTACATCCTGGCCTCCGCGCGCGTGGGCCGGGAGTTTCCACGCCTGGACGGGTTGGCGCTTGCGATGGTGGTGGGAGCGCTCGCTGCCTTGCCAGCGGGTCTGGTCGCTGCGGGCGGAGCCCTCGTGCGCATCGACCTGCTTGCTCTCGGCGCCGCCGTCGCCGTGCTCTCATCGACGATTCCGTACGCGCTGGAGCTGCTCGCGCTGCGGCGACTGGCGGCATCCGCGTTCGCGATTTTGATGAGTCTCGCTCCCGCGACCGCGACGCTTGCCGGCTGGTTGCTGCTCGGACAGGCCATGACCTGGCTCGAGGTCGCCGGCATCGCGCTGGTCATCGCGGCGAGCATGGGTGCGGTGCGCACCGCATCCGCCCGCCCGGCGACAGGCGCCGTCAGCACCGGTCCGGAGCCCGCTGAGCCTCTGCCGTGAGCCGGCGCCCCGCGCCGTGGACTACGGCGTGGTCGATGCGCCCAGAATCGTGGACACGAGGTGCTCGGTGAGCGTGTCGGCTCCCTCGAAGAGCACGCGGGTTCGCACGCCCTCGTGATCGCGGGGTCCGAGGCGCTGCCCGCGCATGTCGACGACCGTTGATCCGCGAGAAGGCCCGTCGGTCGTGTCGATGACAACCGGTACCCGGAGGCTTCGACCGATGCCCGGCGCCCCGAGCGCGGCCATCGCCGCCAGCGGGTCATGCAGAGGGCTCAGCCGCTCGCCGAACTGCGGAACATAGAAGTCCAGGTAGTGGTCGAGGATCTCGCCGACCGCGCGGGCGAACGGATCGGCGGAAGACAGCAGAAGCTCCCGGTCGTCGTCGGTGAGGATGTGGTTCATCGTCACATCCAGCGGCACGAAGGTGACGTCCCAGTCGGCGCGCGCGAGGGCATCAGCCGCCGCCGGGTCATTGAAGATGTTCGCCTCCGCCGCGGGAGTGCTGTTCCCGGGAACAAGGGCCGCGCCACCCATCGCCGTGACACCCGAGATCCTCGAGGGCAGCGTCGGGTCACGCTGAAGGGCGATCGCGATGTTGGTCACGGGGCCGATGGTGAGGATGTGCAGCGAGCCCGCGTGGGTGTGGGAGAGATCGAGGAGAAGGTCTGCCGCGTCCCGCGTGTCCGGTGAGGCGCTCGAACCCGGCAGGATGACTCCGCCGATGCCGTTGTCGCCGTGCACGTGAGGTGCTCCGCCGCCGTACGGGTGGGTGAGGTGGTCGTGGGCGCCCACCGCGACGGGGATGTGGGGGGAGCCTGCCAGCGCCAGCAGGTCGAGGGTGTTGCGAGCCGCCTGTGCGGCATCCGTGTTGCCGCTGACCGTGCCGATGCCGACGAGCTCTGCGGCGGGCGAGCGCAGCAGGTACGCGAGGGCGACGGTGTCGTCGATGCCGGTGTCGCAGTCGAGGTAAAGCGGAAGAGGCGCAGTCATGTCGCTCCCGGGGGTGAGGTGAGCGGACGGCGGTGTCCGGGGCGCGTCGCGCACCCCTTCGGTTATATCGCGCGCGGCGCTCTCGGTCGTAGCCGCGGTGACGGTGCGTGATGGAATATCGGCATGACATCCCGAGGTCTGGGCCCGCTCTGCGTGGTCGGAAGCATCAACGTCGACGTCTCGGTCGCGGTGGGGGAGCTCCCGATTCCGGGCGAGACCGTGCGGGGCGCGGGTCCCGTCCGCGACGCCGGCGGCAAGGGGGCGAATCAGGCCGCCGCAGCCGCGCGGTTGGGTGCGGCGGTTCGGATGCTCGGCGCCGTCGGAGACGACGCGGACGGCCGGGTCATGGTCGAGAACCTTCGACGCGCGGGGGTGGACACGTCGGGGATCCGCGTGGTCGCGGAGCCGACGGGAACGGCGCTGATCACGGTGGATGCCACGGGTGAGAACACGATCGTCGTCTGTGCCGGCGCCAACGACGCCGTCGAGGGCGTCGGGCCGTTCGCACCGGACGAGGCGGTGCTCGCGCAACTGGAGATTCCCTCTGACGCGGTCGAGGCCCTCGCGGCATCCGTCCCGGGGTTCTTCGCGCTCAACGCGGCTCCCGCTCGCGAGGTTCCGGCATCCGTGCTGCGGCGTGCGGATCTGGTGATCGTCAACGACGCCGAATTCGCGGCGCTGCCGGCGGTGGGGGCGGCGCGCCTGGTCGTGGTCACCCACGGGGCGCGCGGGGCGTCGCTGTGGCGAGACGGCCAGCGTGTTCTCACCGCGCCGTCGCCAGGTGTCGAGGCCGTGAGCGCCGTCGGTGCCGGCGACGCGTTCAGCGCGGCGATCACGCTGGCCGTGCACGCCGGGTGGCCCGATGAGGTCGCGCTGGCTGCCGCGTGCGCGGTGGGCGCCGACGCAGTCACCCACGCCGGCGCTCAGCCGCCCCTGTGTCCGCTCGGCGACTACCGCTGACGATCAGCCAGTGATGTCGCGGGCGCGCAGCGCGAAAGCTGCGGCGCCGGCGAAGACGATTGCGGTTCCCCACACCGCCGCGATGCCCCAGCTGAAGCCCGACTCGAGCGGCGTCTGGCTGTAGGCCCACGCGTAGGGCGAAAGCCGCTCAACCCACGCGAGGTCCTCGGATTGGTTCGCGACCGCCTGCAGCGCGTATCCGTAGACGGCGAGTCCGGCTCCTGCCGCCACCCCGGCGACCCGGCGCCCGGTGACGGCGCCGGCCACCAGCGCGGCGGCCGCGGACAGCGCCCCGAGCCCCGTGAGCGCGACCGTCGCAGCGATGATCCCGGAGGCCTCCAGCCCCAGCTCCGAGGGGCCGTTGAGGATGCCGACCACCACGCCGATGACAATGCCGAGCGCGACGAGCTTCACGAGGATCGCGAGTGCGCTTTCGAGGACGTATGCGACGCGGCCGATGCCGTGTGCCAGGTCAAGCTCGAGGCGACCGTTCTCTTCGGCTCCTCCGCTCGCACTCGCGCCCCACGCTGTCGTCGCGATGACGATCAGGGCGAAGCCGATGAGGCCGAAGAACGTCGCTTGCGCGTAGCCCGAACCGGTGCCGATCTGGTTGTAGCCGAGTGCGTCCACGAGTTCCGGGGGCAGCGTTGCGATGATCTCTTCGAGCGAGCCGTTGCTCCCGAACGACGGAAACAGGGGAAGGTACAACGCGAGGGCTGCCGTGAGGCCGAGCGCCCACGCCAGGAGCCCGCGCCACGAATCCCGGAGGCTTCGCACCGCGACGGGAAGGAGGCGGCTCATCATTCGCCTCCTGTCGGGGAGGCGGCAGGTCGGGACGGGCCGTACAGGCGCAGCACCGATTCCTCCAGGTCCGGCTCCTCGATCAGCAGCTCGGCCACATGGAAGCGCGCCAGAGCCTTCACGAGCGGATCGACGTCTCCCTCGATCGTGGAGTGCACGATCACCCGATCATCCTGCGCGCGGATCTCGGGGGCTGCGGTCGGTGACAGCGGCGCGAGTGCGCTGCGGACCGCGTCCGGGTCGGCATCCGTCATGACAGCACGCACGCGCCGCACGGCACCCAGCCGGAGCTCGTCGACAGCGCCCGCGGCAACCACCCGACCCTCGCTGAGCACCGCGACCTCATCGGCAGCCTGTTGGATCTCGCTGAGCACATGCGAGCTCAGCAGCACGGTCTGTCCGTTCTGGCGCGCCTCATGCACGAGGTTCAGGAACTCGCGCTGCACGAGCGGATCGAGCCCGCTCGTCGGCTCATCGAGGATCAGCAGCGGCGGCTCGTGCATGAACGCCTGGATAAGTCCGAGCTTCTGCTTGTTGCCTTTCGAGAGGGTGCGGACGGGGCGGGTGAGGTCGCACGAGAGGCGCTCGGCCAACTCGTTGACCTGACTGGGCCGCACGGGCCCCGACACGCTCGCGTAGAAGTCGAGGAGCCGTCGCCCGGTTGTCCGCCCCTCCATCCGCAACTCGCCGGGAACGTAGCCGATGCGGCGGCGGAGGGCTGCGCCGCCGGTTCGCGGGTCGGTTCCCAACACGCGGGCGGTGCCGCTGGTCGGGCGGATGATGTCGACCAGCATCCGGAGCGTCGTGGTCTTTCCGGCCCCGTTGGGGCCGATGAGGCCGAACACCGTGCCCGGTGCTACCGAGAGGGTGAGGCCGTGGAGGGCGGTTTGCCGCCCGTACTGCTTGCGCAGGTCGTTCAGTTCGATGGCAGGGGTCATCCCCTGCTCCTTTCGTCGGGGAAGTCTGAGTCTGGATGCCGAGGATCAGACCGCGCGCGGCGGGTCGGGATCCTGGTGCGGATCGTTCTCACCCTTGCCCGAGGGCGGGCCGATCGGCCGCGACAGCGCGTCCTGCGCGGCGGTGAGAAGCCGGTCATCGGTGTAGAGGCCGTGCGTGTAGAACTCGAGGAGCGGCACCGTGAGACGACGAAGCAGCGTCTCGGTCAGTCCGTCCTCGCCGAGGCTCCGCGCGAGCTGGCGACGCAGCAGCACGGTAGCCAGCCCGTAGATGGTCACGGCGGTGACCGTTACGTCCATGTCGGACTGTGGACGCAGCATCCCGGCTTCCGCCTGCTGTTCGAGCAGGTCGCGCGTGGCACCCGCCAGCGCGTCGAAGAGCTCGTCGGCCGCCGACGTGTCTGAGGTCAGCATCCGTGCCATGTAGTCCAGCAGCGGCAGATAGCGCTCGCGGTCGGTCATGGCCTCGCGCATCATCGCGGAAGCGCCGCCACCCGCGAGGCGACTCTTGTCGGTCACGAGTGACTCCACGACGTGGGCATCGCAGGCTTCGCGGAGTCCCTCTTTGGATCCGAAGTGGTGGACGATCAGTGCCGCACTCACTCCCGCGCGCTGCGCGATGTCGCGCAGACCCACCCCGTCGAACCCGCGCTCGGCGAAGCTCGCGATGGCGGCATCGCGGATCCGCTCACGGGTGGAGGGGTCCGGTGCTGCGCGCATGACAGCAGACTAAACAGCTGTTTAATGCCTCGTCAAGGGTGTTCGCCGGACCGCGCGTCCGTGCGGTGCGCTGACGGATGCGGTGCGAACTATGACTGGTCGGAGCCGATCGTGCAAGCCCCTCGAGTGGATGCTCAAGCTCGCCTACCCTCGGAACGGTCGCGACACGATGTCGCGCTCTGCAGACGGAAGGAGACCCCATGGGATTCATGGACGATGCGAAAAAGAACGTCGCTGAGGCTGCGGAGAACACTGCCGAAGCGGTTCAAGAGGGCGTCGAGCGCACCAAGGACAAGGCTGAGGAGATGTCGGCGGACGCCGACGTCAAGAAGGCAGAAGCCGAACGCGACGCCATCAAGGCACGCAACGACGTCAAGGAAGCAGCCCGCGACTGACGTCCCCTGAACCCGAAGGCCCGCGCAGAGTACTGCGTGGGCCTTCGATGCTTTCAGAGGGAGGTCGCGTCTGTCGGACGGTACGGCTGCTGTCGGATGCCCGCGGCGACGACGTCCGACAGAAGCCGCCCACTCCGATGCGCGAGTCTAGAGATCGCTGAAGTCGTTGCCGAGTTGAAGACGTGAGACCGTGCCATCTGAAATCACCACGAGTATGAACTCCTCACCGCGCTCACCTGGCCGGCTAAGCCTCGATCCACCGATGGACGGGGCGTTGAGCGAGCGTCGTGACGTAGAAATGCCCCTCTGATCAGGAAGAATAGAGCTTGCTTAGGGTTCTGTTCGTCTGGTCGGAGAGGCATCTCGTAGATGCAATTCAAGCACGCCCCCGCCGCAGTGTCTGCGGTGTTCGATGATCCGAATCTCGTGTCGGCCGCGGGGCTGGTGCCGATGCTCCGCCTGGCGCGTTCCGCGGGGTTGGACGAGCTCGCGCGTGAGCGGTTGAGCGTCCCGACGGATAAGGGCGCCAACGCGGGTGCGAAGGTGATGGCACTGGTCGCGGGCATGCTCGCCGGGGCGGACTCGATCGACGACATGAACCTGCTCCGCCATGGCGGAATGGGCCGGTTGTTCGACCGGACGTATGCGCCGTCGACGCTCGGGTCGTTCCTGCGGGAGTTCCGGTTCGGACACGTCCGCCAGCTCGACGCCGTCGCCTCCCGGGTGTTCGCGAATCTCGCTGTCGACGCGCCGCTGCTCCGAGCAGGCGATGGCGAGCGGGTGATGGTGGATCTGGACGACACCATCATCGAGGTCCACGGATACCAGAAGCAGGGCGCCGGTTTCGGGTACTCCGGCGTCCGGGGGCTGAACGCCCTCCTCGCCACGGCATCGACCACCTCGTCGGCGCCGGTGATCCTGGCCCAGCGGTTGCGGCAGGGGAAGACCGGGTCCCCGAAGGGGGCCGCGCGGATCGTCGGCGATGCTCTCGCCACCCTGCGCCGCACCCGCGCCGCGACCGGGGCCAGGCCGTTGCTGCGGGCGGACTCCGCGTTCTACGGACACGCGACCGTCGGCACCGCGATCAAGGCGGGCGCCGACGTGTCGGTGACCGTGAGGATGGACCCGGCGGTGAAGGCCGCGATCGCGACCATCCCGGATGATGCGTGGGAGATGATCGAGTACACCGACGCGATCCGTGACGAGACCACCGGGCAGCTGATCTCCAAAGCCGAGGTCGCCGAGGTCCCGTTCACCGCGTTCCGCTCGAGGAAGAAGGCGGAACAGGTCGCCGGACGGTTGGTGGTGCGGCGCATCCCCGATCTGAACCCGAGACAGGTGGAGCAGCCGACCCTGTTCGACGTCTACCGGCATCACGCGTTCTTCACCACCACAGCGAAGGAGGTGATGGACACGGTGGCCGCGGACAAGACCCACCGCGGTCACGCGATCATCGAGCAGGTCCACGCCGACCTCAAAGCGGGGCCGCTCGCGCACCTGCCCTCCGGGGTGTTCACCGCGAACAGCGCCTGGCTCGTCATCGCCGTGATCGCATTCAACCTCACCCGCGCTGCCGGTCTCGTCGCCGACCGAGCGGGACGGCTCGCGAGAGCAACGACCGCGACGATCCGCCGCACCCTGATCCACGTCCCCGCACGGCTGGCGCGCTCCGCGCGCCGAATCACGCTGCACCTGCCCGAGGCCTGGCCATGGCAGACCGCGTTCGACCGGCTCTTCACAGCCACGCACGCGCCACCGCCAACGGTGACCACCTGACCATCGCCGCAACGCGGCACGACCGAGGACCAAGTGGACGACCGGGATGCGACGCCCGGAACTCAACCCTGCCCTCGACGCGTCACCGCGCCCCGATCATGCCGCCCCGGCACACCCACGGCTCATCGGTGGATCGAGGCTAAGCGAGTCAGTGTCGGGAACAGTGCGCGCCTCCAGGCCGAGTTGGTCGAACGACCCGTCACCGTCCTCATCCCACACCTCACGTGGATCAAGAGCGTCGACGCGCTCCCTGCTTACCCCGACGGCTATGCCGTCGTGTGTGGATACTGGGATGCCCCCGAGGGAGGGAGACGTGATCGCCGTTGGCGCCCAGGTCGAGTCGTCAAAGACGATGAACGACGCACCGTCCCAGCTGTAGCGGTGGGCGACGACAGTGCCCCACCCCACCAATCTTCAACATCCTCAATCTGGGGATCCGCGCCGGTGAGCTGAGTGAGGAAGGAAGTCATCGGCTCCGCCTCAAACGCAACCGTTCCCTCGTCGCCATCGATCGTGTATTCAAGTCCGTCGAGCGTGAACACAATTGAGTCGGGCTGGTCCGGAGATCGAACGGGTTCGGATGTTGACTCGGGCGAGATCGGTGTTTCATTTGGGGCGGAGGCGGGGCTGCCTGACTGGCAGGCGCTGAGCAGGAGCGCAGCGGCGGCAATTGCGAGACCTGCGAGCGGGCGCATGCCCCGAGCGTAACGCTCCAGAGTCTGGCGCCGCACGTGGGGCTATTGGAGGGGCTGACGGGAAATCGTCCCCACCGCCACTCCACACGGCACTGCGTGCCGCGCGGAGCCTCCAGCGGCGTGGGCCCACCCGCAGGCAGGTCGGTTCCTACGGCACTCACAAGTATGGCCCGCTGCACCGCCTGCGGCGGCACATCGGGCAATTGGAGGGGCTGACGGGAATCGAACCCGCGCTGTCTGCTTGGGAAGCAGGGAGCAGGCCATGAGTGAGGGCCCGGATTACCGCGTGATACTGCGGAGGCGGGCCCTCCTCCATGCCACCCCGTGATAGCGAGTTATGGCACGTGATAGCCCCTAGTGGCACGAATCTGGCACGGCCTGAGCCCCTCATGCGAGGCATTGGCGATGCCAGGCTGTTGCATCTTCGGGCCCCTCTGGGCTGTGGATAGAGATTCGAGGCTGGAGCACCACCAGGAGCCGTGAGAGCCGCACAGAGCGACGAACGGGCACAGGGTGGGGGGAGAGGGCCTGGACGGTGTGAAAGTCGCTCAGACGGGCGCACACGGCGCGAGGGGCGGACCAGCCGGGTAGGCCAGCCCGCCCCTCGGCGGTGATCGGTGGTCAGGCGTCCACCGGGGTCGCCGCGAGCGACTCCACGAGCCGCGGGATCGAACCCGACTCAGGGGCCGGTGCGGCAAGAGCGTCACCGTCCATCAGGAGGTCGAACGCTTCCGCGTCCGCCTCACGGAGGAGCACGAGCCCGTCGAACGGAATCTCACCCGTCGCCGCGAGGCCCTCCAGGATGGTGCGCCACGCGACGGCGGGGGCGTTCGTGCGCTCGATGGCGGCGATGCGCTCGGCGGCGGGGTCCACCTGCACGAGCCGATCCCACACCGCGCCCTGGATGAACTCCACGACCGTCTCGGGCTGGGAGTCCTCCAGGACCTCGGGCATCGTCTCCAGCGCGTCGAGGATTGCGGCGAGGCGCACACGGTCGGCGTCCCGGATGATGCTCGGGAGGTCACGCCCGGCGTCGAGGAGCGCGCGCACCTTCGACCACTGGTGAGCCTGGAGCGCGATGTCGTCGGCACCCTTCGGCGCGAGCGCGTCGAGGATGGGCTGGCGGTCGGGCGCGGTCGGTGCGACCGGCATGGCGGCGGTGATGCGTCCACGGATCGCATCGACCTCCCGGCGCTGGCGGGCGCGGAGCCCCTCCGGCGTCAGGTGCGGGTCGAGGGAGAGTGCCGTGGCGAGGAGGTCGGCACGAGCCTGGACGGTGGACTGAATGAGCGTCGCGGTGTTCACGAGCGCCCCCTTTCATCGGTGTTGGTGCTCACCACGTGAGCGATTCGACCCACCTGCAGGTGGGAGGTCATGCGGCCGAGGCGGATGCATCCCCGGCATGTGCCCTTGGAGTCGGTGCCCCAGAGGAATCGGACATGCCCGTGCGGGCAGAGCGTCCAGTTGCCGCCGTGGTCCCGCTGGGCGTTGTGCCGGGTGCACGCGGGACCGTAGGCGTCGAGGTCCGTGCTGATCCGCACCGGCTTGCCGTGCGAGTTGATGACGATGTGCGTCGGGTGATCGAGGAGCGCCCAGCCCGACGATGGCCGGTCGCAGTCGGGGTGAGAGCAGGGGAGGCCAACGGCGGAGCCACGCTCTCGCTTCAGCGCGTAGTGCACCTGGTCATACGATGGTGCGCTCATCGCGGCCCCCTCTCGGCGCGGAGGGCCTCCAGACGGGCCTCTGCTCGCTGTGCGCGGTGACGCTGGGCCGCGGCCTCCGCGCTGAGCGCACCCGTGTAGGCCGTGATGGTCGAGCGCACCGGCTCGGGCAGGGCGGTGAGCGCGCTCCGGTACGGCAGGAACGCGGCCTTGGCGCGAGCGCGGGCGAGGTCTACGTCGCTCGGTCGGGGGGCGCTGTGCACCACGGGTCAGCCCTCCCCGTTCACGAGCCGGTCGAGGAGGCTCCCCACCTGCTCCAGGCCCGCCGTGTGCGCCGCATCGAGGTTGAGGAGCCGCGCGCGGCGCTCCATCACCTTCAGGCACCCCTCCGCGGCCCGCACATCGCCCGCAACTGCGGCGGGGAACAGCCCGCGGAAGATCGCATCGAGCCGGTCGAGTTCGAGCAGACGCAGTTCGTTCGCCTCCTCACGCGGGATCGCCGCGAGGGCGTGGCTCAGCCACGTGTAAACGGTGCGGGGGTGCACCTTCAGGTGCGCGGCGATGACCTCGACGGAGATGCCCGCACGGCGCATCTGGAGCGCCTTCGCCTTGCGGGTCGCACGGGCGACGCGGGCGGGAACGCCCTTCGGTGCGGGCCGGTCCCCGAGGAGGTATTCCGCGGCGAGGTCGGCGGTGGCCGGGTCGTGCTGTGGGGTGCTCATCTCGCACCCTCCTCTCTGTCGTTACGGAGGCCGCACCCGCAGTAGCCGGATACGGGGTCGAAGACGTGCCGATGCGCTGATGCGCGAGCACGTGAGGTCGGAGGCGGCTGGCGTCGTTGCTCATCCGGCACGCTGAACGCTGGGAGGAGAGCCGAGAGGCGAGCCTGACCATCCGCATTCACGTCATCCGCTCCATCCCCCTCTGGGGGGTGCCGCGCGAAGCGCGGTGGGGGTAGATGTGTCTACTTCCTGTGTGTTCTTCACTGTGTCTACTTCGCTACCCACAGTGAGGAGCCTGAGCACCCCACCATGAGGAGCCTGGGCGTCACCATGAGGAGCCTGGCCCTCGGGCGATCCGGCCTCAGGCTCCCCACGGTGAGGAGCCTGAGCGCGTCGGCGTTCGGACTTCGACAGTGGGCGGTCGGGCTTCGGAGGGAGGCTCGGGCGTTCGACCACGCGATAGACCGTCGCCTGGTGCTGGCGACCCGGCTCAGCAACTTCGAGGAGGCCCACCTGCACGAGACGCTTCACCGCACGCGCCGCCGTGCTCTCGCTCGTGCCCGTCTCATGCGCGATGGTCGGGTAGGACGGCCAGGCAAGTCCATCTGCATCCGCACGCGACCGCACAGCGACGTAGACGAAGCCCTCGGCGGCGGTCAGTCCGAGTGCGGGCACGGCGTGGCGGGTGAGCCAGTCCGGGATGCGCGCGAAGCCGTCTCTCGTCTCGGTCATCGCTCACCCTCAGCAACTGCGGCGAGCGCGAACGCGGCCAGGTGCGCGTCGAAGCGGTCGAGCGCGGCGAGCATCGAGACGAACGGCTCCGAGGTCTGCTGTGTCGTGTCCATCAGGGTCACCCTCCGGACGGCTCAGTGAGTGAGCGCGACGGGCGCGAGCGGCACGTCGTACCCGAGTGAGCGCAGGAGCGGGATCGTCAGCACTCGGATGGATCGCCCGCGCACGTCAGCATCGACGCGACCCTCGCGCACGTCCTCGTAGGCCTTCGGTCGGCTCCGGTCCGCCAGGAGGGCGTACTCCTCGACCGTGATGGTGGGGACCGGGTGAGCGAGCAGGCGCGCTGTGAGAGCGGCGCGCTCCTCGGTCTTGTCGATTCGTGCGGGCATCGGGTGGACCTCCTCGGGGTCGCGTAGATAGGTGCGTCCCCGGGTCCTTCCCGGTGGGTTGGCGTCGAGCGTGTCTGGCTCCGGCCCTCCTGGTCTGTCGTGCTGACCATTGCCTCAATCCTATACCCGCTGGCACGCGCTGTCCCGCGCTAGAATGGATAGAAACCGCAGATCAGGTGACATTTTGTCACCCCGGCCAGGAGCGAGGAACACGAGATGAGCGGCGCAAAACAGAAAGCGAACCGGGCATCGTTCGGCAATGTCAGAAAGTTGCCGTCCGGGCGTTTCCAGGCCCGATACCCCGACCCTGCGGGCCGATCCATGACCGCGCCCAGCACCTTCGAGACGAAGCGCGACGCCCTCGACTACCTCGCCGGAATCCGCGCCGACCGGATGCGAGGCACCTACCGTGACCACCGCGCCGGAGACGCGCCGTTCGGGCCCTACGCGATGGAGTGGGTCGCGAACGGCGGTTCACGGGGCAGACTCGCGCCGAAGACGCGCGCGAACAACGAGGACCTCCTCGCCGGGCTCCTCTCGCCGCTCCACGATCACGCGCTCTCGTCCATCACGCCCGCCGTCGTGCGCTCCTGGTACAGCCGGGCGCGCAAGGACCTCGCGGCCACGCTGAAGCGGCGCGCGGAGGAGGCGCGGCGCAAGGTGGTGGAGGCGGCGAAGCGGCGCGGCGTGGAGCCCCCGGAGGCCCCGCCCATCCCCACGGGTGAATCGCGGCTCCGGCAGGCGTATACCCTCCTGCGCTCCATCCTCCAGACCGCCGTGCGTGACGGGCTGATCGGGTCGAACCCCTGCCAGATCGTCGGTGCCGGGTCCGTGGCTCACCCGGAGCGCCCGCTGATGACGCCCGAGGCGCTCGCCGCCATCGTCAACGCCATGCCGGAGCAGTGGACGCTCCCCGTCCGCGTGATGTTCGGCGCTCACCTGCGCGTCGGTGAACTCGTGGCGCTCCAGCGCGGCGACTACGCCGATGGGGTGCTCAGGGTGGAGCGGCAGACGATCAGGGTGCGGGGTGAGTTCATCACGACGGCCACCAAGACGGGCAACGCGCGCTCGGTGGCGCTTCCTCCCCGCATCGCCGCCGAGGTAGAGGCGCACCTTGCGGCGACCTCCGGGTTTGGCAAGTCGCCGCTGTTCCCTCGCGCCGATGGGGAGGCGATCACGGGGAACGCGCTCGGGCAGGCGTGGCGCAAGGCGGCGCGGAGCATCGGCCTGGGGCAGTTCCACGTGCACGACGTGAGGCACGCGGGGCTGACGATGGCGGCGCAGGGTGGCGCTACGACGCGCGAACTCATGGCCCGCGCCGGGCACTCCACGGCGCGGGCGGCGCTCATCTACCAGCACGCCGCGGAGGAGAGGAACGTCGCCATCGCGGCGACCCTCGACACCCTCGCTGGGGCGGCTCTGGAGGCCCGTCCTTCGAGCGTTACTGGCACGGGGATGGCACGAACGGGCCTGGAGGCGGTCATCCGGCTCGAACTCACGGCCGATGGATTGCCGGTCTGACCTGGGGATAATCCTGTGGAGGGGCTGACGGGAATCGAACCCGCGCTGTCTGCTTGGGAAGCAGAAGTTCTGCCATTGAACTACAGCCCCGTGCGCCGAGGCGCCCCGCCAGCATAGCAAGGGGCGCGCGAGGGGTCGTAGGCTGGGCTCGTGCTGCTCTCGGACCGCGACATCCGCCACGAAGTTTCCACTGGGCGGGTCGCGCTCGACCCGTGGGATGCCGAGATGGTGCAGCCCTCGAGCGTCGACGTTCGCCTCGATCGGTACTTCCGGCTGTTCGATAACCACAAGTACCCGTTCATCGATCCGGCCGTCGACCAGCCCGACCTCACCCGGCTCATCGAGGTAGCGCCCGACGAGCCGTTCATCCTGCATCCCGGAGAGTTCGCTCTGGGCGCGACGTTCGAACAGGTGACTCTTCCCGACGACATCGCCGCTCGGCTGGAGGGAAAGTCATCCCTCGGGCGACTCGGCCTCCTCACGCACTCGACAGCCGGATTCATCGATCCCGGTTTCTCGGGCCACGTCACGCTGGAGCTGTCGAACGTCGCAACGCTGCCGATCACGCTGTGGCCGGGGATGAAGATCGGTCAGCTGTGCTTCTTCCGGCTCTCCTCGCCCGCTGAAAACCCCTACGGCTCTGGCCCGTACGGCAACCGCTATCAGGGTCAGCGGGGTCCGACAGCGTCGCGCTCGCACCAGAACTTTCACCGCACGGATGTCGGAACGCGATCCGCAGGATCACCCGGCGCCTAGTCATCCGTTCTCGGGCTGACTGCTTCGGCCACGCCCGTGACCGAAGCAGCTGAGTGAGATCGATTCGCGTCAGCTCGCCGCGGAATCGCGACCGCGCGCGTAGCCGGCGTCGAAACCTCGCTCGTAGGCACGCTCGCGGCGCCCGTGGCCGCCGGGACTGCCGTGCCCGTGACCGCCGTGGCCGTGACCGCGCCCGTGGCCGTGGCCACGTCCGAAACCTTGGCCGTCGTGGCACGGACGCGCATCGTCGACGTCAGCCTCGAACCCCCGCCCGAAGCCCGGGCGGAAGCCGGGTCCGAAACCTGGGCGGAAGCCTGGACCGAAGCCAGGCCCGAACGGACCACCGCGGCGCGAGCGCCCGAACCGACCAAACCCGGTGGGTGAGTTGAGGTCGTCGACCTCGTCCCCGCCGAGTTCCCGAGCGATCGCCTGCAGCGACGCGACAGTGGTCGCGTAGTCCTCGGGCGAGACGGCGCCGGAGACGCGCTCGCGAATTCCGGACACGATCTCGGCGAGACGTTCCTTCATTTCGCGGCCGGCGTCGGTGAGTGTCCACTCGCCCGATCCGGTCTGTTCGATCCATCCGCGCTCCTCGAGCCGGCGCATCCGCTTGCCGCGGGGTACGCGTGCCCAGGCGTGCGTCCCGTCGACGACGTTCAGCAGCATCCAGTCACGCCGATCAGCGCCGGACTCGGCGAGGCGGTCGTCGAACTCGCGGGTGATCAGGGCGTCGACCAGGCGCAGCCACGAGCCGAGCGGGCGGTCGTCGGCGGGGGAGGTGTTGTCGTTGGGTGGTTGTTGCGCGTTCATGGTGAATCCTCTCTGGCGGGCGGGGCCCGCGGGGTTCCGGGACGCTCGATCGGCGTCGCGGTCGGAAGTGCATGCTCTGTAGCATGTAGTTGTATGGTGACATGTATTCGGTATCCATGTCAACTCGCATGTAAATTGGAAGGATGCCGAACTCGCCCTCCGACCCCATCGATCAGATCGCGGCGGCGCTGGTTCGCCTGCGCGGGCGGGGTGGGCCGCGCGGATGGATGCCCCCGGGGCCGCACGGCTCGCACGATCACTCCTCCCAGGACGAGGGGGGTCACGGCGGTCGGCGGCACCACCGCGGCGGTCCTGGCTTCGGTCCGCCAGGAGGCTGGGGGCCGTGGGCGGGACCGATGGGGCCGATGGCACAGCGCGGCGCCGCCCGCATCTCGGGACCGGCACGGATGCGCGTGCTCGAGGTGCTGGCATCCAGCGATCATCCGCTCACTGTGAGCGAGCTCGGCGAGGCGATCGGCGTCGATCAGCCCCGTGCGTCACGCCTGGTGCAGCAGGGCGTCGAGTTCGGACTCGTGCGTCGAGAGGCCGATCCCGACGACGCCCGACGCACGCGGATCGTCCTCACCGAGAAGGGTGAGACCTTCGTCCGCGGCTTTCGTGATCAGCGCCGCGACGCGATCACGACGGCTCTGGCATCCTTCTCGGATGCCGAACGCGCCGACCTTGCCCACCTGCTGACCAAGCTGGCCGACGCCTGGCCGACCTGACTCAAGCTGCTGCAACGCCGCTGCCCGCGCCGGGCTGACCTCACCGAGGTAGGACGAATCACCGGCGTAGGACGGATGCTGCCCGCATCGTCCTGCCTGCCGGATTTCTCCTACATCCGCGACGCTGGCGCCGCCCGCAGGCCACCTTCGCGCTGACCTCACCGGGGTAGGACCAATCACCGGCGTAGGACGGATGCTGCGCACATCGTCCTACCTCGCGGATGGGGCCTACATCCGCGACGCCGGGCGCGACCCTCTGATGTCCTCGGCTACTCAGGCGCCGCGCTCAGACCGCCTCCGCGCTGACCGCACCGGGGTAGGACGAGTCGCCGAGGTAGGACGGATGCCGTCTGCATCGTCCTACCTCGCGGAATTCGCCTACCTCGGCGACCCGGGCGCGGGGCTCAGATGGTCGAGCGCTTGGGCAGCCGCACGAACAGCAGCAGGATGAGGCCGAGCAGCAGCACCAGTCCGATGCCGAGAACCCCGAAGATCGTCGAGCCGAAGGCCGCGATGAATACTGTCCACATCAGCGGGGACAGGAAGCTCGCAACGCGCCCGGTGGTGGCGTACAGGCCGAAGATCTCGCCCTGCATCCCGGTCGGCGTAACGCGGGCGAGCAGGGAGCGGCTCGCGGCCTGCGCCGGGCCGACCATGGCGGAGAGGATGAGGCCTCCGATCCAGAAGATGACGGCACCCAGATCGTGGAACGCGAACACCACGAACGCCATGAGCACGAGCGTCGTGAGCGCGACGACGATGACGGCCTTCGCGCCGAACCTGTCGTCGAAACGCCCCGCGATGATCGTTGACAGACCCGCCACGACATTGGCGGCAATCGCGAACAGGATGACGTCGGTCGGCCCGAACCCGAAGGCGACGGCCGCGAGCACACCGCCGAACGCGAAGACACCGGCGAGGCCGTCGCGGTAGACGGCGCTCGCGGCGAGGAACCAGAACGTGGGTCGGTGCTCCCGGAACAGGCGAGCGATGTCCTTGACGAGCACAACGTAGCTGCGGAAAAACCCCACGCTCTGACCCGGAGCAGTGGGCGCGGGCTCGGGCACATTCCGGAAGAGCGGGATCGAGAACAGGATCGTCCACACCCCGCATCCGACGGCGATGAGGCGGTACGCGAGCCCGTCGGAGGTGTCCATCCCGAACCAGTCGGCGAAGGTGAGCGCGACCACGATCACGAGCGCGACGATTCCGCCGATGTACCCCATGCCCCAGCCGAGGCCGCTGACCTTGCCGACGGTCTTCGGGGTCGAGACCTGCACGAGCAGGGCGTTGTAGTTGACCCCCGCGATCTCCGAGATCACCGCACCGATCGCCAGAACCGCGGCGCCGTACCAGAAGAAGACCGGCTGGGCGTAGACGAAGAAGAGCGCGAACTGCACCAGCGCGAGCAGCATCGTGAACACGAACAGCCACCGCTTCTTGCTTCCGCGGCGGTCAGCTTGCTGGCCGAGGACGGGCGCGAGAAACAGGATCAGCAGCCCCGCGATAGTGGTGACCAAGCCGTACCCGCTGGTGAGATCGGCGAGCGCCCCCTCTTTGACCGCGGACGTGTCGGGCAGCGCCGCGATGTCGGGGGCAGGAAGCTGTCGGAGACGAGGTAGAGGGCGGCGAAGACGAACGTCAGGATGACGGAGTTGAACGGCTGGGTGGCCCAGTCCCAGAACGCCCACGAAATGACCTGCTTGCGGGGTATTTCGCGTTCCTCTGTCGAGTCCTGGAACAGCACCGCAACGCTCTCGAGAGCATCGGTGTCGGTGGTGGGCGGAGGCGTCGGTACTGCGCTCGGGTCGGATGCCGAGGCCCGGGGACGGCGGAGTTCGGGCTCACTGTCGCTCATTCGCCATACGCTAGGGCCCCAGAGTGAACGTTGGGTAGCCCTTTTGGTGCGAAGATGGGCGCATGCCCGTTCACGTGGAGCGCGCCGAACTGCCCGGTATCGGCATCCGTCACGACATTCTCACCGACGATGGTCGGCGTCTGTCGGTGGTCAACTTCCGCGACGGTGGGCGCGAGATCGCGATCTCGGATGAGGACGACCCCGACCGTTGCGGTGACACGCTCGCGTTGACGGATGACGAGGCCACGGCCCTGTCGGAAGTGCTCGGTGGGTCGGTGATCCTGACGCAACTGGCGGGACTGCAGGAGGCGTTCGCCGGCCTGCAGATGGAGAAGATTCCCGTGCGGGCAGATTCCCCGTACGTCGGGCGCCCCCTCGGGGACACGAAAGCGCGCACTCTCACGCGCTGCTCGATCGTGGCTATCGTGCGGGAGTCGGGTGTCATCCCGGCGCCCGAGCCCTCCGACGCGTTGCGCGCCGGGGACACCCTCGTCGTCGTCGGTACCCGTGAGGGCCTTGAGCACCTGGTCCGGATCCTGAACGGCGCCTGATCGATGCATGATGGCGCGCTGCTCTTTCTTGAGATCGGCGCGCTGCTGTTTGGCATTGCGCTGCTGGGTCGCCTCGCGGGGCGCATCGGGATCTCACCGATTCCCCTGATCCTGCTGGGCGGGCTCGCCTTCGGCGAGGGCGGCATTCTGCCGATCTCGCAGGGCGAGGAGTTCATCGAGGTCGGCGCCGAGATCGGCGTCATCCTGCTGCTGGTGATGCTCGGTCTCGAGTACAACGCCAAAGAGCTGATGGGCAGCCTCAATCGTTCGCGGGTGGCCGGCGGATTCGACATGGCCCTGAACGCGATTCCCGGCGCCATCGCCGGTTTCGTCCTCGGGTGGGGACCGGTGGGCGCCCTCGTGCTGGCCGGGATCACGTGGATCTCCTCATCCGGCGTCGTCGCGAAGCTCCTGCAAGACCTCGGGCGCCTCCCCAACCGGGAGACGCCGACGATCCTCTCGATCCTCGTGATCGAAGACCTGGCCATGGCGTTCTACCTGCCCGTCCTGACCGCCGTCCTCATCGGCATGGATCTTGCCGCCGGCGCGATCAGCGTGACGATCGCCCTCGCGGCAGTGCTGCTCATCCTCTGGGTCGCGCTCCGGCACGGACCGCTCGTCTCCAAGCTCGTCTGGTCCAAGCGCGCGGATGTGCTGCTGCTGTCGGTGCTGGGGCTCACGCTGATCGTCGCCGGACTTGCCGCCGAGGCCAACGTGTCGGCCGCGGTCGGGGCGTTCCTGGTCGGGATCGCGATCTCGGGTCCCGCCGCGGAACACGCGACGCAGGTCCTCACCCCGCTTCGTGACCTGTTCGCGGCGGTGTTCTTCTTGTTCTTCGGACTGTCGACCAACCCCGCCGACCTTCCGCCGGTTCTCGTCCCCGCGCTCATCCTCGCGATCGTCACGATGGCCACGAAGGTGCTCACCGGGTACCTCGCGGCACGCAAAGCCGGCATCGCCGAACCCGGTCGCTGGCGCGCTGGATTCGCCCTCACGCCACGCGGAGAGTTCTCGATCGTCATCGCGGGGCTCGCCGTGTCAGCCGGCGCTGACCGATCGCTGGCCGCGCTCGCCACGGCATACGTGCTCATCACCATCGTCATCGGTCCGCTCCTGGCTCGTCTTCCCGACACCGAGCGCTTCGATCGCTGGGCCAAGGGCAGGCAGAAGGCGCGACGGATGCGGCAGCGAGCGGCGGCGGCCGAGGCCTGACGGTACGGTGTGCACATGATGACGCCAGCGTCAGCCGACGAGCCCCGCGATGATGGCCGATCGGGGAGCGCGCACGATGGCCTCGAGGCCGCCCCCGAGGGTGGTTCGTCGATGCAGCGGCGGTATGACCGGCTCTTCAACACCGGTGGGCACCGTGCGGTCGGCGCCTATCTTCGAGAGCGGATCTACGCCACCTTCACGGGCTTGGCGATCGTGCTCGTGGTTGCCGGTTCCGATCATGAGGACGCCGACCACGCACTGCTCGCGCTGTTGTTCGGCGTGCTCGGTATCACGATCGCGGGGCTGGTGTCAGACATGGTCTCGCACCTCGCGGTGGAAGGTGAGTTTCCCCACGGCGCAGACTGGGTCGTGCTCATACGTGTCGCGGGCGGCGGCCTATCGACGGTTGTCGTGCCGGGCGGTCTGATGCTGCTCGGCTGGCTCGAGATCATCGACCTGTCCACGGCGATAAGCGCCGCCGCGATCGTCTACATCGCCACCCTCGGCCTGATCGGCTGGCTCGCCGTGCGTCGCTCGCACGCACGGTGGTGGGAGCGGGCAGTCGCTCTCGGCATCCTGATCGGACTCGGGTTTCTCGTGATCGCGCTGCAGACCCTCGCCAAGCTCGTGTGAGCTGCCTTCGCGCTCCAACTCCTGCAAAAGGGAGGGCAGTCACGGCGCGTAGCCCGCGTCGCTGCAATTTGCAGGAGTTGGAGCGCGCAGCTTACGCGCGTGCCCGTCGATAGTCCTGCTCGAGGATCGCGAAGATGGCGGTGTCGACCCACTCGCCCTTGAGCCAGAGGTTCTCGCGTAAGTGGGCCTCCTGACGCATGCCGAGCCGCTGGCACACGGCCGCAGAGGCGTCATTGCGCGGATCGAGCTCCGCGGTCACGCGATGCATGCCGAGGTCGTCGAACGCGAGGCGGAGGAACATCGCAGCGGCTTCGGTCGCGTACCCCTTGCCCCGCTCGGATGCCGACAGCAGCCACCCGATCTCGGCAGTGCGGTCGTCGGTGCTGGCCAGGCGGAAGTAGAGCGTCCCGACAAGCCGACCATCGGCATCGCGGATGGCCGGCTGTACGTAATCGCCGGCCTTCTCGAGGCTGTCGCGGGCGCCGTCGCGAGCGATGGCGTCCGCGACCTGCTCCCGCGACCGAGCCTCGTACATCATGTAGCGCACGATCGACGCGTCTCCCTGGATGGTGCTCAGCGCATCGAGGTCATCGGCGCGCAGCAGATCCAGGGTCACGCGTTCGCCGAGCAGCGGGGCGAAGCGCCAGGGAAGGTTCACGCGATCATTATCGTTCCTGCAAACTTGATATGACTCGACTCAGGTTCAGTTGACAGGCGTTGAGGGGATCGCTACGCTTGAGCCATCGCGACTCAACCTCGTGCGTAGCCGCTCGGGAAGCCGCGAGTCGACTTTTCAACCGGAACATCGCTTCCACGCAAAACAAGGAGAATCAGATGCCACGTGCAGTGGGAATCGACCTCGGAACCACCAACTCCGTCGTCAGCGTCCTCGAGGGCGGCGAGCCCAAGGTCATCGCCAACGCCGAGGGCTTCCGTACCACCCCCTCGGTGGTTGCCTTCACGAAGGATGGCGAGGTGCTCGTCGGCGAGACCGCGAAGCGCCAGGCCGTCACCAACGTCGACCGCACCGTCTCGTCGGTCAAGCGCCACATGGGCACCGACTGGACCTTCGATGTCGACGGCAAGAAGTACACGCCGCAGGAGATCTCGGCCCGTATCCTCGCCAAGCTCAAGCACGACGCCGAGCAGTACCTCGGCGACTCGGTGACGGATGCCGTCATCACCGTTCCCGCGTACTTCAACGACGCCGAGCGTCAGGCCACGAAGGAAGCCGGCGAGATCGCAGGCCTCAACGTCCTGCGCATCATCAATGAGCCGACCGCTGCCGCGCTGGCCTATGGCCTCGACCGCGGCAAGGAGGATGAGCTCATCCTCGTCTTCGACCTCGGTGGTGGAACCTTCGATGTCTCCCTGCTCGAGGTGGGCAAGGACGATGACTTCTCGACGATCCAGGTGCGCTCGACCGCCGGTGACAACCGCCTCGGTGGCGACGACTGGGACCAGCGCGTCGTCGACTACCTGATCAAGCAGTTCAAGGACACGACAGGTGTGGATGTCTCGGGCGACAAGATCGCCCTGCAGCGTCTCAAGGAGGCTGCGGAACAGGCCAAGAAGGAGCTGTCGAGCTCGGCATCGACGAGCGTGAACCTGCCCTACCTGTCGCTGACCGAGAACGGCCCGGTGTCGCTGTCCGAGACGATCACCCGCGCGAAGTTCGAGGACCTCACCAAGGACCTGCTCGACCGCACCAAGAAGCCGTTCGAGGACGTCATCCGCGAAGCCGGCATCAAGGTTGACGACATCGACCATGTCGTGCTCGTCGGCGGATCGACCCGTATGCCCGCCGTGGGCGACCTGGTCAAGAAGGAGACCGGCGGCAAGGAGCCCAACAAGGGCGTCAACCCGGATGAGGTCGTCGCCGTCGGCGCCGCCCTGCAGGCCGGCGTCCTCAAGGGCGAGCGCAAGGATGTGCTGCTGATCGATGTCACCCCGCTGAGCCTCGGTATCGAGACCAAGGGCGGCATCATGACCAAGCTCATCGAGCGCAACACGGCGATCCCGACCAAGCGCAGCGAGACCTTCACGACCGCCGACGACAACCAGCCGTCGGTCGCGATCCAGGTCTTCCAGGGCGAGCGCGAGTTCACGCGCGACAACAAGCCGCTGGGCACGTTCGAGCTCACCGGTATCGCTCCGGCGCCGCGCGGCATCCCGCAGGTCGAGGTGACCTTCGACATCGACGCGAACGGCATCGTGCACGTGTCCGCCAAGGACAAGGGCACGGGCAAGGAGCAGTCGATGACGATCACCGGTGGCTCGTCGCTGCCGAAGGACGACATCGAGCGCATGGTTCGCGAGGCCGAGGAGCACGCCGCGGAAGACAAGAAGCGTCGTGAGTCCGCCGAGACCCGCAACCAGGCAGAGACCCTCTCGTACTCGATCGAGAAGCTCATCAAGGACAACGAGGACAAGCTGCCCGACGACGTCAAGACCTCGGTGCAGGCCGATGTCGATGCGCTCAAGACGGCGCTGGCCGGCGACGATGACGACGCGGTGAAGACCGCGTTCGACAAGCTGAACCAGAGCCAGTCGCAGCTGGGTGAAGCCATCTACCAGGCAGGGCAAGCCGCGGGCGAGAACCCCGACCCGGCCGCCAGCGAGCCGGGCTCGGGCGACGTGCCCAACCCCGACGAGGATGTCATCGACGCCGAGGTCGTCGAGGACGAAGACGACAAGAAGTAAGCGAAGAAATCATGGCACGCAAGGACGACGAAGAGCCCACCCCTTCGGAGAAGGACTCCGGAGTCGGACCTGATGGCGCTGCTGACGATGCGGCAACGCCGGGACCGGAGGACACCTCCGCCGGTCCCGGCGGCGCCGGCGCTGAGCAGGACGACCTCACGGTCGACGACATCCTCGGCGCCGCGCAGTCGGCGGATGCCGCAGCCGCGGAGGATGTCGTACTCGCTGACCTGGAGTCGGCGCTGCTGACAGACCTCAAGCGGTTGCAGGCCGAGTACGCGAACTATCGCCGCCGCACGGAGGAACAGCGGGAGATCGAGATCGAGCGCGCCCAGGGCGCGGTCGCGAAGGGGCTTATCCCTGTGCTCGATGACCTCGACCGCGCCGACAAGCACGGGGATCTCGAGGAGGGCACGCCCTTCTCGGCGATCGCGGACAAGATCCGTACCGTCGCCGAGCGGCTCGGTGTCACCTCCTACGGCGAAGCCGGCGAGGTGTTCGACCCGCAGCAGCACGAGGCGATCTTCCAGCAGCCCACCCCCGGGGCTACCGAAACCACGATCCTCGAGGTCGTGGAGGTCGGCTATCGTCTCGGGACGATTGAGCTTCGCCCCGCGAAGGTCGTCGTCGCCGTGCCGGCTGAGTAGCACGGAGGACAATCGATGGCCAGTCAAGACTGGTTCGACAAGGACTTCTACACGGTCCTCGGGGTCTCGAAGGATGTCTCCGCAGCGGACCTGAAGAAGACATACCGCAAACTCGCCCGCCAGTATCACCCCGACTCCAACGCCGGCGACGCCTCGGCCGAAGCCCGGTTCAAGGAGATCAGCGAGGCGTATGCGGTGCTCTCGGATCCTGAGCAGCGCGAGGAGTACGACCAGATCCGCGCTATGGGTTCCGGCGCCCGCTTCACAGCGGGCGGCCAGGGCGCGGGCGGGTTCGAGGACGTCTTCAGCAGGTTCGGACAGAGCCGGGGCGGATACAGCTACGAGAGCGCCGACTTCGACGACATCTTCTCGATGTTCGGTCAAGGGGGCGGAACCTCGTTCGGCTCGGGCAGGTTCGGGCAGCCCTCCGGAGGTTTCCGCGGCTACGGAGGACCGACGCGTGGGGCCGACGTGACCGCCCGCACGACGATCGATTTCGTCACCGCCACCAAGGGCGAGACGATCACGCTGCAATCCGAGGATGGCCACCCGTTCAAGGTGAAGATCCCCGCGGGTGTCGCCGACGGCCAGAAGATCCGGCTGCGTGGTCGCGGCCGTCCCTCCCCGGACGGTGGTGAGAACGGCGATATCGTCGTCCAGGTCTCCGTGCGTCCGCACCCGGTGTTCACGCGCGACGGCCTGAATCTGCGCGTCGTCGTCCCCGTGACCTACACCGAAGCGGTGTTCGGCGCGACGATCGAGGTTCCCACCCTCGGGGGCGACCCGGTCAAGCTGCGGGTCGCCCCCGGCACCCCTCGGGACGGGTCCTGCGCGTCAAGGGCCGCGGTGTGCAGACGCAGAAGGGAACGGGTGATCTCCTCGCCGAAGTGCAGATCGCCGTCCCCACCCATGTCGATGGTGCAGCCCGTGAGGCGCTCGAGAAGTACCGCGAGGTTGAACCGAAAGAGAACCCGCGCGCCGAACTGCTCGCCCGCGCGGCCACCTGACCCGGATCAAGGACACCCGGATGCCTGAACACGAGATCGACGACGAGGCCCCGATCCTGGCGATCGCGGCAGCCGCCGAGCTCGCCGGCATGCATCCGCAGACCCTGCGCCAATACGACCGGCTGGGCCTGGTCGTGCCGGCGCGCACACAGGGCGGGTCGCGCCGGTACTCGTTGCGCCACGTCGACCAGCTTCGCGAGATCGCGCGGCTGTCTGGGGAGGGAATGAGCCTTCCTGGCATCGCCCGCATCCTGGAGCTCGAGAACCGCGTTCGCGAGCTGCACACACGGGTTCGCGACCTCGAAGCGCGGGTCGAAGCCGAGCTGGCGAACCGACCCGGAGCGCGCGTTTTCGCGGCGGGACCGGGCGGGTCGGTCATCACCCTTCGGCACGGACGCCGGGTCCGCCGCGCTACGGAGATCGTGCTGTGGCGCCCCCGTCATGCCCTGCCACCGGCATCCGACACCACCGAGGACGACGACTGATCCGCTGACGGCGCTGCGCTACTCTCATGCCGTGACCGAGACCACACCGGCTCCCGCCGACACCCGCCGCGCTCACCGACTCGTCGCTGCCGAGAGTTCGGGACCCGCCGAGGAGCGAACGCTCGAGTCCCTGGGCCTGGGCGTCGGGACGGTCGCCTTCGTTGTCATCGTGCTCGTTGCGCTCGCCGTCTTCCGCTTCGAGGGCGCTCCGATCTCGGGCCCGGGCTCGCTTGGCGAGTTCTCGGCCATTGCCTCTGCTGTTGCCGGAATCCTCGCCTTCGCCGTCGGGCGCTACGTCATGCACCGCCGTGAGGGAGGACCGACTCCGAGGGTCCTGGACTATCTCGACGTCGCCGCGCTCGCCTTTGCCCACGGGATCATCGCGCTGCTTTCGTGGACCCTGCTCGCTGTCATCCTCGAGGACGCCTTCATCGGTGCCGAAGTCTTCGCCCTGCCGTTGCTGGCGCTCTCGGGCACAGCGGCGGCGATGACCGCCTACATCGTCTTCTACTCGGCGACGCACATGGACCTGCCGTTGCTCGCGGTCGTCCTGGCCGTGTTCCTCGCGGAGGGGGTGCTGGCAGCGATGCTCACCGCGAGCGACCCCTACTGGTGGAAAGACAACCTGTCCGCGCTCGGGATGACGAACGATGTGTCGGCGATGACGTTCAACCTGACCCTCATCGTCGCGGGATTCATCGTCACGACCCTCGCGCGCTACACCACCCGAGGAATCCCCACCTCACACGCCCACGGCATCCGGTGGGTTCGCCTGTGCCTCATCCTCGTCGGCGTCTTTCTCGCGTGCGTCGGGCTGTTCCCCGTCAACGACTTCTTCTGGGTGCACACCGGCTTCGCCTCCGGGATGGCTGTCGTGTTCGGGGTTCTCGTCATCCGGTTGCCTGCCTGGATCCCCGGGATCGCGCGGCCCTTCGTCGCGCTTGGCTGGCTGTTCATCGCGGTCATCGTCGTACTCGCGGTGTTCTTCGCGGTCCAGTACTACACCCTCACTGCCGTCGAACTCGTGGCAGGCATCCTGGTCTTCTCGTGGATCATCCTGTTCATCCGCAACGCGGCCGCGCTGGAGACCGACGTCAGGACGTCGTGACCGCAGCCGGCTGGTGATCCTCAATGATCATCTCCGGTGCCCGCGCGACCACGAGCCAGGTCGGCAAGATCGCGACGCACATGATCGGGAGGATGCCGATATCGCCGACCATCGCGACGGCGACGAACAGCGCGATCCAGCCATCGCGCGCGATCGCGAGGGTGAAGCCGAGGACGCCGCCGGCCAGCGCCAGTCCGAAGGGGATCGAGGGGACGAGGGCGTGTGCGACCATCCCGAAGGCGACGCCGAGGAAGATGGCGGGAAAGACCCGGCCGCCGCGGAAGCCGAAGGATGCCGCAACGACGAGCGCCGCAAGTTTGATTCCGACGATGGCCAGGAGGGTCGCCCACCCGATCGAGCCGTTGAGGGCGACCAGTTGAGCGCTTTGCTCAAGCCCCTTGAAGAGCGTGAGCGGACCCCCGAGCGCCCCGAGGCCACCGAGAATCAGACCACCAGCGAGGCTCAGGAGGAGCGGATTCGGCATCCGCCGACGCAGGAACGGATGCAGGGCCTTGAACGCGATGATCCCGACCAGGGCGACAGCGGCGCCGACAGCGGCGATCACGGAGGCCGAGACAAGATCGATCGCCCGGGGGTCGGTGTAGGGAGCGATGCTGCCGATCGCGCCCAGTCCGCCGCCCAGAACGAGTGCCGTGACCGTTCCAGTGGCAGCGGAGACGAGGGGTAGGAACAGCTTGTCCCACAGCGCACCGCCGCCAGAGGCGAGGGCGCCGGTGAACACGAGCGCCGCAGCGACGGGCGTGCCGAACAGGGCGCCGATCGTGCCGGCGGCGGTGAGGATGACGACGAGTTGCACCGGAATCGCGGGCCACAGGCGGGTGACGATCCACACCGCCAGGGCCGTGTTGATCGCAATGATCGGGCTCTCGGGTCCGAGGCTCACGCCACCGATGAGGGTCAGGAGGACGGCGACCACGATGCTCGGGACGACGCGCGCCGGCTGCGGCGGTGCGATGAGCTCGACTGTCGCAGAGTCCTGCCCGCCGTGACCGGGCATCTTCCACACGACCACGCCGACCAGGAAACCGGTGAGCGCGAGGACGCCGAAGATCCACCACGGTGAATCGCCGCTCGCGCCGACCGACGCCGGCAGCGCATCCCACACCCAGTACGCGCCCACGTGCGCGACCTCGTCGAGCGCCCACAGCATGACACCTGACAGGATGCCGATGAGAGCGGCGGGAATCGACAGTGCAATGAGCGTGCGAGAACTGCTCGCGAAGGCCCACGGGTTCGGAGGGGAATCCATGACGCTCACCCTAGGGGGAGGTCTCGCCCGCGGGCGACGACGCGTCCGGGGTGGTCGCGCTCGGCCCCTCCGACGGGCCCGCGGCCGAGAGGGAGTCAGCGGCCTCGCGATTGGTCGCGAACACGAGCTCACCCGCGATGATCCCGAGCCGGCCCAGACGCGGCAGGAGGTGCTCTCTCGGTCGGCTGAAGGCGAGGCGGATGCCGCGCTCGGTCAACCAGCCCCGTAGACCCGTCAGCGCCTCGGCAGCCGTCACATCGGCATCCGTGACCGACTCGAGGTCGATCACCACGTGGTGCACGGGAGCATCGGCGGCCTCGACGCTTGCCTTGACCGCGCCGACGAAGCTTGCCGCGTTCGCGAAGAACAGCGGCGCCGAGAGCCGAAGGATCAGCACGCCGGGAGCTGTCAGTGTGCCCGGCCCGGCAGTCTCCAGGATCGCCCCGCCGTCCTCACCCGCGGCGAGGACGTCCACCGGGGCCGCGGCTGCGCGCCGCGTCACAGTGATGAGGGCAAGCACGAACGCCACGGCGATCCCGGCGATCGTGCCGACCAGGAGCGTGACGGCGAAGCAGACGGCGGCGACGACGAACTCGCCGCGCTCGACGCGCCAGAGCCTGGTCAGCTCACGAATCCCCAGCAGCGGCAGGATGGCGACGGCGACGACCGCGCCGATAGCAGGAGAGGGGATCAGCGCGAGGGCAGAAGTGCCGAACAGCAGCAACAGGAGAGTGCCGGCCGCCGTGACGATCGACGGTAGCTGCGATCGGGCTCCGGCTTGCTCCATCGCGGCGCTGCGCGAGGTCGACGAACCGATGGCGAAGCTCCCGCTCGCGCCCGCCGCGATGTTCGTGAGACCGAAGGCGAGGAGATCGCGATTGGGCTCTGTGCGATACCGGTGCCGCTCACCGTACGAGCGCGACAGCAGCAGGCCTTCGGCGACGGTGACCAGTGTGAGGGCGAGCGCCGACGGGACCAGAGCGATCCAGGTTCCCCAGTCCAGGATCGGCCACGTCACGCTGGGCATGCCGCCGGTCACCTCCCCGAGCACATCGACCCCGGCCTGGTCGGCGCCGGTGATCGCGACGACGGCTGTCGACACCACGATCACGACGAGCGCCCAGGGGGCGACGCGGACCCAGCGCCTGCCCACCAGCAGGATCATCAGGGAGCCCACCGAGATGCACAGGGCCCAGACGTTTGTCTGGGGAAGCCCCGTGGCCAGCTGCCCGAGCTTTTCGAGGAACTCTGACCCGGATTCGATCGGAACCCCCAGCATCTTCGCGATCTGTGAGACCAGGATGTCGAGGGCAAGCCCCGCGACGAAGCCGACGAGGATCGGCGCCGAGAGGAAGTTCGCGAGGAACCCGAGCCGGAAGACCGCCATCACGACGAAGGCGATACCCGAGATGATTGCCTGCGCCATCGCCATGACCAGGTACTGATCGGAGCCGGCGACCGCCAGCCCTCCGACCGACGACGCCACCAGAGCCGCAGCCGCGGCATCCGGGGACGCGACGACGTGACGCGATGAGGTGACTGCGACGAAGATGATCGTCGGCACTATCAGCGCGTAGAGTCCGGCGGTCGGCGGCAGCCCCGCGATCTGGGCGTACCCGATGTTCAGCGGCACGGCGATCGCGAGCAGGGTCACTCCCGCGAGGAGGTCTCGGCCGACGGAGCGGGCGGTGAGGCCGGCGAGGGGTCTGATGGTCACGTCGCGAGAGTTTATGAGCGGGCGCCCCTGCGCGATTCACCCGAGAAGGGTGATGTGTCCCCCGCCCGCCGGCCCGAAGGTTGTTCGGGCGCGATCGTCGCGCCGACCATGGAAGGACCCCACCCGATGAACTTTTGGGAATTCATCATCTGGATGCTGTGGGCGTACGTGTTCGTCGCCTATCTGTTCCTGCTCTTCTCGATCCTCGCCGACCTCGTACGCGACCAGAATCTGGGCGGCTGGGCCAAGGCTGTCTGGATCATCTTCCTCATCTTCGTGCCCATCCTCACTGCGCTGATCTATCTGATCGCCCGCGGGAAGGGGATGGCTCAGCGAGGCATCGCGCAGGCCGAGGCTGCGCGGCGGGAGACCGACGACTACATCCGGGCAACGGCCGGCACGAGCACGACCGACGAGATCGCCAAGGCCGCGCAGCTGCGCGAGGCCGGCACGATCACGGCGGAAGAGTTCGAGAAGATCAAGGCGAAGGCCCTCGCCTGAGCTCCGTCCGGCGGCGTCCCGCGGCATCCGCGCCCCGTTGGCGTGGTTCTGCTCCGGTGGCGCCGCCGGACTTGCGGCTCGTCCACCCCGGACCATGCCGTGAGCCTCACTACTCTCGGACCATGACCGAAGAACGCTGGCAAAGACTGACCTACTGGCCGCTGGTCGTCGCATCCCTCGCATTCATCGTCGCCTACTCGTGGCAGGTGATCGCCAATCTCCAGGGCCCCGAGTATGCCGGCATGCGCACCGTCATGGCAGCGACCTGGGTGGTCTTCGCCATCGACTACCTCGTTCGGTTGGGCCTGGCCCCCAAGAAGGGTCCCTGGTTTCGGGGACACCTCTTCGATCTTGCCGTGGTGGTCCTGCCGGTTCTCAAACCTCTGCGTCTGGTTCGCGCGATCACCGAGATCCAGAAGATGTCCAAGGGCGATCAGCTCCGCACACAGGCCGCGATCCTTGCGGGCGGCACCGTCGCCATCCTCATCTGGATCTGCTCGTTGGCGGTCTTGGACGTCGAGCGCCCCGCGCCCGGCGCGAACATCCTCAACTTCGGCGACGCCATCTGGTGGGCCTTCGTCACTGTCACAACTGTCGGCTACGGCGACCTGTATCCGATCACCGCGTGGGGGCGGATCGTCGCCGTGGTCCTGATGTCCGTGGGCATCGGCGTCGTCGGGGTGGTCACTGCCACCACGGCGTCGTGGTTCGTGGAGCGTGCGGCGACCCTCGCAGGAAACGATGATCAGGAGGCTGCCACGCGAGGGCAGGTGCGGAGCCTCGCCCGTCAGCTGGAGACCGTGGCCAAGGCGCTGCCGAAGGATGCCGAGAAGGTGCTGCCTCGGCACAAAGAGGCGGAACCCCCGCACCCCTCCGCGTGACGGCCGGTTCCGAGGATCGGCGCGGTAGCCTGGCGCCGTGAGTTCCACCCCGCCGTCCGCAGCCCCGTCGGCCCCGTCCCCGATGCTGCGAGTGCTGGTCGGCCTGGCGGCGGCGGTCGTCGTGCTCGTGGGCCTCTCCTGGGCTCGGGAGATCGTCGGTCCGCTCGCTCTCGCGGCGGTCATCGTGATCATCTGCCATCCGTTGCAGGGTCTGCTGCGCCGGCGCGGCTGGCCCATGTGGACGGCCACGACAGCCGTCATCCTGCTCGCGTACGTGATCCTCACCACGATGGCGCTGCTTCTGTGGTTCGCGGGAACCCAGTTCGCGCGCCTGGTCGTCGACTATCTCGCGCAGCTCCGAGCGACCGTCGACGGAATCGAGCAGTGGCTCGCTGACATGGGCTGGGACGGGCGGGCCGCCGACACCGTGGCATCCTTCCTCGAGCCCTCGCGCTTGCTGGGCGTGGCAACCTCGGTGTCGGGCATGGTGGTCGGGGTCGCGATCGGGCTCTTCTTCGTGCTCGCCTACGTCATCTTCATGGCCGCCGACGCTGCGCGCTACAACCGGCTGCGCACCGTCTTCGGCGCCTCCGTCGACGGCACGCTCGCGAGGGTGCGCACCTTCACGGTGGGAACCCGTCGCTATTACATCGTCAACGCCATCTTCGGCGCCATCGTTGCCGTCATCGACGGCATCGCCCTCGCGGCGATCGGGGTGCCGGCGCCGGTGGTGTGGGCGATCCTGGCATTCGTCACCAACTTCATCCCCAACATCGGGTTCGTCCTCGGCCTCATTCCTCCCGCCGTGCTGGCCCTGGTTGTGGGAGGCTGGCCGCTCTTTCTTGCCGTGATCGCGATCTACAGCGTCGTGAATGTCGTGCTGCAGGTGCTCGTCCAGCCCAAGTTCGTCGCGGATGCCGTGAGCTTGAGCCTCACGCTCAGCTTCTTCTCGGTCATCTTCTGGACCTTCGTGATCGGTCCCCTCGGCGCCATCCTCTCGATCCCGCTCACCCTGCTCGTGCGGGCGTTGATCCTCGAGGCGGATCCTGATGCGCGCGTGCTGCGGTGGCTCAGCGGTGACCGAGATGCTGCGCCGGTCAGGGAACCCGAAGAAGCCCCCAGCGGCGATGATGCCGCCCATACAGACGACGGGCCGCCGACCGAGTCCTCAGACTCCGCCGGCGACCCTTCGGACTGAGCTCAGGCGAGAAGCTTGGCCTTCGCTGCGGCGAACTCGTCGTCGGAGAGCACTCCTGCGTCCTTGAGTGCCGCGAGCTTCTGCAGTTCCGCGACGACATCGACGGCGGGAGCCGCGGGCGCCGGGGGAGCTGCAGCAGCCTGAGCGGCGACAGCCTGCTGGGCAGCCTGCTGCATCGCAGCCTGCTGCTGAGCCGCCTGGTACTGCTCCTGCTCGTACTGGGCCTGTGCCTTCTTCTGCTGGTTGCTCGACATCGCGCCCGACACCGCAGTGGCGGTGCCCGCAACGACGGCGGTGCGTGCGGCGAGGCCGATGAGGCCGGGACGGCCGACTCGTCTGATCATGGTGGGTCTCCTCTTTCTCAGGCCTGTTCGGCCAGGTCCATGACGGCGTTGACAATGGGGGCAGGGATGCGCTCGGCGCTCAGAACGACACCGCCCGAGGCGGCGAGTCGGTCGGCGAGGCGGCGAGCGTAGAGGAGCTCGAGAGCGACGATCGCCGCAGACGAACCCGGCTCGACGAGCTCGACGAGCTCGGCGATGTCCTCGTCGCCGGTGATGCCGATTTCGGCAAGCTCGATGTCGCCGAAGCCGTACTCCTCGGTCTGGTCCTCGATCTCGATGACCTCGACATCTCCCGACTCCGACTTCGACACGATCACGAAGTCGAGGAGACGGACGAGGCCGCCTTCCAGGAGTTCCGCGAGGGCGGCGATGGTGTCAGGGCTCGGGCGGTCGCCGTCGAAACCGACGAGGTACAGCTCGACCGGTCCGTAGCGGAACTCAGTCATGGTGGGTCCTTTCGGGTGGATGTGACAGAGGCGGAGGAACAAGTCAAAAAAAGGCGATGCCCTTGGATAGCACGACGACCCCAAGAATGAGCAGGACAAACCCCATGATGACGGCATTCTCGCGTTCGAGCCACGTACGCAGCGCGTGGAGGGGCTGGTGCGCCCGGTCACCGGCGATGAGGACGCCGACGATGGGGACGAGGATCGTCGAGGCTGCCACGAGGACGTACACCGTGATGACGACCACCGCGTCGCCGACACGCACGCCGGAGGTGCCCAGGGCGATCCCCGCTGCCGCACCGAGCAGGAGATTCTTCGGGTTTACGGCGGCCAGCAGTACCCCGAGGCCAAGGGCGTCCCAGAATCCCAGACGGTCGACCGCACGCATCCACGACGGAAGTCCGGCACTCGCGCCTCGCGCCCGCGCGTGCGAACGGAACTGGCGAGCCGCGAAAGCCACCAGCAGGACCCCGATCACGATGTGGATGATTCCCTGGACGGGACGGGTTCCCCCGACGACCGGGGTGGGGATGACGGCTGCCACCACGAGAAAGAGCACGACAAGGGTGAGGATGCCGAGTACCCAGCCCACCGCGAAACCGGCGCCCGCCGTGCGGGCCCGGGGGAGAGCAGCAGAAGGATCGCGGCGATGACGGGGACCGGGCTGATGGCGATACCCACGGCGAACGGAAGCACCGCGCCGATCGCGTCTCCCATGCTTCTCTCCCGGGGTGCCGTCGACGCATCCGTTCTGCGTCGTCGTGAGTGAGTGGTCCGGGATCACCATAAGGCCCCGGTAGCCCGTGGCGAAGCGCGCGGGCACCCAGAAATGCGCCGCAGCCCCGTTCTCGGCGGGGGCAGGAGCCAACTTCACCCGGATGGGGTGATGTCGCCAGCACCGTGCCCGCGCCATTCTTGGCTCGTCCGGTCGACCGGACGCTGCCATGAAGGAGTACGGGTGACACCCGAGGAGCAACCGCCGCAACGCACGCGCGCGTCCCTGACCAGCCCCCTGACGCTGGGCTTCGCCCTCGCCATCGGCGTGCTGATCGCCGTTGCCCTGGCCACGGCGCTCGTGGGCGTCTCGACGGTCATTCTCTCGATCGTGCTGGCTCTGTTCTTGGCGCTCGGGCTCGACCCGCTGGTGTCCCGCATCGAGCGCGCCGGGATCGCACGCGGCTGGGGCATCGCGATCGTGTTCACCGCGTTCGCGGTGGTTGTCGCTCTCGTCATCTGGCTCATCGTGCCGCGGGTCATCCAGCAGCTCGTGGAGTTCGTGCAGGCCGTGCCCGCCGCGATGGCGGCCCTCGCCTCCCAGGACTGGTTCGTCACCGCGATGGACGCGCTGGGCGCCAACCCCGACGCTGTCGCCGAGGGGGTTGCGCAGTTCTTCAGCGACCCAGAACGCCTGCTCGCACTGACCGGCGGCGTGGTGGCGACAGGCTTCGGGGTGATCGGGGGCATCTCCAGCACGATCGTCATCGTTGCGCTGACCCTCTACATGCTTGCGTCGATCGAGGGGATGAAGTCAGCCTTCTACCGCTTCACGCCTGCCTACGGGCGGTCCACCGTCATCCGTCTCACCGAGACGATCACCGGCTCCATGGGTGGATTCGTGATGACCATGGCTGTGCTCGGGGCGCTCAACGCGACCCTGGTGATGCTCTTGCACGTCGTGCTCCGGCTCCCGTTCCCCGCCCTCATGGGAGTGATCGCGTTCTTCCTGACGCTGATCCCCGTCGTCGGATCGGTCCTGTTCTGGGTTGTCGGCTCTGTCGTGGCGCTGTTCACCGATCCCGTCGCGGCGCTGATCTTCGCGGTCCTGTACCTCGTCTACATGCAAGTCGAGTCATACGTCCTCACGCCGCGCCTCATGGGCAAGTCGATCGCCGTCCCCGGCATCCTGGTTCTCATCGGGGCGATGGTCGGCGCCGCTCTCCTGGGCCTTCTCGGGGCTCTGGTCGCAGTCCCGGTGGTGGCCGCGATCACCCTCATCGTGCGCGAAGTCGTCTTCGTACGCCAAGACGCCCGTACCGTCCGACTCTGAGGATGTGACCCCGTGACTCGAATCGACCGCACACCTGACCCGACAGGGAGAGAGCTATGAGCGCTGCGACACCCGACCGTTCCCACCTTCCGATCCCCGAGCAGAGCTTCGGCGGCGTCGCAGGGCGCACCGTCGCCGAGTCCACACCCGACTGGGCGATCACGGCAGAGGTCGAGGCGCCCGAAGGCGCACCCAACGTCCTGCTGATCCTCATCGACGACGCCGGGTTCGGCCAGGCATCCACGTTCGGGGGCCGATCCAGACGCCCACGCTTGACAGGCTCGCTCAGGACGGCCTGACCTACACGGGGCTGCACACCGCGGCCCTCTGCTCGCCGACGCGCGCGGCCTTGCTGACGGGGCGCAACCATCACCGCGTCGGCTTCGGCACCGTCGGTGAGCTACCCGGTCCCTTCCCGGGCTACTCCGGAGTACTCCCGCGCGATTGCGCTCCGTTCCCCCGCATCCTGCGCGACAACGGCTACTCGACTGCTGTCATCGGCAAGTGGCACCTCACCCCGAGCCGCACCCAGGGTGCGGCGGGCCCTTTCGACCGGTGGCCGCGCGGGTGGGGCTTCGACTACTTCTGGGGCTTCCTGGGAGGAGAGTCCGGTCAGTACGACCCGATGATCTACGAGAACGAGTCGGTCGAGCAGGCGTACGGGGGTCCGACCGACCGCGACTACTACCTGCCCACGGCACTGACCGACAAGGCGATCGAGTGGCTGCACGGCGTTCGCGCGCACAAGACCGACAAGCCGTGGCTCATGTACTACTCGACGGGCACGGCACACGCACCGCACCACGTCCCCGATGAGTGGACCGAGCCGTACCGCGGGATGTTCGACGATGGATGGGATGCCTATCGCGAGCGTACGTTCGCGCGGCAGCTCGAACTCGGGATCATCCCCGAGGGTACCGAGCTGACCGCCCGCGACGATGCGTTCCCGGCGTGGGAGTCCCTGACGGATGCCGAACGTCGCCTCTACGCGCGTCAGATGGAGGTCTACGCGGGCTTCCAAGCCAACGCCGACCACAACGTGGGTCGACTCATCGACGAGATCGAGCGGATGGGCGAGCTCGACAACACGCTCGTGATCTATATCTGGGGCGACAACGGTGCCTCGATGGAGGGCACGCTGACGGGCTCGTTCAACGAGCTGACGATGCAGAACGGCATCCCCCTCACCTCCGAGCAGCAGCTCGGTCTGATCGACGCGCACGGGGGCCTCGAGGCCTGGGGTGGGCCCGACAGCGCGCCGCACTGCTCCGCCGCGTGGGCCTGGGCGGGAAACACGCCATTCCAGTGGGGCAAGCAGGTCGCTTCCCACCTCGGCGGCACGCGCAACCCCATGGTCGTGCACTGGCCCGGCGGGATCAGGGCCGACGGGGACGTCCGGGCCCAGTTCACGCATGTCAACGACATCGGCCCGACGATCCTCGATGTCGCGGGGATCCCGGTTCCAAACACGGTGGACGGCATCCCGCAGGCGCCGATGGCGGGCACGAGCTTTGCCTACTCGTTCCCCTCTGCTGAGGCACCCGAGCAGCACACGCAGCAGTATTTCGAGATCTACGGGAACCGTGGAATGTACCGCGACGGCTGGTGGGCTGCCTCGATGCTGCCCCGGATCCCCTGGGATGCGACGCCGGCGACGATCCGCCGATTCGCGCCGGGCGTGTTCGACCCGGATGCGCTCTCATGGCAGCTCTACTACCTGCCCGACGATTTCTCGCAGTCCCGTGACCTCGCGACCGAACACCCGGAGAAGGTCGCGGAACTGGCAGAGCTGTGGTGGCAGGAAGCGGAGAAGAACCTCGCGCTTCCGATGCTCGGCGGGATGGCGGCATTCTTCGGGATGGTGCCGCCGCTGCAGACCCAGACCCGCTGGACCTACTGGGGCACCGACGTTCAGAACATCCCGGCGGGCATCATGCCGCCGATCCTGAACCGCTCATATTCCATCACGGTCGAGGCGACCATTTCCGACGCGGATGCCGAGGGTGTGCTCCTGGCAGCCTTCGACCACCTCGGCGGCTTCGCCCTCTTCGTCCAGGACGGCCTTCTGCGGCATACCTACTCGTTCATGGGGGTCGAGACCTACCGGCACGTCGCCGACGAGGCGCTGCCGACCGGGGAGGTCACCATCGTGCTGGACGTCGAGGCGGATGCCGCGGTCATGGCCCCGGCCTGCACCGTCACCCTCTCGGTCAATGGCGTGAGCATTGGCGGGGGCCGCATGGAACGCACCGTGCCGATCATGTTCAACGCCTACTCGGGCCTCGACATCGGGCGCGACAACGGCGAGGTCGTCGACCCCTCCTACGCGCACCTCGCGCCGTTCCCGTTCTCCGGCACGATTCATCGGATCGATGTCGACGTGCGCCGCCCGGGTGAGGTCGCGGATGCCTCGATCCACCACGCGGAGACCGCGGGGCTTCACGCCCGTCACATCGAATCCTGAGAGGAGCCACGGTGGAGCTGGACGACGCTGCCGAGACCGCGCAGGCCTCGGGCCCGATGCCGGTGCGCGAAGCGTCGTCGATAGCGATCGGACTCGTCGTCAGTGGGTCGGTGATCGCCGCCGCCGCCGGTCAGCAGCCACCGTTGCTGGCGCTGTGCGTCGGCATCGTCGGCTCCGTCGTGGTCTACTGGCTCGCCGGGGTCTACGCGGCGACACTGGCGTCCGGCATCCGCAGCGGCCAGAGAATCTTCCGAGGTGCGCTGCAGATTGCGGGACGATCGTGGCCGGTGCCCGCGTCGTCGTTCCTCCCGGTCAGTGCGCTCATCATCGCGAGCGCGCTGGGGGCTGACATCGGGGCTGCGGCGACGATCGCGCTGCTCGTCTCCATCGCCGTGCTCTTCGCATACGGCTACCTTGCGGGCCGCGCCGCGGGGCTATCTCGCAGCGGGCGGCTGTGGAGCGCCCTGGTCGGAGCGGCGTTGGGCGTGGGTCTCCTGGTACTCAAAGGTGTGGTCGGTCACTGAGCTGGATGAGGCCGACATGGTCGGGGAGGGGAACGCCCTGACCGGCGCCGGCGTCGAAGAGGCCAAGGCCAGTCGCGATCGATACGGCCTCTGTGCGGGACCGCGCCCCGAGCTTTCGGTACACCGACGCCACGTGCGACTTGACCGTGTTGCGGGAGACGAACAGTCGACGCCCGATGTCTTCGTACGACAGGTGGGTACTCAGGTAGGGCAGCACGCGCCGCTCGGCAGCGGTGATCACGTACCGAGCCGGCTCGGCCACCGGGCGGTCCGGAAGCAGATGCTGGGCGTCGCGCAGGCGACCGGCGAGTTCTTCGGCCTCCCACCGCACGACGTGCGCGAGTTCGTCCTCGCCGAGAATCTCGGCAGCTTCCCCCAGACTCACACGAAGCTGAATGCCCAGCCACGGGAGGGTCGGGCCGACGATCGGCCGCATTCCGGCCGCGCGGCGAAGGTCTGCCAGCGCGCCGTCGCGATCACCAGCCTTCGCGCGAACCTGAGCGCGCAGCGCGAAAGCCAGTCCGGAGTGCGGATAGACCGACCACTGCTCGTCCGCGGCCAGTGCAACCGCTGCGTCGACGAGGGCGGGGGCGCGGGGGTCATCGCGCTTGACGGCGAGGCACGCGCGTTCGGCTACCGCAAGCATCTCGGCGGGGGGAACGCCGACCTTTCGAGCCTCGTGGGCGGCTTCGTCGAGCAGGGAGATCGCGTCGTCATCGTTCGCCATCGCCGCCGCGATCCCGGCGAGCATGAGCGCCGGGGTGCGCCAGAGGCTCTGTCTCGACACGATCGCCACAGCACGATCCGAGTCATCGCGCATCTGGCGCAGGCCCGATCGGCTCAGGTGTGCGCGGAGCGTGAGAAAGGCCACCTCATCATCGGCATCCGAGAACCCGTCGCGCGTCCACAGGGTCTCGGCGGCGTCGGTCCACTCGTTGGCGCAGAACACGTCAGCGGTCATGACGCCCGCGTAGGCGAGCATGGTGGCAAGGCTGGGGCTGGTGACGTCTTCCGTGCCGAGAGCATGGATGAATCCAACGAGCTCGAACAGTCGGCCGCTGGAGAACATCGGGATCAGCTCCGCGCGGAGGGTCGGCAGGGCCGCGGTGGGCTGGCCCGCCCGAATGTAGAGGGAGACCGCCTCGAGTGCGCGTTCGGGATCGCGCTGGGCCCAGTCGGCTCCGCGAGCCAGGCGGGCGCGGAACGCGGTCGGGTCCGCCGCCTCGGCGTCATGGGCGAGCGACTGGCGCACCAGCGGCACCCACGCGTACCGCTGGGAACGTCGGTCTACGCGATGGAGGAACCAGGGCCCGCCCGTCAGGCTGGTGAACATCGGCTCATCCATGCCAGCCACTTCGCGCGCGAGGTCGGCGTCAACGACCTCGAACCCGGCCAGTGCGCGCAGGGCGGCGAGAGTCTCGGCATCCGCGTCCGCGAGTGCATCGTGCCGCAGGTAGTCGCTGACGAGTCGGTCTCGTCCATCGAAGCCCCGAGGGTCCGCGCCCTCCCGCCAGGCCAGCGCCGCAAGTCGAACCCCAGCAGGCCAGCCCGCGGTCAGCTCTCGCAGCGACGTGAGAGCCGCGGGATCGAGATCTGGAAGGGTTTCCGCGATCTCGGCGTCGTTCATGGCGAGCGCGACAGCATCGATCTCGGTGAGGGTGCGCCGCATGCGGGCGCGCACGAGCGCGTCGGGAGGAACCGAACGACCGGATAGCACGAGGCGTGCATCGGGAAGAAGGGGGATGTCGAGAAGCTCCGCGAGGCGTTCGGCAGGACCGTCGTGGATGTCGTCGACGATCACTGCCGTCGGGGGGATGCCTCGGGGTGGAGGGTCTCACGGATGCGATCCATGGCGGGCCCGGCGAGATCGGCGCCGCGGACGCGTATCGTCTCGTGCTCCCGCGTGAGATCCCACTGGTCGAGCAGCACTGTCTTGCCGTATCCCGCAGGTGCGGTCAACACCACCCTGCCGGGCGCGATGTCGAGGATCTCAAGGAGGTGTGGGCGGGCGACGAGAACGGAGTCCACGCCGGGCCTCCTTCCTCATCGAGTGGGCGTCGTGTCGAACAGCGGAATTGTATGCCCACGGACCATGGCGTCGGTCAGCGGGGCTCGATGGAGCGCCTCCCGAGCCCGCTCGGGTCGCTCAGGTACAGTTATGACGCCGCATCCCGCGGTGCGACCGCCGTTCAGCAAAGGCAGCCCTTCTGTGACTTCCCTCGACGCGTCCGACGGCTCGCCGACCGGCGACCATACCGGTGGCGACGGCCGCCTCACCGTGCTCATCGGTGCCGACACGTTCTTTCCCGACGTCAATGGCGCTGCGCGCTTCGCCGAGCGTCTTGCCGCCGGGCTCGTCGCGCGCGGACACGACGTTCACGTCATGGCCCGAGCAAGACGTGGGCCCAGCACGGTGTCTTCCACGAGGTGATCGAGGGTCAGGAGATGACCGTTCACCGCATCCACTCGTACCGCTGGTACCCGCACGACTGGCTGAGGTTCGTGTGGCCGTGGCGCGCCAAGCACTATGCCCGCATCGTGCTGGATGAGGTGAAGCCGGACGTCGTCCACATCCAGTCACACATCGTGATCGGTCGCGCGCTGACGCGAATCGCGCACGATCGGGGGATCCCGGTCGTCGCGACAAACCACGTCATGCCCGAGAACATCCTCGACTACTCGGCGATGCCGAAGTCGTGGAACAACACGATCATCCGGTGGGCGTGGGCCGACGCGAACCGCACGTTCCAGCTCACGCGCGTGATCACGACGCCGACGCGCCGCGCCGCCGACTATCTCGAACGCGCGACGGGCATCGTGGGGGTCATCCCCATCTCCTGCGGCATCGACATGCACAACTACACCCCTGACCTGACGGCCCGTCCGGACAAGCGGGTGCTGTTCGTCGGTCGGTTGACCAACGAGAAGCAGATCGATGTGCTTTTGCGTGCGATGACGAAGCTCGATCCCGCGCTGGGAGCGACGCTCGACGTCGTCGGAGGTGGCGACCAGCGCAAGAGCCTGGAAGCACTTGCTACCGAGCTGGATCTCGCCGACCGCGTCACCTTCCACGGACATGCCTCGGAAGAGGAGCTTCGAGAGCTCTACACGCGGGCGACGGTCTTCGCGATCGCCTCGATCGCCGAGCTCCAGTCGATCGCGACGATGGAGGCGATGGCTTCGGGGCTGCCGATCGTCGCTGCCAACGCGGTGGCTCTCCCGCACCTGGTGCATGACGGCGAGAACGGATACCTCTTCACACCGGGCGATGTCGATGAACTCGCGGCGCGTCTGACCGATGTGCTGACCGCTGAGCCCGAGGAGCGGCGACGGATGCAGCAGGCCTCCCTCGAGGCCGTCGCGATCCACGACATCAGTCGCACACTCGACACCTTCGAAGCGCTGTACCGCGGCGAGCCCGTCCCGGAGTAGCGATGCATGTCGTGATGTTCGGCGATCAGCATGCCGAAACGCTCGGCGGCGCACAGGTGTCGATGCGCCTGCAGCGCCGGTTTCTCGAGAAGGCCGGCCACACCGTCACGATCGTCGCGCCGCGCCGTCACGGACCCCGCGCGGGCGTGCGCGCAGATGACCCGGGATACGCCGATCTACCCTCCATCCCGGTGACCCTGGACCGCGAGTATGCGATGACCTGGCCGAGCGCGCGCGCCGACCGCGCCGTCGATGCCGTGCTGGCGGGGCGACCACCCGTCGACATCGTGCACGTGCAGGGCGATTTCTGGGGAGCATTCCTCGGCCTGCGCTTTGCTCGCCGCCACGACCTTCCCGTGGTGTTCACGTTCCACAACCGCGTAGATGTCGGCATCCATGCCATCGCTCCGTTCCCCGACCTGGTCCTGCGGGTCCTGAACCGTTGGGGTCGTCGAGCGCTGTCCGAGCCCACCGGTGCGCGGGCCGACGGCTGGTCCTACCTCCGGATGCTGGCTTCGTCGGCGGATGCTGTGACGGCGCCGTCAGCCCATTTCGCGCGTCGCCTGGAGGCCCATCGCGTCGCCGCTCACGTGGATGTGGTCTGGAACGGGATCGATGACGACGAGCTGGCGGCTGCCCTCGCCGCTCCGCGGACACGTTCCGATTCCCGGCGTCCTCGCCTCGTGTGGGTCGGGCGGATGAGTCCCGAGAAGCGGCTGCTTCCGTTTCTCGAGGCAGTGGTGGCGTCGGAGATCGATGCCGACATCGAGGTGATCGGTAACGGCGCGCAGCGCGCAGCTGCCCAGCGGGTGGCCGAGCGTGCACGCGCGTCGGTGTTCTTCCTCGGGTCGCTTCCCTACCGTGAGACGCTTCGGCGGATCCGTTCAGCCGATGCCCTCGTGCAGACCTCGATCGGATTCGAGACGCAGGGGATGACCATCTTCGAGGCCGCGACACTCGGGACGCCCTCGATTGTGTGCGACCCAGACCTCGTCGCGGAGCTGGGCTCCGGCGCCTGGCCGGTTCCGGACGACTCGACGCCGGCGCTCGCCGGCGTCCTGCGGGCAGCTGTCGCCGACATCCGCGATGGTGCTGCGCCCGTGCCCGACGCCTCGATCGCCGACCGGTTCCGACAGTCGTCTCGAACCGCGGCGATGCTCGCGGTGTACGAGACGGCGCGCACGAGGCACGCCGAGCGCTGAAACGCGGCGGCACGTCCTCACGGAAGGCGGCGAGCGTCGGTCGGCTGGCGACGAAACCCGTCGCTCCGGACGACGCGGATCGTGGCGACGGCACCCCACACGGCGAGGCCGGAAAGAAGAAGCAGAACAATCATGTCTGAAAAGCTATGATCAACTCATTACCGCCACGAGTGGCGGAATGACCATCATTCGTAGGATTCATGCCACCTCTCCGGTGGGCTGACAAGAATCGAGCGCTCATGATCCGTACCGTCGCCACCGTCGTACAGCCGGGCTTCGCGCCCTTCGAGTTCGGCCTGGCCTGTGAGGCTTTCGGTCTCGACCGCTCCGGCGACGGCATCCGGGGCTTCGATTTCCGCATCGTCGCGGCAGAGCCCGGCCTCGTGCCGAGCAACCTGGGCTTTTCGATCACGGTCGACGAAGACCTGGCGTTTGCCGAGACCGCCGACCTCGTCATCGTCACGCCGGTGCCGCGGGAGAGATGGCAGGACGCCGATCCTCGCGTGTCCGCTGTCGTGCGACATGCGGCAGAGCGTGGTGCGTGGCTGCTGAGCGTCTGCAGTGGCTCGTTCGTGCTGGCCGCGGCGGGCGTGCTGGACGGCCGACGCGCGACGACGCACTGGATGTACGCCGACACCATGGTTCGGATGTATCCGCAGATCGACGTCGACCCTGATGTCCTGTATGTGCAGGACAACCGGATCATCACGAGCGCCGGAACGGCCGCGGGGCTGGATGCCTGCCTCCACCTGTTGCGTCAAGAGCTCGGCGCGGAGGCGACGAACCGCATCGCCCGGAGGATGGTCGTTGCGCCACAGCGTGACGGCGGGCAGGCGCAGTTCATCGACAAGCCGCTGCCGGTAGCCGCCTCTCATTCCCTGGCGCCTGTCACCGACTGGATGCTGGAGAACCTGCGCGCCGATCTGTCCGTCGACCAGCTCGCGGCGCGGGCGCACATGTCGCCGCGCACCTTCGCGCGGCGCTTCAAGGCGGACCTCGGAGCAACGCCGGCGGCGTGGCTTGCGCGCCAGCGGATCATCCACGCGCAGCGGCTGCTCGAGCGCACCGACCTGGGCCTTGACCGCATCGCGTGGGAGAGCGGGTTCGGGTCTGCGGCGGTGCTGCGCCAGAACTTCGTGCGTGTGTTGGGGATCACCCCCACCGCGTACCGGTCCCGGTTCCCGTCGGTGTCGGAGGATCTCGCCCCGACCGGTTAGGCGCCGAGACGGCGGCCAGGCAACGATCGGGCCACGGCGCCGGGGGAGGAGTCCTGCCTCCGATACACTCTGGCCATGTCGAGGGGTGGGGGACAGATGGCGGCGTCGCGGATGTCGGTGTGGGCTGGCGTGGCTGCGCTGAGCATTGCCCTGGTCGGGTGCACCCCGTCGGGGGATCCTGACCCGACGCCGTCGGCGTCGGACACAGCGTCGACGGAGCCGTCGCCGGATGCCACCTCAGACGGCCCCCCCATGACCGAACCACCGGCTGACGAGATCGACCTCGACGCTCTCGCGTGCACCGACCTGCTCGACGTCGCCGTCGCGCAGGCGCAGTTCGGCCCGGACGCCCAGTTCATCGCTCAGCTCGATCCCGGTGAGCTCACCGGGATCATGGCGGGGCCGGTCGCCGAGACCGCCTTGACGGAGGCGACCCAGACGATCGGCTGCATCTGGGGGATTCCCCAGAGCGACGGTGCCTTCACGGTCGTGGTTGCCGCTCTGCCGCAGACATCCCGCGACACGCTCACGACCGCGCTCGGATCGAGCGTCTTCACGGGCTCACTCCTCGGAACCTCGCCCGCCTACACCTGGGAACGCGACGATGCCCTCGGAGTCTTCACAACCGTCTACGCCTTCGCGTCCCCGCTCTGGGTGACCGTCACGGGCGCGGGGACGACGAGTTCGCAGACCGAGATCACCGGGGATGTGCTCGATCATCTGCGTGCGCTGTACCCCGGCCTCGGCGACTGAGTGCGGCCACCGAGCCTCAGCGGGGTGCTGCCTGCCGCTATCTGCGCGGCGCGTTCGACGCTGCCCGGCGCAGGGCCACCGCATCTGCGCGGCAGAGTAAGCGCTGGGCTCGCGAGCGAGCGTCAGCCGCGGCATCCGTGAACGCGCGGGAGCGCGACGGGCCGGCGATGTCTGCCAGCGAGGCCAGGGTCTTCTGCAGCCGGATGCCGACCTCCACCATTCCGGCTCCGTCGCGGGCGATCGGGCGAAACGCATCCTCGACGAGGTCGGGAAGGGTGACCGGCTCGACGGTGAGATGGCTGTAGGGGACATCGGCATCGGCATCGGCTTGCAGCATGTTCTCAAAGACGCGACCGAGGGCGCCGAGGACATCGATGGCGGTGCCCGGGTCGTTCGTCGACGGTGAGAGCGCCCGACTGGCGATCTCGGAGAGGGCGATCATCCCGAGTCGTGGGTCTTGGTCGTAGCTGCGGTGGGCTTCGATGTGAAATGCGCTCGCGACCTTTGACCGGGTTTCGTCATCGGTCGTGCCGGCAACCAGCGCGAGTGGGGTAGCCGTGTCGACGACCGTTCCCGGCAGCGCGCGGACATGGATCGTGAGATCGCGCTCCTCGGCCATCGCTTCGAGGCGGGCGAGGTCGATGTGGGTCACGTATCCCGCGCGCTGCGGGCGCACCGAGGCCCCGGTGATCGATCGCGGATCCTGGCGGCGAGCACCGAGGCTCGGACGATTCGCGTACTGGGCCGTCGTGCGGTGAGCCGCGGCCTCGACGCGGTCGATGATGTCCGACATCCGCCCGAAGGATCCGAGATGCGAGATCCACCGCAGGAGCACGACCACGACGATCGCGATGACGACGAGTGTGCCGACGAAGAGGATCGCCTGGCCCTGGTCGCCGTAGTACCCGGTCGAGAGGGCGATGATGCCGACCATCGAGAAGACGAACGCCCCGATGAAGGTCGACAGAACGTTCTGCGACGTGGGGTCGGCGACCAGGAGCTGCGTCGCCCGGGGCGTCGCGACCCGCGACGCGGAGCTGTAGGCGGTGACCATTGCGGTGAGCGAGAAGGTCGTCACCGCGAGCATCGAGCTCGCCAGGATTTGCAGAATCTCGTCGACAGAGCCTTGGCCGAGGTTGACGGTCAGATCGGGAAGAAACGGCTCGAGGAAGCCGGCGGCGAGCGCCAAGAGGACGGCAGCGAGGCTGAACAGCGAGGCACGGAACCACACCGCTCGCGCCATCTGAGCGAGAAAGACCCGCAGGTTCGTCATCGTCGGCTCCGCATGAGAACCCACGCTATCCCGACTCAGGCCCCCGGTCGAAGCACTTCCCGAATCGGCAGCGCGGTGATAAACTTGAGTCACACAGGCTCAAGTTTGAGCCCACGCAGATTTCGGCGGGAGGGACCGCCACTCACGTCGCCGCACAGGAGGCATCATGCAGACCACACCGATGGCCGACCAGGACGAGCAACAGAGCGCGCTCGAACAGTTCGGCATCAACCTCACCGATCGCGCCCGGCAGGGCAAGCTCGATCCCGTCATCGGACGGGATGCCGAGATTCGGCGTATCAGTCAGGTGCTGACGCGCCGTACCAAGAACAACCCCGTCCTCATCGGCGAGCCCGGGGTCGGCAAGACCGCTGTCGTCGAGGGGCTCGCGCAGCGGATCGTCGCCGGCGACGTCGCCGAGAGCCTGCGAGGCAAGGAGCTCATCGCCCTCGACATCTCGGCGCTGGTCGCCGGCGCGATGTACCGCGGGCAGTTCGAAGACCGCCTCAAGAAGGTGCTGAAAGAGATCACCGACTCCGAAGGCCAGATCATCACCTTCATCGACGAGCTCCACGTCCTCATGGGCGCGGGAGGCGGCGAAGGATCGGTGGCGGCATCCAACATGCTCAAGCCGATGCTCGCTCGCGGCGAGTTGCACATGATCGGCGCCACGACGCTCAACGAGTATCGCGAGTTCATCGAGAAGGATGCTGCGCTCGAGCGCCGCTTCCAGCAGGTGTACGTGGGCGAACCCAACGTCGAAGACACCGTCGCGATCCTCCGCGGGCTCAAGGAGCGGTACGAGGCGCACCACAAGGTCGCGATCTCGGACAGCGCACTGATCGCCGCGGCCGCGCTGTCCCACCGCTACATCCCGAGCCGTCAGTTGCCCGACAAGGCGATCGACCTGATCGACGAAGCGGCCTCGCGGCTGCGCATGGAGATCGACTCCGCGCCACTGGAGATCGATGAGCTGCGCCGGCACGTCGACCGTCTCAAGCTCGAAGAGCTTGCGTTGAAGAAAGAGAAGGACGCCGCGTCGCAGGAGCGTCTCGAGAAGCTGCGTGCAGACCTGAAGAGCGAGCAGGACAAGCTCTCGGAACTGCAGGCGAAGTGGGAGACCGAGCGATCGATCCTCAACCGCGTGGGCGAGCTCAAGACCCGACTGGATGCCGCACGCATCGAGGCCGAGCGCGCGCAGCGCGAAGGCGACCTCGAACGTGCCTCGCGACTGCTGTACGCCGAGATCCCGGCACTCGAGCGCGGCATCATCGAGGCCGAGAGCATGGAGCCCAGCGAAGACCGGATGGTCAACGAGCAGGTCACCGAGGAGGACATTGCCGCGGTGATCGCCGGATGGACCGGGATCCCGGTCGGGCGGTTGCTGCAGGGCGAGAGCGAGAAGCTCGTGCACCTGGAGGCCGAACTCGGGAAGCGCCTCATCGGGCAGAAGGAGGCAGTGAAGGCCGTCGCGGATGCCGTGCGCCGATCCCGCGCCGGAATCAGCGACCCCAACCGGCCGACGGGGTCCTTCCTGTTCCTCGGCCCGACCGGGGTCGGAAAGACCGAGCTGGCCAAGGCGCTCGCCGCGTTCCTGTTCGATGACGAGCACGCGATGGTCCGCATCGACATGTCGGAGTACGGCGAGAAGCACTCCGTCTCGCGGCTCGTCGGTGCACCTCCGGGGTACGTCGGCTACGAGCAGGGCGGCCAGCTGACGGAGGCTGTTCGGCGGCGTCCGTACAGCGTGGTTCTTCTCGACGAGGTTGAGAAGGCGCATCCGGAAGTCTTCGATGTTCTGTTGCAGGTGATGGATGACGGGCGGCTGACCGACGGTCAGGGCCGGACGGTGGACTTCACCAACGTCATCCTGATTCTGACCTCGAACCTCGGATCGCCGATCCTCATCGACCCGACGATTCCGCTGGATCAGAAGCGCGCTCAGGTGCTCGCCCTGGTGCGACAGGCCTTCAAGCCGGAGTTCGTGAACCGGCTCGATGACATCGTCATCTTCCAGGCGCTCTCGCAGGACGACCTCGCTCAGATCGTCGAGCTGACTGTCGACCACCTCCAGCGCCGGCTCCACGAACGCCGGCTCACGCTCGCGGTCACTCCTGACGCACGCGGCTGGCTGGCCGAACGCGGCTACGACCCGGTGTTCGGTGCGCGTCCGCTGCGCCGACTCATCCAGTCCGAGATTCAGGATCGTCTCGCGATGGCGTTGCTCTCGGGCGGCGTGCGTGACGGCGACCTCGTGCGTGTGGATGTCGCTGTCGACGGCGACTCGCTGGTGCTGACCAGCGACGGACCGGCGGCAGCGCCGGCACCGCGTCCGGGAGAGGACGACGACATCATCGAAGCCGAGCTGATGGAGGACTGAAACGCGGCACACGCGGGGCCCGAGGTCAGAAACGACCTCGGGCCCCGCGTATGCCGTCGTGTGAGGTCAGGCGTCGACGAGAACAGTTTCCGGAAGCGGCCGGCGGATACGCGGCGCGGTCTCGCGTTCGCGGACCGCATCCTCCGCGGCGTCGAGATCGCCCAGGTGCCCGACGGCCATGACGGTGAGCGGTCGGACGGTGTCGGGCAGTGAGAACGCGCCAGCGATTGCGGCGCGGTCGAACCCGCCCATCTGGTGGGTCATCAGGCCGTCGGCATGTGCCTGCACCGTGAAGTGGGCCGCTGCCTGCCCCGCGTCATACTCGGCCCAAGGCAACTCCACGCCGTCGTGCTCGGTGTCAGCAAGGAAGACCACGAGAGCGCCGGCGTTGACGGCCCAGACCTGGTTGAACCCGGTGAGGGAGGCCGAGATCTGCTCGAAGGCATCAGAGCCGCGTCGCGCGACAATCATCCGCCAGGGTTGCGTGTTCGCTGCCGAGGGTGCCCAGCGCGCCGCCTCGAGAGCTGCGGACAGCGCCGACTCGTCGATGGGTCGTTGCGCATCGAACACGCGCGTGCTGCGGCGGTTCGCGAGGACGTCGATCAGAGCGGTGGACGGGGCGATGGTGGTCATGATCTCTCCCGGTGGTGAGGAATGAGGGAACGGACCCCGTCGTCCTTTCTCGTCAACACCGCATAGCGCTCGGTATTCCCGGAGTCGTCAGGCTCCGTTCATCCGGTCTCGCCACGCCAGCAGCGGCTCTACCGGCGAGAGGTCGTAGTCCGGCCCGTCGATCGACGGGATGATGAACCGCACCCCCAACGGGTACAGCCGGTCCAGACTGTTCTCCTCCAGCAGCGGTCCGAATCCGCGGGGAGTGAAACCCGTCGCGATCTCGATGTCGCCCGGGTCTCGCCCGACGCGTGCGCACCACTCGTGGAGCACGTCGAGCTTGTGGGGGATCTTCTCGATCGGGGTGAACGTGTGCCAGATCGACGCGTGTTCGGCCACGAGGCGCAGCGTCTTCTGCTCGCCCTGCCCGCCGATGAGGATCGGGATCGGGCGGGTGGGAGCGGGGTTCAACAGATCCCAGCGGCGACGGATGCGGCCAAGGTCATCGCGCAGATCGTTCAGACGCGATCCCACGGTGCCGAACTCGTAGCCGTACTCCACGTAGTCCTTCTCCGCCCAGCCCGACCCGGTTCCGAAGATGAGCCTGCCGGTGCCGCCCTTCGCGCTGATGTGGTCGACGGTGCGGGCCATGTCGGCCTGCAGATCCGGGTTCCGGTACGAGTTGCAGTTGACCAAGGGCCCGAACTCCACGCGCTCGGTGAGCTCGGCGATCGAGGCGAGCATCGTCCACGCCTCGTAGTGCTCAGCATCCAGCGGCTCGGTGAGGGGGAAGAAGTGATCCCAGTTGAAGATCGCGTCGACTCCCATGTCTTCGGCGCGAAGGATGGCATCGCGAATCTGCGTGTACGACGCGTGCTGCGGTGCAAGCTGCACGCCGACGCGCGCGGGACGATGGTCTGCGGGATGAGTCGTCATCCTTCGAGTATCGTCCGCGCTCATCCTCCGGGGGCGGTCCTTGCGCGACTCGGAAGTCCACGCGATCTTTCCGCAGACCGATACGCCGCCGCCGCAGCACTGCCGGATAGCGTCAGAGCATGACCATCGCGACCGCTGACCTGTTCGACGAGCGTGGCGACGAGCTCGACTCGCTCGGCATCCAGCTGCAGGACATCGGTGGTCGGACCGCCTTCGACGGGCCGATCCGCACGGTGCGCTGCCACCGCGACAACGCCCTGGTGAAGGCGACCCTCGCAACGCCGGGAGAGGGCGCCGTGCTCGTTGTCGACGGCGGCGGGTCCCTGGAGTCGGCTTTGGTCGGAGACCTCATCGCGGCATCCGCTGTCGCTGCCGGCTGGAGCGGGGTCATCGTCTATGGTGCGATCCGCGACCGGGAGGCGATCGGCGGGCTCGACCTCGGCGTCAAGGCGCTCGGTTCCAACCCCCGCAAGAGCGCCAAGGACGGCGTGGGAGAAGTGGATGTCGCCGTCGAGATCGGCGGTGTCGCGTTCGCGCCGGGCAAGCACGTCTGGGCGGATGCCGACGGGGTCCTGGTCGAACGGTAACTCGATCCGTCGCTCAGGCTTCCCCAGCGTCAATAGTCGTGGTCGGGCCAGCCGTCCGGACCGTGCGAGCCCGCCGCGTAATCCTGCAGCGGGACATCGTCAGCTGCCCACGCGTCGAGCACAGGCTGCACGATGCGCCAGCACTGCTCGGCGGCATCGCCGCGCACCGACAGCGTCGGGTCGCCGTCGAGGATCTCGGAGAGCACTTCGGCGTACGCCAGGAGCGCGCCCTCGCCGAGGTCGGCACTGAGCTTGGCCCAGGTGAGCGCGAACGGGTCGTCGGCGCCGTTCACGTTCAGCCCCAGCGACATGCGGTCGGGTCCCAGCGTGAACCGCAACCGCGAACCGTGCGTGGCTCCTGTGAACCCGTCCGGCAGGTGGCGGACCGGGCGGAAGCGGATCAGGATCTCCTTGACCGGGTCGCCGACGGCCTTACCGGAGCGGAGGGTGATCGGCACGCCCGCCCAGCGGTTGTTGCGCACCTCGAATACGACCTCCGCGAGGGTTTCGGTCTCGCGATCAGGCACGACCCCCGGTTCGTCCACGTAGTCGGGGAGGTCTCGCCCATCGATCGACCCTGACGTGTAGCGGCCGCGGCGCGAGGACCCGACCGGGTCATCGTCCCAGACATGCGTGGCCAGCAGCGCCGACGTCGTTGCGCCGCGCAGATCTTGCTCGCCGAGAGTTGCGGGAGGCTCCATCGTCACCAGTGCCATCAACTGCAACAGGTGGCTCTGGATCATGTCGCGGAGCGCGCCGGCCTTGTCGTAATACCCGGCGCGGCCCTCGAGCCCCAACTTCTCGTCGTACGTGATGTCGATCGACTCGATGTGCTCCGCCGACCACACCGGTTCCAGGATGCGGTTCGCGAACCGCGCGCCGATGATGTTCAGCGACATCGACCGACCGAGGAAGTGGTCGACGCGGAACACCTGGCTCTCGGGCACGAGCACCGCGAGCTTCTCGTTCAGCTCGTGGGCACTGGCCGCATTCGTCCCGAAGGGCTTCTCGAGAGCGAGGATGAGGCCGTCGGGCAGGTCAACGGACGAGAGCGACTCGCAGGCCTTGGCGGCGATCGCGGGCGGGACGGCGAAGTAGAGCGCGATGCGCCCCTGTGTTTCCGACAGCAGGGAGCTGAGGTCGTCGGGAGCGGTGATGTCGGCCTTCGTGTACGTCGTTTCGGCGACCTTGTCGAAGGCATCCTCGGCATCCACCGACGCGAAGGCTGTGCGGACGGTCTCACGCCACTGGTCGTCGCTCCACTCATCCATCCCCGCACCGCGAAGGCGCACGCGGCGCTGGGGCTGACGGGACAGCAGCTGGCCGAGAGCGGGGAGCAGCAATCGGGAAGTGAGATCTCCCGATGCGCCGAGGATCATGAGCGTCGTCGTCTGGTCGGCCATGTCGCCACCCTATCCAGGCTGTGTGTCCGGCGGACAGACGCGTCGGGAAATCCCCGGGACCCCCGGTGCGCGGATGAGGCAGGTGACGGGGGCCCGTGCGGCGAATCGCCTGCTCGACTGTCAGAATCGGGACATGGCTGCGCCCATTGAGGATTATGCGATCTTGAGTAACTGCCGCACGGCGGCGCTCGTTACCACCGACGGGAGTATCGACTGGCTGTGCCTGCCGCGCTACGACTCGCCGTCGATCTTCGGAGCGCTCTTGGGCGATGAGAACCACGGGCACTGGAGCCTGCGCGCGTCCGACCCCGAGGCCAGCGTCTCTCGCCGGTACGACGGCGACACCTTCATCCTCGTCACCCGGTGGGAAACGGCTACCGGCGTCGCCGAGGTGCATGAGTTCATGCCCATCGACGGCGGAAGCGTCGAGCTGGTGCGCCGGGTCATCGGCGTCAGCGGAGAGGTCGAGTTCACGAGCGAACTGCGCTTGCGACTGGACTATGCGCGGTCGCTGCCCTGGGTTCGCCAGGTGGGCAGCCACGTCACTCCGGCGCTCCTGGCGATCGCCGGGCCCGATGCGATCCTGGTGCGCGGGGTCGAGATGAATGCCACCGACCATGCACACCGCGGGACCTTCACGGTCCGTGAGGGCGCCGGCGTCGACCTCAACCTGACGTGGTTCCCCTCGCATCTCGACACGCCCGAACCGGTCGATGTCGATCGGATGCTGGAGCACACCCGCGTGTGGTGGCAGGACTGGGCGGGGCGCGTCGACCACGACGGCCCCTTCGAGGGCGAGGTGGTTCGCTCGCTCCTGGTCCTGCGTGCGCTCACTCACGAAGACACCGGCGGAATCGTGGCGGCGGCGACCACCTCGCTTCCCGAAGACTTCGGGGGCGAGCGCAACTGGGACTACCGCTACGTGTGGCTCCGTGACGCAGCCCTCACGATCGAAGCTCTCATCTCGCACGGCTTCCTGCGGGTGACAGCCCGATGGCGCCAGTGGCTGCTTCGCGCCATCGCCGGCGACCCGAAGGACCTGCAGATCATGTACGGCCTCGCCGGCGAGCGTGACCTTCTCGAGCGCGAGCTCACCTCCCTCCCCGGGTATGAGGGTGCCTCGCCGGTCCGGATCGGCAATGGAGCCTCCAGCCAATACCAGGGCGATGTCATCGGCGAGGTGATGGTCGCCCTCGAGGCGGCGCGTGTGGCCGGCGTCGAAGAGACCGACTTCTCGTGGGCGTTGCAGCGGGCGTTGCTCGCCTTCGCCGAACGGCACTTCCACAAGCCCGACAACGGCATCTGGGAGATCCGTGGCGAGCCGCAGATGTTCACCCATTCGCGGGCGATGATCTGGGCCGCCTTCGACCGCGGCGTCCGTGCCGTGCGTGAGTACGGGCTACCCGGAAAGGCCGAGAAATGGGAGCGGCTCCGCGATCAGATCCGCGATGAAATCCAGGAGCACGGCTACGACGAGAAGCGCGGCCACTACGTCCAGCACTACGGCTCGACAGAAGTCGATGCCTCCCTGCTGCTGCTCGCGCAGGTCGGCTTTGTCGAGCACGACGATCCGCGGATGCTCGGGACCGTCGCCGAGATGGAGCGGACGCTCATGTCGAACGGCTTGTTGCACCGGTACCGGACCTCGAGCGGCGTGGATGGACTTACCGGCACCGAGCATCCGTTCCTCGCCTGCTCGTTCTGGCTTGTGGAGCAGTACGCGAACAGCGGTCGGATCGATGACGCCACCGCGCTCATGACGCGATTGTGCGGCTTTGCCAACGACGTCGGGCTCCTGTCCGAGGAGTACGACGTTCAGGGCGGCCGCCAGGCGGGTAACACCCCGCAGGCGCTCTCGCACCTCGCGCTCGTCCGCGCCGCTGACGCGCTGGCCGGTCACCACGGCCGGGCCGCCGACCGAGAATAGCGTCAGGCTGGAGCCGTGGGCTCCGGATCGATGACGCCGGCATCCCGCATCCGTACCGCGTGCTCGACGCGGAACAGTGACATGAGCCCCGCCTGATCGGCGGCGAGCGCGGTCTCACCGATCGGGACGATCTCGAGCTGATCGACGCGGTGGCGGCGACCATCGATCCGCAGCACGGCCTCGCCTGCCGCTACCGCGTTCTTGGCCCACGCGGTCTCGGGTCCGTAGACCAGCGCCACGCACCAGCCTTCCGCATCCGGGACCGGCGAGATCGGAGTCTCGTACGGGGTTCCCGAACGGCGGCCGACAGTTTCGAGCACGGCAGTTCGCTGTCCGGGGGTGCCCGCTGTCTTGAGGACGTTCGGGTTCAGGACGTCGCGCTGGAGCCTCGTGAACCGGCGGATGAAGCGCTTATCGCGTCTGCGCAGCAGCACGACGAGCGTGGCGAAGGCCGCGGTCAGCACGGCGGCGAGCACGCCGAGCGCGGTGAGGACGATTCCGGTGGCGCGTGTCATGAGGACTCCATCGGTCGGATTGTCGTGACACTCACGCTACCGGCGTCGGTCCCGCTCCGGTAGCGGAGCGGGACCACCCGGCGGTCACGGGGTCTTGAGCGCTTCGCGCCAGGACACGCGCGCGCCCATTCGCAGGATCGACCTCTCGTAGATGGTCGCGGCCAGCACGATCGCGCCGATACAGGTCGCGATCAGAATGGCCAGGGACAGGATCGGCTCCCACCACTGCGCATCCCCGAGGTACAGCCGCAGCGGCATGCCCACCGGCGCCGAGAACGGCACATACGACATCACGGTGAGGACGACGGGGTTGTCGTTGAAGAAGATCACGAGGAAGTACGGCGCCATGATGAGCATCGTCAGCGGCGCGGTCGTCGAACCGATGTCTTCCATGCGCGAGACGAGCGAGCCGGCTGCTGCGAACAGCGCGGCCAGCAGCACGAACCCGAAGAGGAAGAAGATCGCGAACCAGGCGATCGGGCCGCCCAGGCCCTGGAGCACCTCGCTCTGGCCGGTGACGATCAGACCCACCACGGCTATCGTCGCCAAGAGCAGGATCTGGGCCATCGCGAGGATGGTGTTGCCGATGATTTTGCCCGCCAGCAGGGAGCGGGCCGGCATCGCCGACAGGAGCAGCTCGACGACGCGCGTCTGCTTCTCTTCGACGACGCTTTGCGCGATCGTGCCGCCGAACAAGGACGCCGCCAGGAGGAAGACGATCCCGAAACCGAGGGAGACGAAGTACCGCAGCGCGAAGTCCACGGTCGCGGGGTCGAGGAGCTCGACCGACGGCGTCACCGACAGTCCCATCAGCAACGCGGTCGGCGGCGAGTCCTCAGCGATGATGACCAGTCCGGTCGGCGAGGACGGGTCATCGACAACCGCGGCACGGACTTCTCCGCTGCGCACGAGGGCTTCGGCGGCATCCTGGTCGGCGACCTGGGTCACCTCGATACCGGCGACCTTCTCGACCGCCGCGGATGTCGAGGAGGTGACGGCGACCTGAGTCGCAGACGGGTTGCCGGCGGAGAATCCCCCCCAGATGACGGCAGCGAGCGCGATCAGCAGGGTGATGGCGGTCGAGATCACGAAGGCTCGGCTGCGGAGCTTGGAGCCCACCTCCCGCTCGGCGACGAGCCAGACGTTCTGGAACCCCCGGGGAGCGGATGTCGGAGTGGCGGTGTTCACTGGATGACCTCCTTGAAGATCTGGGCGAGCGTCGGGCGAACGGGGGCGAAGCTGTCGATGCTGGCCTCCCGTGCCGCGCGCTGCAGCACGCGCTGGGCGGCGGCGTCATCCGCCGCATCGAACAGCGCGTTTCCGCCGTCGAACTCGACGACCGTGATGCCCGGCTCGGCGCGAAGCCAGCCCAGATCGCCCGCGCTGCGCAGGTGGTAGCGGTGCCCGGAGTGCTGTTGCCGAAGATGTTCGCTGCTGCCGGCGGCGCGGATTTCGCCCCCGGCGATGATGACGATGTCGTCGCACAGACGCTCGACCACATCGAGCTGGTGCGAGGAGAACAGCACCGACACCCCCGCCGCCGCCCGGCGGTGCAGGACATCGGCGACGACATCGACCGCGAGCGGGTCAAGGCCCGAGAAGGGTTCGTCGAGGATGAGCACGTCGGGTTCGTGTACGAGCGCCGCCGCGATCTGCGCCCGCTGCTGGTTACCCAGCGAGAGCTTCTCGACGGTGTCATCCAGGCGCTCGCCGAGTCCGAGCTGTTCGAGGAGAGCCGTCGCCCGGGCCTGAGCCTCGTTCTTGTCGAAGCCGTGCAGGCGAGCGAGGTACGTGATGTGCTCGTCGACCTTCATCTTCGGATACAGCCCACGCTCTTCGGGCATGTACCCGAAGCGGCGCCGGTCCGCCGGGGTCAGCGCCGCGCCATTGAAGGTGACCGTCCCCTCATCCTTGGCGAGCACCCCAGGACGATGCGCATCGTCGTGGTCTTCCCCGCGCCGTTTCCGCCGACAAAGCCCGTCAGGCGGCCGGGCCTGACGGTGAACGACAGATCGTTCAGAACGCGGTGCGCGCCATAACTCTTGGTCACATGCGACAGCTCGAGCATGCTGCTCCTCTCACTCGGTTCTCCCAGGTTAGGAATGATGCGGGCTTTGCCGCATCCGCCCCGGGACGGGTTCTGCGAATCCCCCTCGTGGGGGAGAGCTTCGCTCAGGCCAGGCCGTGGCGGTACGCGTAGACGACGGCAGCGACCCGGTCACGGACGCCGAGCTTGAGCAGAACATTGGAGACGTGGGTCTTCACCGTCGCCTCCCCGATGACCAGGGTCGCCGCGATCTCGGCATTGCTCATCGCCTGCGCCATGAGACGCAGGACCTCCGACTCGCGCTCGGTGAGATCTGTCACCGGCGGGGTCGGCGCCGGCGCGGTCGCCGCGAATCGAGCGATGACCCGGCGGGTCACCTCGGGAGCCAACAGCGCATCGCCGGCTGCCGCGACCCGCACCGCGGACTGGAGCTCCTCGGGCGCCGCGTTCTTGAGCAGAAAGCCGCTCGCGCCCGCCTCCAGGGCCTCAAAAAGGTAGTCATCCCGATCGAAGGTTGTCACGATGACAACGGCGCACGCGAGCGCAGGGTCGGCGACGATCTGGCGGGTTGCGGCAAGCCCTCCGATGCCGGGCATCTGCACGTCCATGCAGATCACGTCGGGCGCGAGCTCGGATGCCGCCCGCACCGCCTCCTCCCCGGTGGCAGCCTCCCCGATGACCTCCAGGTCGGGGGCGCTATCGAGAATGAGGCGGAATCCGGCGCGCATGAGCGCATGATCATCGACCAGCAGGACGCGGATGCTCATGAGCGGACCGCTTCCTGGCGGGGCACCGAGAGGCGCACCCGGAACCCCCCTTCACGGCGCGGGGAGATCTCGATCGATCCGCCCGAGGCCGCTGCTCGCTCGCGCATGCCGATCAGCCCCAGCCCGTTCTGGTACGTCAGCGCCGATCTCCCCGAATTCACGACCTCGACCTCGAGAGCGTCGGGCAGGTAGCGCACGCGAACGTCAGCTTCGGCATCCGGCCCGCCGTGACGGCGCGCGTTCGTGAGGGCCTCCTGCGCGATCCGGAACGCGTTGACCTGCACCGTGGGCGCCACCGGGGCCGGGTCGCCCACGATCGTCAGCGTCGTCGGGAGCCCGTTCTCCTGCGCGTGCGCGACCAGGGCCGCCAGCCCATCGAGTCCGACTGTCGAGGCGTCGCTCGGATCGTCGTCGACGGGGGTGCGAAGGGTCTCCAGGAGTTGACGCAGCTCGACGAGCGCGTCGCGTGCTGCCTGCTCGATGTCGACCAGCGCGCGACGGGCAGCATCCGGATCGGTGTCCCACACCGTTCGCGCCGCGCCCGCCTGCACCCCCATGGCCGAGACGTGGTGGGCGACGACGTCGTGCAGTTCCCGTGCGATGCGGACGCGGTCCAGCGCTACGGCCTGCGCCGCCGTCGTCTCGCGCTCGCGCTCGAGCTCGACGGTGCGTTCGGCGAGGATCTCGCGCTGTCGACGCGCCTCATAGGTCCGGTTGCCGAAGTAGTAGGCCCCGCCGAAGAAGGCGACGTTGACGAGGACCTGCATGAGCATGAACGCGACATAGGGCGAGAAGAGGCCAGCCCGGGAGAGGCCCTCGTCGGTGGGGGCGGTGGCGTCGATGAACATGGTCACGAGCAGCCACGCGAACATCCCGACGATGATCACCGTGCGCACGATGAAGGCCCGGCGCCGATCATCGACCCACGCTCCGACCGTATAGAAGGCGATGAACACGGCGACGTTACCCACGTAGAGCTCGGGGATACGCGCCATCATGCCGAGGAAGAACGCGACCGACACGGCGACCGCGACCGTGCCGGGCAGCCGTCTGCGCCACGCCAGCGGGGCTGTCAGCCCGAACGCGTAGAGGAGTGCGACCCGCAGGTCGATCTCGGTCTGGCTGTAGATGCCGGCCACGGCGCCGAGGGCGGTGCTCAGCACAGCCGTGACGAACATGGCGGCCGCCAGCCAGATATCGCCCCGGACCGGAACCCACCACGGGGCGGCGCGCGTCGGATCACTCACCCACCCACGCTACGTCGCCCCCACGCCCCGCCACATCCGTCTCACGGGGAGTCCGTCTCGGGCCACGGTGGTCCCGATCGCAGGATCAGATGCGTCGGCTAGGGGTGCTGGAGGCAGCCAGGCTGGTTTGATCCTGCGTTCGGTCCGCCGTGGAGTGGCAGGAGTGGCCGCGTACTGTGAGACACGTGGCAGACGGGACGACCCGGGTGGGAACGACATCCCTCGCGACGCGAGCGCGCGCGCTGGTGGCGTGCTCGCATCCGGGGCCGACGGCCGTCGTCACGATCCTTGCCGGGCTGCTCGCGGTCGCCGCCGGCATCGGCGCAGACCGCGTGGCTCTGACGGCAGCGGCCGTGCTGCTGGGGCAGCTGTCGGTCGGCTGGTCCAACGACGCCATTGATGCCCGACGCGACATCGCGACCGGGCGCCGCGACAAGCCGATCGCGGCGGGCTCGATCTCGCGGGTCGCCGTGGGCACCGCGGCCGGTGTCTCGCTCGCGCTCGCCCTGGTCCTCTCCGCTGTCATCGGCTGGCAGTTCTGCCTTGCGCACGGCGTTGCCCTCGCCTCGGCGTGGGCCTACAACGCGTGGCTGAAGTCGTCACCGGCGTCGGTGGTCCCGTTCGCCATCAGCTTCGGCATCCTGCCCTCGCTCGCGACCCTGGCAGCCCCCGTGCCCGTCGTGGCGCCGTGGTGGCAGAGCGTCGCCGGCGCGCTGCTGGGCATCGCGGTTCACCTCACCAACGTGCTTCCCGATCTGGAAGACGACGAAGCAACGGGCGTGCGCGGCCTTGGCCACCGACTGGGTGCCACGCCGAGCGCGATCGTGGCATTTGTGGCCGTCATCGCGGGGACCGTCGTCGTCGTCATCGGCTCGGCAGGGACGACGCCGGTCGTCGTGGCGCTCGTCGCATCGGTGAGCGTCCTGGCGTGCGCCGCCGCGGGACTGGTGCGAGCGCTGCGCCGACCCGACCGCGTCGTCTTCCGGCTGGTCATGGCGGCGGGCCTGATCCTTGCCGCGCAGCTGGTCGTCACCGCGTTTGCGGCGTGAGGTCGGGTGCTCCGGCGTCGGGATCGAACCCCATTCCGTAGGCCCGTGCGAGAACCCGCGCGGGTGCGAGCCGGATGCCTGCTTCCCGCGTCGCGGCACCGAGACGGCCGTGCCCGCGTCCGGCGAGCGTGTTGATCGCCGCTATACGGGCCGCGACGCGAGCGGCAGCTCGTCGCCGACGCTCCCACGCGGCAAGTTCGGCAGGCGGCTCCCCGGCCCGGTCCCACGCGGCGAGCAGCGGCGCGAGTGTCGCGGCGTCGATGAGCCCCAGATTCAGTCCCTGACCGCCGATGGGGCTCACCTCGTGTGCGGCGTCGCCGATCGCGAGGACCCGGCCGCGATGCATCCGACGAACGACGAAGCGGCCCACGCCGAAGCTCGTCGCCGTCGTGATCGCGTCGCCCGGTGAACCGGCTCGGCGGGCGAGGGCGTCGCGCAGGTCAGCGGCGTCATCCGTCTGGCTCTCGGCGGTCGCCGGGCGACGCCAGGCCACGTACCTCCGAAGCCCGCCCGGGAGCGGAAACGACTCGAGCACGCCGTCAGGATGCAGATGGACGATGGCCCGCGGCCCTTCGTCGGTGTCGTCGCGGACATCGGCCATGACGTAGCCGTCGGGGTAGGCGTGGCGCTCGCCGTCGCGGGTGAGACGGCTGATCTCGCGCGAGCGTGAGCCCGCGGCGATCACGACGACATCTGCCTCAATGTCTCCCCGGTCGGTGACCACGCGACACGACGATCCGGTGTCAACCACGTCGATCACGCGGATCCCGCGCTCTGGAGATGCCGCGCCGTGAGAGCTGGCGGTTGCCGCGATCGCGGCCTCGGTCGCGGCCTGCGGAAGGGTAGCCACGAACGGGAAGGATGCGAGGGAGCCGGTGTGTACCGCATCGAACCGGATCGTCGTCGCCGTCTTCCCGCCGACTCTCGCCTCCCCCTCTCGCACCCGCAGGCACGCGGCGAGGATGCGATCGGTGACCCCGGAGGCAGACATCGCCGAGAGGGCGGCGGAATGGATGCCGATGGCACGCGATCCGGCACCGGGCGCCTCCCGAGATTCGAGCGTGGCATGTTCCACGCCGAGACGGGCGAGCTCGCCACCCAGGAGTGCGCCCACGGGGCCGGCGCCGACAATCACGACACGCATGGGTCAGGCCCTGGCGGTGGTGAGGGACTGACGAGTGGCGAGAACGCGGAACGGGGCAGGCGCCGTCACCGTCCATCCCGGCGGAACCTCGTGCTGGAGCTCGGCGACGGTGTAGGAGCGGCGGATCGAGCGGAGTCCGTCGGTGAAGAGGAAGGTCCCGGGTGTGACCGGCAGGATTCCGACGCCGTAGAGACTCCACGCCGTCCTGCTCCGCGCGATGTCGTTGTGCAGCACGAGCTCTGCTCCTAGCGCATCGGTGTGCGCGAACAGCTCGTGTAGCTGGTCGCGGGTGAGGTGGTGAAGGACGTGGTTGGAGACGACGACATCGAACGTTTCGCCCGCCTCGACGAGGTCAGCGGCGTACGCGCCGCGGAAGGACACGCCGGGCTCTGACGGACGCGACGTCGCGATAGACAGGCACCGGGGATCGGGGTCGATTCCGCACACCTCCACCGCGAAGCCGTCTGCGCGGGCGCGTCGCGCGAGGGTCAGGCTGACATCGCCGCCACCGCAGCCCACGTCCAGGATCCGGGTGGGTCGTGCGCGCGGATCATTCGCCCGCGCGCGCAGGTAGGGACGCAAGCGCGATCGGTAGATCGTGCCCCACCCCGACACTGCCCTGTTGACCAGGCCGAACCGGCGCACCGTGCGCAGCAGCGTCCGCTCGTCGCAGTGCGGATCATCCATCAGTTCGCGAAGATCCTCCTCACGAACGCGCACTGTGCTCCGCTCTCTCGATCGCGCTGGGCACTGACGCGTCGGGCTGGCGCGCGGCGATGACCGCTGTTGCGCTCTCGACGGCCAGCCCGGGACCGAACGCTGTGACGAGCACCCGCTCGCCGATTGCCGCCGTGGGGTCGCCGAGCAGATCGGCCAGGATGAACAGCACCGTGGCCGACGACATGTTGCCGTAGTCGCGCAGGATCGACCGCGAGCGGTGCAGGGCTGACTCATCGAGCTCCATCGCCTGCTCGAACTTGTCCAGGATGCTGCGCCCGCCCGGGTGGACCACCCACTGATCGATGGCGCCCACGCGATCGATCACGGGCGCGAGCGCTGCACGCACCTCTCGCCCGACGATGCGGGGGACGTTGCCGGTGAGGGTCATCTCGAAGCCGTGATCGCCGATGATCCAGGCCATGTCCTTCTCGCCATCCGTCGTCAGGGCCGTGGCGAAGCCCGTCAGCTCCAGAGATCGGGACGGCGCTGGTCCTCCGCCGGGTCCCGGGGTCCGGGCGGTCACGATTGCCGCCGCGGCACCGTCGGCGAAGACAGCGGATGCGACGATCTGATCGGGGTCCGGCGATGACCTCATGTGGATCGAGCACACCTCGGTGCACGACACCAAGACCGTCGCGGTGGGGTCGCTGAGGCAGATCCGCCAGGCCGAACGCAGTGCGGGGATCGCTGCAGCGCATCCCATGAAACCGATGTGCTCGCGCTCGACGGTCGGGTCGAGCCCGAGGTCTCGGACGAGGCGGTACTCGGGTCCGGGGGCATAGAAGCCGGTGCAGCTGGCGGTGACCACGTGGGTGATCTCGCCCGGTTGCACCCCGGCGTTGTGCAGGGCGCGACGCGCTGCGGTCTCGGACAGCTTCGGCGCGTCGCGCGCATAGAGCTCGTTGCGGGTGGCCGTCCCCGGAGCGCGGATGACACGGCTCTCCGGATCCAGGAAGGTCCCGCCGCCACCGGCGAAGTCTTCGATGACCGTGTGGCGCCGCTCAATCGCCGAGTTGTCGTATGCGGCACGGATGAGTCGGGCTGTGAGCGGCGCGAGATCCGGCTCCGCGAGGAAGAGGTCGCGTACCTGGCTCTGCGCAAGCGCACACTCGGGTACCGCGGTCCCGATGCCGATGAGCTGGACTGCCATGCACTCACCCTAGGCGCCGGGTACAGCTCTGGGCCTGCCTCAGCCGAAGATCATCGGGCGGTCGTCGTCATCCTCGGGAGCGTCGGGAACCAGCCGGGCGCGGTCCAGGTCAACGACAACCGGCACGTGATCGCTCGGGGCCTCGCCTTTGCGCTCGTTGCGGTGGATCGCGGCATCCGTCACGGCATCCGCGAGAGCGCGGGAGCCGAGGACGAAGTCGATCCGCAGCCCCTCATTGCGCGGGAACCGCAGCTGCTTGTAATCCCAGTACGTGAAGCCTGACGGAACGAGGGGCCGCACGACATCGCTCAGGCCCGCCTGCTCGAGGGCTGCAAACGCTTCGCGCTCGGGCGGGGAGACGTGCGTCGAGACCCCTTCGACGATCGTGGGGTCGCCGTTGTCGGCATCCGTCGGGGCGATGTTGAAGTCGCCGACCAGGGCGAGCGGCAGGTCGGGGGTTTCTGCGAGGGTTTGGGCCGTGTACTCACGCAGCGCCTTGAGCCAGTGGAGCTTGTAGACGTAGTGGGGGTCATCGAGGCCGCGACCATTGGGAACGTAGAGACTCCAGACGCGCACCCCGTCGATCGTCGCACCGATCGCGCGGGCCTCCTGCGGAGCATCCGGGCCCTCGTGTCCTTTCGCGAACCCGGGCATCCCGGGGAAGGCTGTCTCGACCTCCGTCGGTCGCGAGCGGGACGCGATCGCGACACCGTTCCACTGCGAGAACCCGTGTGCCTCGACGTGGAAGCCGGCCTGTTCGAACTGCTCGAAGGGGAACTGTTCGACTTTGCATTTGATCTCTTGCATCGCCAGGACGTCGATGTCTTCACGGACCGCGAAGTCGACGATCCGGTCGACCCGGGCGCGGACGGAGTTCACGTTCCAGGTGGCAAGGCGCATGAAACCCAGCCTAGAGTCGCCAGCCGACGTGCCTTGCTGCCCCTGGTGGCAGTGCCTCACGCGAGGGGGCGCAACACGCCGTGTGCGGCGGTGAGGATGCGGCGTGTTGCGACCCCTCGGCGACGAGCGCAGGGTGCTGACCGGCCGGCCGGTGTGTGCGGTCGGGTGCGGGGCTAACTCAGCAATCCCGCGGGGATAGCCGGGCTCGAGCGGCCCGGGAGATTGCTCCGGAGGCCGAGTTTGCGGAGTTAGCTTCACCGCGACGCGGACAGTGCGGCCGAATCGACCCGGACGCCGGCACCGCGGCGGAATTGACCCGGCGCCGCCCAGAGCCCGGATGCACATCGCGGCGTAGCGTGCGTCGCATGGTGGGCTCACGGTGGGTTGGGGTGTCGTTGCAGGTCGTGGCCTGGTTCAATCTGGCTTCTGCAGTGGTGGGCATGGCCGGTCTCACCCTCGGATTCATGCCCATTCCGACGGAGTGGATCGAGGGGTCCGTCTTCACGTCGTACGTCTGGCCTGGCGTCATCCTCGGGGTCGTCGTCGGCGGATCGCAGGCCCTCGCCCTGGCCGCACAGTATGGCCGGTACCGTCTGGCCGCGGGCCTGCACGCCGCGGCGGGCCCGATCATGATGATCTGGATCTTCGTGGAGATTGCCATCATGCTCGTCTGGTCGCCGCTCCACGGCATCTACTTCGCCACCGGTCTGGTGCAGACCACACTCGCGGTACTCGCGCTCGGCGCCTGGCCGCATCCGTTCTTGACTCGCAACTCGCGCTGACTTCGCTGCCAAGCTCACGCGCGCGAGGGGTCGTAACACGCCGTGCGCGGCCGCGACGATGCGGCGTGTTGCGACCCCTCGGCAAAGAGTTCGCGAAAGCGGATGCTGCGCCTAGAGCTCGCGGAGGATCTGCTCGACCTTGTCCTTGGCGTCGCCGAAGAGCATCTGGGCGTTGTCGCGGAAGAACAGGGGGTTCTGCACGCCGGCATACCCTGACGCCATCGATCGCTTGAAGACGATCACGTTGTCGGCCTCCCAGACCCGCAGCACCGGCATCCCGGCGATGGGGCTTCCCGGGTCTTCGGCCGCCGCGGGGTTGACGGTGTCGTTCGCGCCGATGACAAGGACGACAGCAGTGTCGGCGAAGTCGTCGTTGATCTCATCCATCTCGAACACGATGTCGTAGGGCACCTTGGCTTCTGCCAGCAACACGTTCATGTGCCCGGGGAGGCGCCCGGCGACCGGGTGGATGCCGAACCTGACGTCCACACCGCGTTCGCGCAGCTTCGCGGTCAGTTCGGCGACGGGGTACTGGGCCTGGGCGACCGCCATGCCGTACCCCGGCGTGATGATGACCCGGTCGGCGTCGGCGAGGAGCTCCGCCGCGCCGGTCACGTCGATCTCGCGGTGTTCGCCGGCCTCGTCATCCGTCTGCCGCGGCGCTTCGATACCGAAGCCTCCCGCGATCACCGAGATGAACGAGCGGTTCATGGCGCGGCACATGATGTACGACAGGTAGGCGCCCGAAGACCCGACGAGTGCGCCGGTGACGATGAGCAAGTCGTTGCTGAGGATGAAGCCCGCCGCCGCAGCAGCCCAGCCCGAGTAGCTGTTGAGCATCGAGACGACGACAGGCATATCGCCGCCACCGATGGAGGCCACGAGGTGCCAGCCGAGCAGGAGCGCGAGGACTGTCACGACGATCAGCAGCCACAGGTCGGGGGTGATGACGTACCAGACGGTGAGCCCGACGAACGCGACCAGCGCGCCGAGATTGAGGGCGTTCTTACCCGGCAGCATGAGCGGCTTGGATGAGATCCGGGCCGAGAGCTTGAGGAACGCGACGATCGATCCCGTGAACGTCACGGCGCCGATGAAGACCCCGATGAACACCTCGGCGTGATGGATGCCGAGGAGCGCCTCATCCATATGACCGGGATCGAGGGCGCCGTTCCATCCGACGATGACCGCGGCGAGTCCGACGAAGCTGTGCAGCAGGGCGATGAGTTCGGGCATCCCCGTCATCTCGACGACCCGCGCCCGCCAGAGGCCGATCGAGCCGCCGACGAGAACGGCGATGACCAGCAGCGTGAGTCCGATCGTGGCCTGAGGCTGCCCCCACAGCTGCTCGACGGTGAGCCAGATCGTCGCGGCGATCGCGATGACCATGCCGCCGATGCCAAAGAGCACACCGCGGCGGGCGGTCTCGTGCTTGCTGAGCCCGTGCAGGCTCAGGATGAACAGCAGCGCGGCGACGAGGTAGGCCGCGGTGGCCACGGATGCGGCGATCGACGCGCTCATCGGTCAGTACCTTTCGAGAACATCGCGAGCATTCTCCGGGTCACGGCGAAGCCTCCGAAGATGTTGATGCTGGCCAGCAGGACGGCGATCGCCGCGAGGATCTGGACGACCAGCACGCCCGATGCCAACTGGAGCATCGCGCCGACCACGATGATGCCCGAGATGGCATTTGTGACGCTCATGAGGGGCGTGTGAAGAGCGTGGTGGACCTTTCCGATCACGAAGAAGCCGATGATGATCGACAACACCAGAACGGTGAAGTGCTGGGGGATCGGCGGTGGTGCCGTTGCGGTGACCGCGAACAGCAGCAGCGCCGCGGCCCCGAGCAGTACCGGTGTGCGCCACGCGGGCGCCATCTTGGGTTCGGGCTTCGCCGGGGGCTCGGCAGCCACCGGCTTCGGCGCTGCCGAAACCTGCACCGGAGGCGGGGGCCAGGTCGACTCACCATCACGGACGACGGTGACGCCGCGCTGCACGATGTCGTCGAAGTCGATCGCCAGCTGCCCGTCCTTGCCGGGGGTCAGCAGAGCGATGAGGTTGTAGACGTTCGTGGAGTACAGCTGCGATGACTGGGCGGGGAGCCTGCCCGCGAGATCCGTGTAGCCGAGGATCGTGACGCCGTTCTCGGTCACGACGCGCTCGCCGGCCACCGACCCCTCGACATTGCCGCCCTGTACTGCCGCCATGTCGACGATGACGCTGCCCGGTTTCATCTGGGCGACGTCGGATGCCGTGATCAGCCGCGGTGCGGCCCGACCCGGGATGAGCGCGGTGGTGATGATGATGTCGACGTCCGCTGCCTGCTCGGTGTAGATCTCGGCGGCGCGGCGGTCATAGGCCTCGCTGGTTGCCTTCGCGTAGCCGTCGGAGGACTCCATGACCTCGTCGACCTCGACGGGGAGGTACTCGCCGCCGACCGACGTGACCTGATCGGCGACCTCGGGTCGCGGGTCGGTGGCGCGGACGATCGCGCCGAGGCTCGCGGCTGTACCGATCGCGGCCAGTCCCGCCACGCCCGCGCCGGCGACCAGCACCTTCGCCGGCGGGACCTTTCCCGCGGCGGTCACCTGCCCCGTGAAGAATCGGCCGAACTCGTGCGCGGCTTCGACGACAGCCCGGTAGCCCGAGATGTTCGCCATCGAGCTGAGCACGTCCATCGACTGCGCCCGAGATATACGCGGCACGGCATCCAGCGAGAGTGCCGTGATGCCGCGCGTCGCGAGGGACTCCCGGATCTCGGGTCGGAACGCCGGGGCCAGCATCCCGATCACCGTCGCCCCGTCGCGCAGCAGAGCCACGTCCTCCGCCCCCGGCGCGGTCACGGTCGCGACGATGTCCGCTCCCCACGCGCCAGCGCGATCGGTGACCTCGGCGCCGGCATCCACGTACGCAGCATCGGGGAACGCGGATGCCGCGCCCGCGCCCGCCTCGACCGCGACCTCGTACCCGAGGGCGAGCAGCCGGACGACGGTGGGCGGGGTGAGGGCGATGCGGGTTTCGCCGCCTCGCTCCGCGACGATGCCGATGCGGGTCATGTGCGCACTCCCTTGCTTCCTGCGTGCGGGTTCCGCGAACGGGCCGACTCTATCGGCGGGCCCGACGCAGCTTCGGGACCATCGTCCTCGGCGATGAGGTGAGGTCCGAGCTACACCAATCTAGGAGCCGTCGCCATACGTCGCCGGCATATGTCTCGGAAACATCGGCCGTTCTTTCCTTAGACTCGGGTCGTGACCGCTTCCTCCACGCCCGAACTCGAAGCCGACCGCCAAGCCCTCATCGCCTTGATCGGCGCGGAAGCGGTCTTCCACGGGGACTTCACGCTCTCCAGCGGCAAGAAGGCCTCGTACTACGTCGACATGCGCAAGCTCACGCTCGATCACCGGGCAGCACCCGCGATCGGGCGGATCATGCTCGACCTCGTGCGCACGGGCCTCGGGACGGATGCCGACACCGTCGTCGCGGTCGGTGGCCTCACCCTCGGCGCCGACCCGATCGCGAACGCCGTCATGCACGCGTCGGTCGGGACGGAGCATCCGCTCGACGCGTTCGTCGTCCGCAAGGAGCCCAAGGACCACGGTCGCGGCCGCCAGGTCGAGGGGGCGGACGTCGTCGGCAAGCGCGTCGTCGTGCTCGAGGACACCTCGACGACGGGTCAGTCGGCGCTCAAGGCTGTCGAGGCGCTGCGCCGCGAGGGCGCCGAGCCGGTAGCTGTCGCGGTGATCGTCGATCGCAAGACCGGCGCTCAGCAGGCGATCGAGGATGCGGGACTGACCTGGCTCGCCGCGATCGACCTCGACGATCTGGGACTGCAGCCCCAGTAACCCACCGAGTCGGCGTCAGTCGTCGTCCCGTCCTCCGCGGCTGCGCCACCACTGCCACACGGCCACAACGAGCGCGCCGCTGATGATGACCAGTGAGGTCCAGAGCAGCAGCGACTGTTCGACCTCGTTCACGGTCGTCTCCCTTCCGCGGCGCCTGCGACGATCTTCGCGATCCGTGCCGCGCGGGTCTCGGGACGCTTGGCAAGCGCGATCTGCTGCAGTCCGTACTTGCGGGCAGACAGCGAAAACCCGTCCCAGTTCGCGCGCGCGGTCGGGTTGGCATCCAGGGCCGCGATCAGGTCCGGAGGGTCGATTCCCGCCTCGGCCCCGTCGAGCACCGACCACGAACCGTTCGCCTTGGCGAGCGCGATCGCCCGGATGCCGGCCTCGGCCAGGAGCCCCTCAGCCTCGAGGATCGCGACGCGGGCCTTGTTCGTCGCGGCCCATCCGCTGGCGGGCCTGCGCGGCGTGAACCAGAGCCCGCCGCGCACCTCGTCGAAGGAGCGCGCAGGCCCGTCGATCCAGCCGAAGCACAGCGCCTGGCGGATGGCATCCTCGTACTCGACGACCTGCAGGCCCGACCCCGGGCGTGCCCGCACGAGCCACGCACCCTTTGAGGTCGCGTGGTTGTCTTCGAGCCAGGCGCGCCAGGTTGCGGCATCCGGGACTTCGATGCGCTCGCCGTCGTCGACGAATCCCATCAGAGGTTCTCCGGGAACTCCGACTCCCGCGGCTCGGCGGGCAGCAAATCGGCGATCGAGGTCAGGATCTCGTCGGGTCGGAAGGGGTAGCGCTCGATCTCGGCCGGGTCGCTGATCCCGGTCAGGACGAGCACCGTGTGAAGGCCCGCTTCGATGCCCGCAACGATGTCGGTGTCCATCCGGTCGCCGATCATCCCGGTGGACTCGGAGTGCGCGCCGATGCGGTTCAGTGCTGAGCGGAACATCATCGGGTTCGGCTTGCCGACGACGTACGGCTCTTTGCCGGTGGCTTTCGTGATGAGGGCCGTGATGGCCCCGGTTGCAGGAAGGACTCCCTCCGCGGAGGGGCCGGTCGCGTCGGGGTTCGTCGCGATGAATCTCGCGCCGCCGGCGATCGCGCGGATGGCCTTTGTGATGGCCTCGAACGAGTAGTTGCGCGTCTCGCCGACCACGACGTAGTCGGGATCGTTCTCGGTCATGATGAAGCCGGCCTCGTGGAGGGCCGTGGTCAGGCCAGCCTCCCCGATCACGAACGCGGATGCTCCGGGGGCCTGCCCGCGCAAGAAGTCAGCGGTCGCCAGCGCCGAGGTCCAGATCGCCTCTTCGGGAACGACGAGGCCGGATGCCCGCAGCCTGGCGCTGAGGTCGCGCGGCGTGAAGATCGAGTTGTTCGTCAGCACGAGGAAGGGAACTCCCTGCTCGCGCCATCGCTCGATCACGTCCGCCGCCCCGGGACGGGGATGTTCTCGTGGACGAGCACGCCGTCCATGTCGGTGAGCCAGCATTCCACGTCTGCTCGGGTCCGCATGGCCACAGCGTATCCCGCCCCGAGAGGTCTAGTGTCGATCACGTGGCGCGTAGGCGGTGGGACCCCGAGTCGCTGCCCGACCTGTCCGGGCAGTCGTACCTCGTCACGGGCTCCAACGCCGGTCTCGGGTACTTCGCGAGCGAGCAACTGGCCCGCGCCGGAGCACATGTGATCATGTCGGGGCGCAATCCCAAGCGACTCTCCGCCGCGCGGGCGACCCTTGCCGGCCGCGTTCCGGATGCCGATATCGAATCTCTCATCATCGACACCGCCAAGCAGGGCTCGATCCGTTCGGCCGCGGCATCCTTGCGGACCCGGGGGCCGCTGGACGGCGTCCTTCTCAACGCCGGCATCGTGCACCCTCCCCGGCGTCGCGAGACGACCTCCGAGGGGGCCGAGGTCGTGGTGGCCACCAACGCGCTCGGACACTTCGCGCTTGCTGGCGAGTTGCTGGTTCCGCTGGCCCGTTCGGGTGGACGAATGGTGTGGCTCGGGAGTATGTCGATCTCGCTCACGCCCTACGATCCGGTCGACCTCCAGCTGACCGAGGAGTACTCGGGGTGGCGCGCCTACGTGCAGTCGAAGGTCGTGACAACCGCCCTCGGGCTTGAAGCCGATCGTCGCCTCCGCGAGCACGGCGTGCCCGTCGACAGTGTCGTCGTGCACCCGGGATACTCGACCAGCGGTCGTACTCCGGGCCTTCACGGGGTGAATCAACCGAGCAAGATCACCCGGTTCGTCGACAACCTGCAGACGCCTTTCACCCAGTCCAAGGAACACGGGGCGTGGCCGCTCGTGCGGGCGCTGGTCGACCCGTCGATCTCGGGAGGACAGATCTGGGGACCGCGCTACATCGTCAAGGGTGATCCGCGGCGGTCGCGCCTTCCGCGGATCGTGCGCGACCCCGAGCGCCTCGCGCGTATCTGGGAAGCCTGCGAAGCGGCAACGCGGACCCGCTGGCCGTTCGGCGCGGCATCCGTCGCCCGCTGACGGGTCGCGACTGAACCTCCCGCGCGAGGGGTCAGGCGGTCAGCCAAATGGCGTCGGGCGCTGTTGCCGGCAGCGTCACGTCGCGGCCGTCGACGTCGACGAGCTCCGGGCCGCGGACACAGATGACGGTGCCCACGTCGATGGATGCCGCATCCAGCGACTCCAGGAGTCCGGGAATGCGGTCCGAGACGCGGAGCACGCGCCCGCAGTGTCCGGGGGGAGCATCGGCGAGCACGACGAACGGCTCCCGCGATACCGCGCCCTCGACATCCGGAATCGCGTCGCCGTGGGGGTCGAACCGGGGGAATCCGAGGCGTTCGTCGATCCCGGCGAGCAGGCGGTCGCTGATGGCGTGTTCGAGAACCTCGGCCTCTTCGTGGACCTCGGCCCAGGTGTAGCCGAACTCGCGCACGAGCCAGGTCTCGATGAGGCGGTGACGACGGATGACGGCAGCGGCGCGGCGCTCGCCGGATGCCGTGAGCGAGATCGGCCCGTAGGGGCGATGCGTGACGAGCCCCTGTGCCGCGAGCTTGCGGACCATCTCGGTCACGCTCGAGGGCGCGAGCCCGAGTTCGGCGGCGAGCTGCGAGGGGGTGATCCGCTCGGTCTGCCACTCGGTGTGGTGGTAGACCGTCTTCAGGTAGTCGTCGATGGCCGGTGAGGGCATGCCGAAACCCTACCCGGGGGTACCGGCTCGCCCGATCACGCGCCAGTGAAAACGAGCCACAACAGCACGAGGTTCAGCGTGATCAGCAGCCCCGCTGACACGATGCCGAGGATGGTCGTGGCGGGGCGATTCCGGAAGGCGCCGAGCACGCCGCGGCGCGCGGTGAGCCACACGAGCGGAACGAGGGCGAACGGGATCCCGAAGGAGAGCACCACTTGGCTGAGGACCAGAGCGACGGTCGGGTCCACACCGAGCCCGAGGATCAGCAGAGCCGGAATGAGCGTGACAAGACGCCGAACCACGAGCGGTACCCGGATGCGCAGCAGGCCGCTCATGACCTCGGCACCCGCATAGGCACCCACGGCGGTCGAGGCCAGTCCGCTCGCGAGCAGGCCGACCGCGAACAGTGTCGCGATGATCGGGCCGAGCCCGTCCCGGAGCGCCGCATATGCGCCCTCGAGTGAGTCGGTGCCGGGCACCCCGGCGAGGTTCGCGGCAGCCAGCAGCAGGATGCAGAGGTTGACGGTGCCCGCGATGATCATGGCGATCGTGACATCCCAGCGCGTCGCGGTGAGAAGTCGCCGCGTCGAGACCCCGCGACCGGTCTCGAGATCGGCAGCGGCCGAGCCCGGGGTGAACGGCGGAGCCGTCGCTGTCGGGGTGAACCGGTCACGGCTGAGTGCCGAGTGCGCGTAGATCGCGTGCGGCATGACTGTCGCGCCGAGAATGGATGCTGCCAGCAGCACCGACCCGGCATCCTCGAAGCGAGGAACGAGGCCCGAGGCGATGCCCGCCGGGTCGGGCGGCGCGACGAAAACGCCGGCTGTGAAACCGACCGCGATGAGAACCACCAGCCCGATGATGACGATTTCGAACGGCCTGGCCCCGCGCCGCGACTGGATGATCAGCAGGCCGAGGGAGACGACCCCGGTGATGACCCCGCCCCACAGCAGCGGGATGCCGAACAGCAGGTTCAGTGCCACGGCACCGCCGATGATCTCGGCGACATCGGTGGCCATCGCCACGAGTTCGGCCTGAAGCCAGTACAGGCGCCGGCCCCATGTGCCGCGGATCCTGCTCCCGAGTGCCTGAGGCAGGCTCTCGCCCGTGACGACGCCGAGCTTCGCTGACAGGTACTGGATGAGCCACGCCATGACGTTGGCGACGACGACGACCCACACCAGCAGATACCCGTAGCGCGCGCCGGCTGTCATATTGCTCGCGACGTTGCCGGGGTCCAGGTACGCGACGCCTGCCACCATCGCCGGACCGAGCAGCCACACCAGCCGGGGAGCGCGCACACGCATCGACACCGCGGGAGTGGGCACGGCGGGGGGCGTCTTCGGCATACCGAAAACTCTAGCGATATTTCGGGCAGCCGAAAACACTCGACACGGGCGCGCCCGAGTGACCTGCCTGACCGGAATGGCGGTGGTCCTGCGACTGTCGGATAGATTGCTCGACGTGCACGACGAGACCGAGCCCGGCAGCGAGCCGGAGCTGTCGCACGGCGTCGGGCCGTGGCCTGGCGGGCCCGCGAACTGGCCCGATGACCCGCGCCTGGATCCCGAGCTCCTTGCCGAGGGAGACCGCCGCAACGTCGTTGACCGGTACCGCTACTGGCGGATGGACGCGATCGTGGCTGACCTCGACGAGAAGCGGCATCCGTTTCACGTCGCGATCGAGAACTGGCAGCACGATCTCAACATCGGCTCCATCGTCCGCAGCGCCAACGCGTTCCTCGCCGCCGAGGTGCACATCATCGGGCGCCGTCGCTGGAACAAGCGCGGCGCGATGGTCACCGACCGCTATCAGCACGTGCGCCACCACGAGGATGTCGCGGCGTTCGCCGCCTGGGCGGATGCCGCGGGACTGCCGGTGATCGCGGTCGACAACGTCGAGGGTTCGCGTCCGCTCCCGCTCGCAGACCTGCCGCAGGCCTGCGTGCTGCTGTTCGGGCAGGAAGGTCCGGGCCTGTCGGACGAGGCGCTGGCCGCGGCATCCGGCAGCGTCGAGATCGCGCAGTACGGCTCGACCCGCTCGATCAACGCCGCGGCGGCAGCGGCAGTCGTGATGTACGAGTGGTGTCGCCGGTGGGCCTAAGCCGCGAGGGGCGCCGCCGCCGACCCGGTCGAGCGGCGTAGACTGCCGGACGTGAACGGACAGACGACGCCTGCGGGTGGCTGGAGGATGTCGACGCGCTCTGCGTCGGCGGGCACGACGGCCTGAGGCCGCGCTCCCTCCCGGCGGGCTTCTCGCCCGCACCGACTGCCTCGCAGCCGGAATACCCCTTCCCGCGACGTGCTGAGCGATCCTCGTCGGTTCTGGCTTGTGACCAGTTCCGGTTCGAGACATTCGCTGCGCCGTCACCTCTTCCGAAAGGCACGCATATGCGTCCGCTCACCGATGCCCAGATTCGGGCGTCCTTCCTCAACGCCTCGCGCAGCGAGCGCAAGAACCTCATCCTTCCCACCGACCTGGAATCCCGGGACTGGGAGTCGCTGGACTATCTCGGATTCCGCGATCCGAAGCTTCCGAAGCTCGCATCGGTCATCGTGGAACTCGACGACGAACCGGTCGGCATCCTCCTGCGGCAGACGGATGCCCGGCCCCGCAGCAGGCCGCAATGCTCCTGGTGCAACGACATCCAACTCCCCAACGATGTCGTGATGTTCGCTGCCAAGCGCGCCGGCGATGCCGGTCGCCGCGGCGATACGGTCGGCATCCTGGTCTGCGAGAACTTCGAGTGCTCGGTCAACGTGCGAAAGCTCCCGCCCTCGGCCTACCTCGGGTTCGACCGTGAGGCGGCGCGGGATCGTCGAATCGCGGCCCTGCGGTCGCAGGTGACCGATTTCGCGCGCGCCGTGCGGGACGGGACGTAGGCCCGGTCGGGCCCGCTCAGGGCTGCATGAGCTCGCGCAGCCGGGCCTCCCGCTCGTCAGCGAGCTCGCCGAGCCTGCGTGTGAAGGCGGTGACGGATGCCGCATCTGCAGCGCCCGTCGCGCGGGTCACCGGTGAACCGACCGGTGAGCCCGCGCGGACGGCCAGCGGGACGACCCCCGCCCAGACGGTGTGATCTTCGCCGTCATCCTCGGTGTCGCCGACGCCGTCGAAGCGGACCTTGATGCTTGCCTGATCGAGCGGGACCTGCAGCACCTGCGTCGCGCGAACCTCCTTGCGCGTCATCTCCCGCACCTCGGCGCGCCGGCCGGGCATGAGGTGGTCGGAGACCTGCCACAGCGCCTGATCGCGCAGGTCTTCGGGAACAACCCGCGCGTTTCCGAACACGACGGCGCTGCGATAGTTCGCCGAGCTCTCGAATGTGGATGCCGCGAAGACGAGTCCATCGACGTGCGTGACCGTGACCGAGACCGGCATCCCGTCGCCGCCGGCATCCAGGAACAGCCCACCGCCGGTCGACCCGTGCAACAGCAGAACGGGTCCCTCACCGAGATCACCGACGCCGTAGAGGTAGGGGAGCACGATCGGCATCCCGTCGCGGACGAACCCCACGTGGGCGACGAGGCCTTCGGTGAGGATCTCGCGCAGCATCTCGGCATCCGTGCTCTGCCGGTGCGGTTTGCGCCGCACCTGAAGCGACGGGGAGGAGGGGCTCTCGGGCGTCATACGTTGAGGGTAGAGCCGAGCCACGCGTGGCCGCGCAATCGCCAGCCGAGCGTCGCGGCGCGAGCGAGCATGTAGACGCCGAAGAACGCGACGGCAAGCCACGCCAGACCCGCCGCTCCGCCCGGATGGAAGACCGCGACGAGCGCGAGCGCGGGAAGGAAGGGCACGAGGTTCAGCGCGCCGGCGATCGCGAGGTACCGCGCGTCGCCCGCGCCGATGAGCACGCCGTCCCAGACGAAGACGATCCCGCACAGGGGTTGGGCGACGGCGAGCACGAGCAGAGCGGGCTGCACGATCGCGGCAAGCTCCGAGTCGCCGGTGAAGAGAATACCGATGACCCCGGATGCCGCAGCGACCCCCGCCCCGACGACGATGCCGAACCACAGCCCCCACGCGCTCGTTCGCTGGAGGACCTTGCGCACCCGGGCGTGGTCCTCTTCGCCGAGGGACTTTCCGATGAGCGCTTGGGCCGCGATCGCGAGGGCGTCGAGGGCGAACGCCGCCGCCGAGAAGATCGTGTACGCGACCTGCCAGCCGGCCAGTTCCTCCGTGCCCAGGCCCGTCGCGACAGCGACGGTGGTCAGCAGCGCGATCCGCAGCGACACCGTCCGCAGGAACAGCCAACCGCCCGTGCGGGCCGAGCCGCGTACGCCGCGGGCCGACGGGCGGACCTGCGCCGAATGCCGGCGCGCCAGGCGGCCGATGACGCCGACGTAGGCGACGACCATGCCCCACTGGGCGAGCACCGTCCCGACCGCCGAGCCGGCGATTCCCCATCCGAGGCCGTAGATGAACAGCGCGTTCAGTGCCGCGTTCGCGCCGAAGCCCGCGGCCGCGATCCACAGCGGTGTGACGGTGTCTTGCATTCCCCGCAGCAGTCCGGTCGCGGCGAACACGATGAGCATCGCGGGCAGACCCCACATCGAGATCTGGAGGTAAGTCACGGCATCGGCGGCGACCTGTTCCGAGGCGCCGAAGAGAGAGACAAGCGGCGGTGTCGCGAGCGACCCGGCCAGAGCCAGGAGTGCGCCGAGCCCGAGCGCGAGCCAGAGTCCGTCGATTCCCACCGAGACCGCCGACCGCGCGTCGCCGGCACCGAAGCGGCGCGCGACGGCCGGCGTCGTCGAATACGCGAGGAAGACCATGAGCCCGACGATCGTCTGCAGGATCGCCGACGCTATGCCCAGGGCAGCCAGTGGCACGGTGCCGAGGTGTCCGACCAGCGCCGAATCGACGATCAGGAACAGCGGCTCGGCCATGAGCGCACCCAGTGCCGGCACCGCGAGCCGCAGGATGTCGCGGTTCAGCGACGAGGGGGCCCCGGCGGGTCGAGAGTGCACGAGCCGAGCCTAGGGTTCGACGCCACGTCACCGGATGATGCGCGCCGCACTCGCCCCGTGACATCCCTCGCTGCACCCCTATCGGGGCCGGGCTCGCTTCGCTGTTCGTGTGCCGCGACACGCGGTGGGCGGCATCCGTCGCCCGCGACGTGCGGCAAACGAGCGGTGTGGATGCCACGATGGCTGTGCAGGAAGGGTGCCGCGGGGTGCCCGGGCAGGAGCGGAGATGGCGGGCAACACGTCGTCGGTGAAGACTCCGGATGGCGGCAGCGGCGCTGCGCGGCAGATCGCGATCCTCATGCTGCTCGCCGCGGTCGCGGGGCTCGGGGTGGGACTGCTCGGTGGGGCGTTCCGCTGGTGCATCGACCAGGCCGAGCACCTGCGCATCCAGGTCTTCGCGTTCGCCCACGACCAGCCCGGATGGGGATGGGTGATCGCGATCGCCGTCACCGGGATCGGCGCGACGTTGGCTGCGCTTCTCGTGAAATGGGTGCCGCAGGCGGCGGGGAGCGGCATCCAGTACGTCGAGGCGGTCGAACGCGGCGAAGAGCCCCCGAGCGCGCTGGGGGTGCTCGTGGCCAAGTTCGTCGGCGGCGTGCTCTCGATCGGGTCCGGAATGGTGCTCGGTCGCGAAGGTCCGACGGTCCACATCGGCGCGGTGCTCGGCGCCGAGGCGGCACGCCGAAGCCGCAGGCCCGCCGCGGATGCCCGCACCCTTCATTCCGCACTGTCGGGCGCGGGCCTTGCCGTTGCCTTCAATGCGCCCCTCGGCGGGTCCCTCTTCGTCATCGAAGAAGTCGCCCAGTCGGTGCGGGCGCGCATCGTGCTTCCGACCTTGACGGGCGTTGCGGTAGCTGTGGCCACGGCGTGGATCGTCGTCGGCAACGCGCCGATCTTCGACGTGAAGCCGGTGCCGCCGCCCGACCTCGCGCAGGTCGGGGTTTTCGCCGTCTTCGGCTTACTGACGGGCGTCCTCGGTGCCGGTTACAACCGACTCATCCTCGGCTTCCTGACCGCCGCGCGAGCAGCGCGCCGCGTCCCGCCGGTCGCCCAGGCGGCGATCATCGGCGGTGCCGTCGGCCTTCTGCTGTTCTTCGATCCGCTCGGTGCCGGCGGTGGTGACCCGATCTCGCAGGGGCTGCTCCAGGGCGACTCCCTCATCCCCCTCGTGCTCGCCGCGACCCTCGTCATCCGGTTCTTGGCGGGGCCCCTCTCCTACGCCGCCGGAACCCCCGGGGGTCTGTTCGCGCCGCTCCTCGCGATCGGTGCGCTGTGGGGAGCGCTGTGCGGATCGCTTGCCAAGCTGGTTCTGCCGGAGATCGCCGATACGACGGTCGTCGTGTTCGTGCTCGTCGGCATGACCTCGATGTTTGCCGCCACGATCCGCGCGCCGCTCACCGGAATCGCGGTCGTGGTCGAGATGACAGCCGTCGCGACCGTGCTCGCGCCGATGCTGGCGGCATCCGTGTGTGCGATCCTCGTCGCCGCGGCACTGCGCACGCGCCCCATCTACGAAGACCTCCGCGAACGGATGCTGCATCCACCCGCTGTTCGCCCGGTGTTCCCGTCGCGCAGGGATCGCGCATAGCCGACGTGCTTATTCTGGAGGACATGACCGACGCGACCGTCTCTGGCCTCCCGCTGGAAGAGCTTTCTGCCGACATCCGCCCGCAAGACGACCTCTTCCGCCACGTCAACGGCGCGTGGCTGGATCGGACGGAGATTCCGGACGACAAGGCTCGCTGGGGGTCGTTCCACCTCATCGCCGAGCAGGCCGAGAAGGATGTGCGCGCGATCATCGAGGAGAGCACGGATGCCGAGCCCGGCACCGAGACCCGCAAGATCGGCGATCTGTACACGAGCTTCATGGACACCGAGCGCATCGCGGCGCTCGGGGCGACGCCGATCGCCAGTCAGCTCGCGGCCGTCGACGCGATCTCATCGATTCCCGAGCTGTTGACGACGCTCGGTTCTCTCGAGCGCGATGGCGTGTCGGGGCTGTTCGGCCTCTACGTCGAGCCGGACCCCGGAAACCCTGAGCGTTATGTTCCCTTCATCGTGCAGGGCGGGCTGTCGCTTCCCGACGAGAGCTACTACCGGCTCGAGAACTTCGATGAGACACGCCGCGAGTTCCGTGCGCACATCGAACGGATGCTGACCCTCGCCGGCGTGACGGACGCCGCAACGGATGCCGACCGCATCGTTGCCCTCGAGACCGAGCTCGCCTCGCACCACTGGGACAACGTGCGCAGTCGGGATGCTGTGGCAACGTACAACCTGCGGACGTGGACGCAGGTTCTGGAGATGGCCGGTCTCGACCTCGCGCCGTGGCTGTCGGCGCTGGCTCCCGGGAAGGAGACGGCCTTCGACGAGGTCGTCGTCTACCAGCCGAGCTTCATCGAGTCGCTCGGCGGCCTGCTGAGTGCCGGGCGACTGGAGGACTGGAAGGCGTGGCTGCGATTCGCCGTCATCCGGGGAGCTGCCCCGCTGCTGTCGGACGAGTTCATCGCCGAGAACTTCAGCTTCTACGGGACCCAGCTCACGGGTGTGCCGACGATCCGGGAGCGCTGGAAGCGCGGGGTCAGCCTCGTCGAAGGCGCGATGGGCGAAGCCGTCGGCCGCGTCTACGTCGAGCGACACTTTCCGCCCGCCGCGAAGGACGCGATGGACGAACTGGTCGCGAACCTCATCGAGGCGTATCGGCGCAGCATCCGTGCCCTCGAATGGATGAGCCCCGAGACGCGGGAACGCGCCCTGGCCAAGCTCGACGCCTTCACCCCGAAGATCGGGTACCCGGTGACGTGGAAGGACTACTCCGCGCTCGAGATCGACGCCACTGATCTCGTCGGCAACGCACGCCGCTCGCACCGGGTCGAGCACGACCGTCAACTCGCGAAGGTGGGGCAGCCGATCGACCGTGACGAGTGGTTCATGACGCCACAGACCGTCAACGCGTATTACAACCCGCTGATGAACGAGATCGTCTTCCCCGCGGCGATCCTGCAGTACCCGTTCTTCGACGTGGACCGCGACCCTGCCGCGAACTATGGCGGCATCGGAGCGGTGATCGGCCACGAGATCGGTCACGGCTTCGACGACCAGGGGAGCCGCTTCGACGGCGACGGTTCGCTACGGGACTGGTGGACAGAAGACGATCGCGCGGCCTTCGAGCAGCGCACCAAGAGTCTGATCGAGCAGTACGACGCGCTCACCCCGCGCGGCCTCGACGAGAAACACCACGTCAACGGCGCCCTCACGATCGGTGAGAACATCGGCGACCTCGGCGGCCTCGGCATCGCGATCAAGGCGTACGAGATCTCCCTCGACGGTGAACCGGCACCGGTCATCGACGGATACACCGGCATCCAGCGCCTCCTGCTGAGCTGGGGTCAGATCTGGCAGCAGAAGGGCCGAGATGCCGAGACCATCCGGCTGCTCACGATCGACCCGCATTCGCCGAACGAGTTCCGCTGCAATCAGATCGTGCGCAACGTGGATGCCTTCTATGACGCCTTCGAGGTGACCGAGGCTGACGAGCTGTGGCTCGACCCCGCCGAGCGCGTCACCATCTGGTGAGGTTGATCACCTAGAATCCCCCCACCCGAACACGGGAAGGATCCCACGGTGGGCACACCACCCCGCACGTCGCGCGCGGATCATCGCGCGGATTCGCGACGGTCACGTCAGGCGTCTGGCCGCGCGCCTTCCTTCGCCGCGACGATGCACGCGCTCGAAGAGATCGCGAGCACCGGCGGCCGCGTCTCGGTGTGCGTCACCGATCTTGATCGCGGGTCAGACCTCGTGCTGGGGATGCCTTCATCACCCTCCCGGTCGCTCAGCTCGGCATCGTTCCGCTGCTGGTCGAGACCTCGGCGGCGCTGGAGGCGGGCCGACTGGATCATACGGAGACGGTTTCGCGTCCACCCCGGGAGCAGCACATCTCGGCTGGGCTCTGGCGCCACTTTGCGACCGAGGACCTCGCGGTGTGCGATCTGGCTGTGCTGACGGCTGCGGCAGCGGATCCGCTCGCGACCAATGCGCTCATCGACCTCGTGGGACTGGACCCCGTGCGAGAGCGGATTCAGCACCTCGGACTCACCCGAACTGCGCTGCTCGACCGTGTTCGCGAAGACCGGGGGCCCGATGATGCTCCTCACCTCGCGCTATCCACGACCCGCGAGCTCACGTCGTTGTTCTCGGCGCTCGCGAACGGTCGAGCGGTGTCGGCGTCGGTGAGCGCGCAGGTCATCGGCTGGCTTGCACTGAACACGGACCTCGGCCTGGCCGCCGGCGCGACAGGCCTCGATCCCCTGGCCCACGGGGGCAGCGCCGACCAGTTGCTGCTGGTGAACAAGACCGGACGCGACCGCGGCATCCGGGCTGAAGCGGGGGTTCTTGCCGGGACGCGAGCAGGAGTCGCCTACGCGATGATCGTTCAGTTCGCGGAAGAGACCCCGCTTGACCGGCTTCGCGTGCACGACGCGTTCCGTGTCCTGGGAGCCGATCTCATGGAGGCCGTGCACTGAGTCGCGCACCGAGACGCGACGGCGCTCACTCGCTGGGGTCGAGCTTGTCGACCAGCGCCAGACCGCGCTGGGCCCAGGCGATCTCACCCTTCGCGCGCTCGACGAGTCCCTCGTAGGTGAAGTGCTTGTACGCGACGATGCGTTCGTGTTCGTCGACAGGGGAGGCCTTCAGACGGCGCTCGAGCATGGGGTTTGGGGGATCGATGAGATCGATCTTGCGGATCTCGCCCTCCCACTGGGCCAGTTCGCCCTCCCACTGTTCGATGTGGCGGAGGAAGAACGCCCGCGCAGCATCCGGTGATGCCGACTCCAAGTACGCGGCGCGCAAGTGGGCAGGGTCGCGTACGCGCTGGTACTCGAGAGGTGAAGCCATCCAGTCGAGGAACGCCTGGTTTCCGGCATCCGTGACGTGATACATGCGACGAGTGCCGCGCTCGCCGCGCGCCTGCTCCTCGGCCTCGACCAGGCCGTCGGCTTCCATCTTGCGCAGCTCGGGATAGATCTGCGAGTCCGGCGCATGCCAGACGTGGCCGACGGACTGGGTGAACTGCTTTGCCAGCTCGTACCCCGACAGCGGTCCGACCCGCAACAGCGCGAGCAGCGCGTAGCGAAGGCTCATCGGGCCACTCCTTCCGGTCGAATCCGCTCCCGTGATGCTACCGATACGCCGCGAGACTGCCTCCGCGCCGCGAGACAGCGTGTTGCGTGTGCTGTCTCGCGGGCAGGATGCAGTCTCGCGGGTTACGGGCTGATCAGTCGTTCTGGTAGCCGGTGCGCCATCCGCCCTGGTAGGTCTGGCGGGCGACGGTCGAGTACGGCACGGGGCTGACGACGACGCGCACGTCGGTCTGCTCGTGCGGCTCGACGGAGGCCTTCTTCGAGCCACCGTTCGGCTCGCCCCAGACCACGCGCAGCTCGGTGCCCTCGGGGACATCGGGCGACACGGTGGCCAGCGACAGGCCGCGGCGCTCGTTCGAGGAGTAGCCGGTGAACATCGAGTAGCCGACGACCGTGCCATCGGCATCCACGACGGCGTCGTAGTTGGCCGAGCCGTAGTTGGCCAGCGGCAGGTCGAAGAACTTGTAGTTCGGGCCGTCGACGTTCAGCAGCGACGTCCAGACCTTGCCGAGGTCGTCGGCGTTCCACGCGAGGGTGACCTTCTTGCGCTGCGCGGCGGGGTCCATCTTCTCGAGCGCGTCGCGACCGATGAAGTCATGGTCGAACTTCACGAACGAGCCGTAGCCCAGCTCCCAGGGGGTCAGGTAGTAGTCCTCGATGTTCTCGGACACGAAGGATCCGGCTAGGGTGCCGGTGGCCTCGTACGAGTTCGCCGGCAGCCAGTTGCGGTACGCCTGCTCTTCGGCGCCGGTGTAGATGGCGGGAAGCGGCGAGGGGATCCAGCCCGACTCGAGCGTGTTCGACGGGTAGGCGCGCGAGCCCACGGGCAGCAGCCCGAACTCGGCGCCGGCCTCGACGATGATGTCGCGGATCTTGTGGTGATCGGCGTAGGGTCCCCAGATCTCGAGGCCCGGGGCGCCGGCCATACCGTGACGGAGAGTGCGGACGTTCATGCCGCCGATCTTCATCTCCGACATGTTGAAGAAGCCGAGCTTCTCGAGCGGACCGCCGTTGAGCTTCTCGATCACGGCCCAGGCGTTGGGGCCCTGGATCTGGAAGCGGTAGTACTTGCGTGCGACCGCGTCACCGTAGGGGCGCGAGTTCGAGCGACGGTCGACCTCGACATCGAGGTTCGCGTAGCCGCCGGTCTCGCCGTGGAACATGAGCCAGTTCGACGCGGGGGCGCGACCGACGTACACGTACTCGTCCTCGGCCTCGCGGAAGAGGATGCCGTCGCCGATCACGTGGCCCGACGCGGTCGTGGGGACGTACTGCTTGGCCTTGTTGACGGGGAATTTCGCGACCGAGTTGATCGCGGTGTCGGAGATCAGCTTGATGGCATCCGAGCCCTTCAGGAACACGTTGTCCATGTGGTGCGACTGGTCGTAGAGCACGGCGGTGTCACGCCACGCCTTCTGCTCCTTGATCCAGTTGGTGAAGTCGGCGGGGACGACCGGGTAGATGTACGAGCCGATCTGGGAGTTGCGCAGCAACTCGACGGGCGAGCCCGCCGCGTCGATGACCTGCTGCAGATTCTGAGGTGCCACGATGAACCTTTCTATGGGGTGGTGATGGTCGGAGTTAGAAGACGACGGTGTGGTTGCCGTTGCGGATGACGCGGTCTTGCGCGTGCCAAAGCACGGCGCGCGAGAGCACGGCCCGCTCGACGTCGGCGCCGCGGCGCTGCAGGTCGGCGGCGGAGTCGGCGTGGGTCACGCGCACGACGTCCTGCTCGATGATGGGGCCCTCGTCGAGGTCCTTCGTCACGTAGTGGCTGGTCGCGCCGATGAGCTTCACGCCACGTTCCTTGGCCTTGCGGTAGGGCCCCGCGCCGATGAAGGCGGGCAGGAACGAGTGGTGGATGTTGATGACCGGGACGGCGACATCCTGGATGAAGTTGTCGCTGAGGATCTGCATGTAGCGGGCGAGAACGACGAAGTCGACGTTCCCCGAGAGCAGCTTCACGATCTCGGCTTCGGCGGCCGACTTGTCGGGCCCCTGCGAAGGCACGTGGAAGAACGGGATTCCGAAGCTCCGGACGTCCTCGACCATGTTGGTGTGATTCGAGATCACCATGGGGATCGACACCGGAAGCTCGCCGCGGCGGTGGCGCCACAGCAGATCCAGCAGGCAGTGGTCGGATGTCGAGGCCAGCACCGCCATCCGCTTCGGGATCGACTGGTCTGTCAGGCGCCAGGTCATCCCGTACGGCTTGAGGGTCTCGGCGATGTCGCTCTCGATCTCGTCGAACGCCGCCGTCAGCTCCGGCCGGTGGAAGACGACGCGCTGGAAGAACGCGCCCCCCTCGGGGTTGTCGGAGTACTGATCCAGGCTCACGATGTTCGCCTTGTGGCGGGTGATCAGTCCCGTGACCGCTGCCACGAGGCCGGGCTGATCGGGCCCGTGGACGATGAGGCAGGCGTGATCGCGCAGCGCTTCGTTGTGTACCGTCATGGCGTCAGATCCTTCCCGGTCACTTGGCGATGAAGTCGCGAGCCCACGTCGCCGTAGCCTCGAGGCCACCGAACGTGTACATGTGCAGCTTTACCGCACCGACCGAGGGGTCGGCGTCGAACATGCCAGCCAGGTCGGTGACGAACGTGTCGGGACCGGCCGAACCCATGAGGTTGGTCAGCGAGAAGCCGTACTTCTTGACGATCATCGCGTTGGCGCCCACACCGAAACGGGAGGCGAACGAGATGAGGCGCTTGATGCCGGCGGGACCGGGGGTGCCCAGGCGGATCTGCGTGTCGATGCCCCGGTCGCGAACTCCCTTGATCCAGGCCATCACCGGATCGGTGTCGAAGCTGAACTGCGTCAGGATGACGGCGTCCAGTCCGGCATCCTTCAGCGCGGCGGACTTGTCCTCGAGGTGCTGCCACAGCACGTCGGTGGCGATGTCGGGGTGGCCCTCGGGGTAGCCGGCGATCGACACCTCCTTCACGCCATACTGCTGCAGCACGCCAGAGCGGATCATGGTGAGCGCGTCCGGGTAGGGCCCCTCGGGCGTGGCCGGGTCGCCGCCGACGGCGAACACGTGCTCGGTCGCGCCGATCTCGGCGAGGGCACTGAGGAACTCTTCGAGCTGAGCCTGGGATGCGATGCGGCGCGCGGAGATGTGGGGGACGGGGACGAACCCGAGCTCCTTGACGGCCTTGGCCGCCGAAACCCGCATCGGCAGGTCTTCGTTGCCGAGGAAGGTGACGTTGACCTTCGTGCCGGCAGGGATGAGAGAGGCGGCTTCGGTCAGGCCGACGACATCCTTCTCCTTGCCGGTGATCTCAAGCGAGTAGCCCTCGACGAGGCGCTTGGCCGATTCGGTCGACGTCGATGTTTTGGGGTTGGCCATGGCGAGGGGTCCTTTCCGCTGCCAGGAGTGCGTCATTGCAGTATGCGCCGATTTTACCTATGGGCATAGGCAATGTCTAGAGGCAAGCAGAGGAGGAGGGGAGATCCGGCGAATTCTCGGATCTCCCCTCCTCCTTGCGTACGTGATCAGCGTGCTTGGCTTGCCGCGGTTTCGTTCTCGAGGATCTGAAGTTCCCGCGCGTCGACCAGCATCCGCTGCAGCAGCGTGTTGAGGCTCGTGATCTCATCCGGGGTGAGGTGTGCCAGAACGATGTCCTGGCCCCTCATCGAGATCGGCAGCATGTCGTCGTGCATCTGCACACCCTCGGTGGTCAGATACATGGGCCGGGACCCCCGGGGTCCATCCATCAGGACGATCAGGCCGCGACCCACGAGCGTGTTCACGCTCTTGGAGACCACGGCCTTGTTGACCCCGATGAACTCCGACACTTCCGTCGCCGAGAATCCGGGGTTCAGTGCGAGGACAGAGATCACACGCCAATCGTTCGTGCCGAGTCCGAATCGGCGGCGCAGCTCGTTCGACTCGCGCCACACGAGCGCATTCGAGAGCAATGCAAGCAGGCGCGGTGTGAAGTTATCGGGGTCGACGGTGTGCTGCAGCGGTTCCCACTGGATGCGTTGATCGAGCCGGTCCATGTGGTCCTTCGCGCGTCGGGGATCTGATGTGAGTGACAGTAGTGGACGATCGGGGCCGGGCGAGAGAATGTGCCCGACCCCGATCTGAGAGAAGTGGCCCTTAGCCTCGATCCACCGATGAGCCGTGGGTGTGCCGGGGCGGCATGATCGGGGCGCGGTGACGCGTCGAGGGCAGGGTTGAGTTCCGGGCGTCGCATCCCGGTCGTCCACTTGGTCCTCGGTCGTGCCGCGTTGCGGCGATGGTCAGGTGGTCACCGTTGGCGGTGGCGCGTGCGTGGCTGTGAAGAGCCGGTCGAACGCGGTCTGCCATGGCCAGGCCTCGGGCAGGTGCAGCGTGATTCGGCGCGCGGAGCGCGCCAGCCGTGCGGGGACGTGGATCAGGGTGCGGCGGATCGTCGCGGTCGTTGCTCTCGCGAGCCGTCCCGCTCGGTCGGCGACGAGACCGGCAGCGCGGGTGAGGTTGAATGCGATCACGGCGATGACGAGCCAGGCGCTGTTCGCGGTGAACACCCGGAGGGCAGGTGCGCGAGCGGCCCCGCTTTGAGGTCGGCGTGGACCTGCTCGATGATCGCGTGACCGCGGTGGGTCTTGTCCGCGGCCACCGTGTCCATCACCTCCTTCGCTGTGGTGGTGAAGAACGCGTGATGCCGGTAGACGTCGAACAGGGTCGGCTGCTCCACCTGTCTCGGGTTCAGATCGGGGATGCGCCGCACCACCAACCGTCCGGCGACCTGTTCCGCCTTCTTCCTCGAGCGGAACGCGGTGAACGGGACCTCGGCGACCTCGGCTTTGGAGATCAGCTGCCCGGTGGTCTCGTCACGGATCGCGTCGGTGTACTCGATCATCTCCCACGCATCATCCGGGATGGTCGCGATCGCGGCCTTCACCGCCGGGTCCATCCTCACGGTCACCGACACGTCGGCGCCCGCCTTGATCGCGGTGCCGACGGTCGCGTGTCCGTAGAACGCGGAGTCCGCCCGCAGCAACGGCCTGGCCCCGGTCGCGGCGCGGGTGCGGCGCAGGGTGGCGAGAGCATCGCCGACGATCCGCGCGGCCCCCTTCGGGGACCCGGTCTTCCCCTGCCGCAACCGCTGGGCCAGGATCACCGGCGCCGACGAGGTGGTCGATGCCGTGGCGAGGAGGGCGTTCAGCCCCGGACGCCGGAGTACCCGAAACCGGCGCCCTGCTTCTGGTATCCGTGGACCTCGATGATGGTGTCGTCCAGATCCACCATCACCCGCTCGCCATCGCCTGCTCGGAGCAGCGGCGCGTCGACAGCGAGATTCGCGAACACCCGGGAGGCGACGGCGTCGAGCTGGCGGACGTGTCCGAACCGGAACTCCCGCAGGAACGACCCGAGCGTCGACGGCGCATACGTCCGGTCGAACAACCGGCCCATTCCGCCATGGCGGAGCAGGTTCATGTCGTCGATCGAGTCCGCCCCGGCGAGCATGCCCGCGACCAGTGCCATCACCTTCGCACCCGCGTTGGCGCCCTTATCCGTCGGGACGCTCAACCGCTCACGCGCGAGCTCGTCCAACCCCGCGGAACGCGCCAGGCGGAGCATCGGCACCAGCCCCGCGGCCGACACGAGATTCGGATCATCGAACACCGCAGACACTGCGGCGGGGGCGTGCTTGAATTGCATCTACGAGATGCCTCTCCGACCAGACGAACAGAACCCTAAGCAAGCTCTATTCTTCCTGATCAGAGGGGCATTTCTACGTCACGACGCTCGCTCAACGCCCCGTCCATCGGTGGATCGAGGCTTAGTGAGCCATCGCCGCGAGTGCTTCCGGGTCGATGAAAGCGATGGAGCGGGTGTCTTGGAAGGCGCGGACGCCTTCGATACCCTGCTCGCGTCCGATGCCGGACTGCTTCATGCCGCCGAAGGGTGCGCGCAGGTCGAGGCGGGTGGCGCCGTGGTCGTTGACCCAGACGTACCCGCACTCGAGTGCGCCGCCGACGCGCTTGGCGGCCTCGGGGCTGTCGGTCCACACCGACCCGCACAGGCCCGCCCAGGTGTCGTTGGCCATGCGGATGGCTTCCTCTTCGGTGTCGAAGGGGAGGACGGGGATCACGGGGCCGAACTGTTCCATGGTGACCACACGCAGGTTCGGGTCGGGGTCGACCACGATCGCGGGGCGCATGAAGTTGCCGCCGGCCAGGTCCCCGCCGGGGAGCTGTCCGAATTCGCGGACGTCGGCGCCGGCCTCCTTGGCTTCCTGGATGAGTTCTTCCACGAACGCCTTCTGCGCCGAGGAGTGCAGCGGCCCCATGGTGGTGCCCTCGTCCAGCCCGTACCCGATGACAGCCTTCTCCAGACGTGCGGACAGGCCGGCGACGACCTCGTCCATCCGGGAGCGGTGCACGTAGACGCGCTTCGCGTTCATGCAGATCTGCCCGGTGGTGTCGTAGATGGCCGCGTAGAGGCGGTCCAGGTGGGTGTCGTCGATGACGGCGTCTTCGAGGACGATCGCCGCGTCGTTGCCGCCGAGCTCCAGGGTGACCCGGGTCAGGGTCTTGGAGGCCATCTCCATCATCCGCTTCCCGCCGTTTACCGAACCGGTGAAGCAAACCTTCGCGATGTCGGTGTTCTGGATCAGCCCCGACATGTTCTCGTCCTTGCCGGTGACGATGTTCAGCACCCCGGGCGGGAGCTTCTCGGCCACCCGCTGCACGAGCTTCGCGGTGGCAAGAGGCGCCGTCAGCGGGGGCTTGACGATCGCGGTGTTCCCCGCCAGCAGCGCGTGGGGGAGGGCTGCGCCCAGGATCGCGATCGGCCAGTTGAAGGGCACGATGATCGTGGTCACACCCAACGGCTGGTAAGCCACGGTCGTGTCCACCGGGATCGCTCCGGGCACCGCCGGGAGGGTGTGGTCGGTGTCGACCTCGTCAGCGAGCATCAGCGCCAGGTTCCAGCGGATCTCGAACACCAAAGCGTCAACCCACGCTTCGAACCGGACCTTGCCGTTTTCCTGCGAGAGGATCGCCGCGTCCTCGTCACGGTCATCCGCGATCCCCGCGATCGCCTCAGCCATCAACCGGGCACGCTCTTTCGCGCCCAGAGCCGCCCACGCCGGGAAAGCCTCCTTCGCCGCGGTCACCGCGTCCGCGACATCCTGCTGCGAAGCAGCCGCAGCCTCACCGACCACAACACCCGGCTTGCCCGGGTCCGCGATCTTCAGCGTCTCATCGGTGAACCGCTCGGTCCCCCCGATAAACAATCCGGTCCGTACACCAGCCTGCGTCAACGTGTCAGACATCCTGCACCTCTCTGTGTGTTGTCTTCCCTGATTCGGATGCCGCAGCACCCGCCCCGCGCCGGGCGGCGCGCGAGTCCATTGTCCTGCGCCCACGATCGTCGGGACCCGTTTCCGGCCCGAATCGACGTGTGCACCCTCAGCGAGCCCTCCGAAGAGCGCGGCGTCTGGTGCCTGGTGGCGCTGAATCGAGTTTAGGTGCATTCCTGTTTACTTGTAAATGAGTTTGTGTTAGCGTCACTCGCGTCGCTCCGGTTGAGCCGGTGGCGACACCCGAACGAGAGTCGATGATGACCCCCGCGGTCCGTCGCTCTCCTGTCATCGATGAGGAGGCATGTGATGGGTCGAACGTCCCCTGTAGCGCAGGAGCGTCGGAGCGTCGAGGAACTCGAGGATCTCGCTTTCGAGCTTCGGCAGAAGCTCCTGAACCTGTGTGGCACGTACGAGGGAGCGGTGCACATCGGCGGTGATCTGTCGTCCGCCGACATCTTCACCGCGCTGTTCGAGTACGGACTGAATGTCGACCCCACCAACCTCGCCAACCCCACCCGCGATCGGTTCGTCCTCAGCAAGGGGCACGCAGCGGTGGCCATGTACATCGCCATGGCGATCAAGGGCTTCTTCTCCTACGACGGCATCGTGGACACGTACGGCCAGCTCGACAGCGCCTACGGCATGCACCCGTGCAAGGTGCAGCTTCCCGGCGTCGAGGCATCCACCGGGTCCCTCGGTCACGGTCTTCCGCTCGCCGTCGGAATGGCGATGGGCGCGCGTGGTCGCGGCGCCACGCATCGTGTCGTGACGTTGATGGGTGACGGCGAGACGGGCGAAGGCTCGGTCTGGGAGTCGGCGCTCGTCGCGAGCTCGAACAAGCTCGGCAACCTGGTCGCCGTCATCGACCGCAACCGTCAGCTCATGACGAGCTTCGATGAGGAGCGGGTCACGCTGGAGCCCTACACCGACAAGTGGGCGGCATTCGGATGGAACGTCATCCACGTCGACGGACACGACATGCGGGCCCTCGTCGAGGCGATCGACAGCCTCCCTCCCACCGACAGTGACAAGCCGACCGTCATCGTCGCCGAGACCGTCAAGGGGAAGGGCGTCGACTTCATGGAGCACAACCTCGCCTGGCACGCCGGCTCGCTCGGTGCCGCAGACCTGGAGCGCGCGCTCGCCGCTTTGGAAGCAACCCGCACGAAGGAGAACGTCTGATGCCTGTCACCTTCACCTTCGGTGAGTTCCTCGGAGCCCGATCGGTCATCGGATCGACCCTCGCCGAGCTCGGTGAGACCCACGAGAACCTCTGGGTCGTCACCCCCGACATCGGCGCGACGCTCGTCGAGTTCCGCGACAAGTACCCCGAGCGCTTCCTCGATGTGGGTCTCGCCGAGCAGTCCAGCGTCGGCATCGCCGCGGGTCTTGCCTACGACGGAAACATCCCCGTCGTCTCCGGGATGCTCCCGTTCCTGAGTATGCGCGCGCTCGAGCAGATCCGCACCGACGTCTGCTACCCGAACCTCCCGGTCAAGATCATCGGCACCCACGGCGGGCTTGTCGGCAACGGCGGCTCGACCCACTACGCCGTCGAGGACCTCGCCCTCATGTGCGCGCTGACGAACATGACTGTCACCTCGATCGGTGACCCGCTCATGGTCGGCGAGATCCTGCGCCAGTCCATGGCGATGCAGGGACCTCTCTATATCCGTCTGGCCGTCGGCAAGAAAGACAAGGTGCTCTACGAGCCCGGTCAACACGACATCCGGATCGGCAAGGGCATCGTCGCGCGCCAAGGCACGGATGTCACCCTGTTCACCCACGGGACAACGGTCGCCCAGGCGCTGGATGCGGCCGACGAGCTCGAGCGCGAGGGCGCCTCCGTGCGCGTCGTGGACATGTTCACGCTTAAGCCGATCGACGCTGACCTGATCGCGCAGTGCGCCGAGGAGACCGGCGGCCGCTTCGTCGTGCTCGAAGATCACCTCGCCTATGGCGGACTCGCCTCGCGTGTTGCCGATGTCGTGGCCGACCGCGGCATCCATCTGACGGCCTTCGAGCGCCTGGGCATCCCGCAGGTCTACGCCGGCTTCGGTGAGGATGAGCAACTGCGCGACAAGCACGGGTACGGCCTCTCGGCGACGGTGTCGGCCCTGCGCCGCGCGCTCGCTGCCGGGTAGCAGGCAAGCAGCCCATCACCCCCTGTCATTTACTCACCGGAGAGACGAATGAAGACCGTAGCCGTCACCCGCATCGGGAGCCTGCGCGACCCCGACGAGAAAGCTCGCGGCCGCGTCGAGGTTGTCGACTTCCCCGAGCAGCCGCTCGGCCCCGAGGACGTCCGCGTGCGGGTCGCCTACTCCGCTATCTGCGGCTCGGACCCGCACCTGGCGGAGGGCTACTTCGGCACTGATGTCCCGATCGGCCTCGGCCACGAGCTGTCCGGCGTCGTCGAGGCCCTCGGTGACCGCGCGCACCGCAACGGGCTGCAGGTCGGTGACCGGGTAGCCGGCAACTTCCTGCGCTTCTGTGGAACATGCCGCCCCTGCCAAGAGGGCAAGCAGCAGTTCTGCGAGCACATCCAGGAGTACAACCGGCCCGGGATGGCCGAGACCATCACGTGGCACGAGTCCCAGCTCTACAAGCTCCCCGACTACGTTTCGCTCCTGAAGGGATGCCTCCTCGAGCCGACCTCGGTCGCGGTACGCATCGCCGACAAGACTCGTGTTCGCGTCGGTGATCGGGTTGCGATCGTGGGTGGCGGACCCATCGGTCAGCTCACGCTGCAGGTCATGCGGATGTACGGCGCGACCTCGCTCACGATGATCGAGCCGATCGCCGAGCGTCGCGAGATGGCTACGCGCCACGGCGCTGAGTTCGTCATCGATCCGGTCAGCGAGGATCAGTTCGCCCGAACGGATGAGATCACCGATGGCCGAGGCTACGACGTCGTGATCGATGCCTCCGGCTCGACGCGCGCCGTGAAAGGCATCCTCGATATTGCCGCCAAGGGAGGGACCGTCGTCTACGGCGCGATGTACCCCGCGCAGTTCGAGATGCCGCTGAACCTGTCGGACTACCTGTACCTGAAGGAGCTCACGCTCACCGGCGTGTTCGTCTCGCCCTACGCTTTCCCGAGGGCGCTGCAGATCCTGCCGCATCTGGACGTGGACGAGCTGACGGCAGCGGTCTTCGATCTGGATGACGCGTCCGAGGCTTTCGCGGTTCATGTCAGCGGTGCGCATCCGAAGGTCGTCATCCGCTGCAACCGCTTCGAGGAGTCCCAATGACCGACGTGACGGGTTCGCAGGAGCAGGCGAAGGAAGAGGTCACCGCAGCGCTCTCGGCAACCGAGATCGTGAAGCGGTTCGATGGCGTCCACGCGCTGGAGAACGCGCGGTTCTCGGTTCGTCCGGGGGAGATCCACGCGCTCCTCGGCGAGAACGGCGCGGGCAAGTCCACGCTCATCAAGATCCTGACCGGGGTCTATCAGCCCGACTCCGGGACGATCTACCGTTCTGGATCGCCGGTTCGGTTCGAGAACGTCCGCGAAGCCAATCACCAGGGTGTGGTCGCGCTCTACCAAGAGCTCTCGATCATTCCGACTCTCAGCGTCGCCGAGAACATTCTGCTCGGCGAAAAGAGCCCGAGCCGTGCAGGCATCGTGCAGTGGCGGACTCTGAAGCAGCAGGCGCGAGCGCAGCTGGACGGGATGAACCAGCGGAACATCTCGGTCGACGCCCTCGCCGCCGACCTCTCCCCGGTCCAGCAGACGATGGTCGCCTTTGCGCGGGCCCTCGCCTTGGATGCCAAGGTGCTCATTCTGGATGAGCCCACCGCATCCCTGACCGACACGGAGATCGTCGAGCTGTTCACGGTGCTGCGTGCACTGCGAGCGCGCGGCGTCGCGATCGTCTATGTCTCACACCGCCTCGAGGAGGTCTTCGAGCTGTGCGATCGCCTCACGATCATGCGGAACGGGACGACCATCGTCACCAAGGCCGTGGCTGACACCCACATCGACGAGGTCATCTCTCTCATGGTCGGCCGCAACGCCAATGAGCTCTACCCGGCCCGCGGTACGGCAACGGATGAGGTCGCTCTGACCGTGTCTGGGGTCAATGGGCGCCGCGTGAAGAACGTGTCCCTCGTAGCCCGCAAGGGTGAGGTCCTGGGCATCGGCGGTCTCGCCGGTTCGGGGCGCAGCGAGTTGCTGCGCATTCTCGCCGGAGCCCAGAAGCATGTAAACGGTGAGATCACCGTCGGCGAGGTCACCCTTCCCGCATCGCCTGGCGTCGGCCGGGCGCTGGCCGAAGGCATCGCCCTTGTTCCGGAGGAACGCCGCAGTCAGGGCGTTATTCTCGGCGCCTCGATTCAAGACAACATCGCCGCAGCCAACCTCCCGACCGTCAGCTCGGGCGGTGTCGTGTCGGGCGCGAAGATCTCCACGATCACCAAGCGCGGTATCGCGGATCTGAAGATCAAGACGCGGGGTCCGCGGCAATACGTCGGTGAGCTCTCCGGCGGCAACCAGCAGAAGGTCGTCCTCGCCAAGATGCTGGCTCGCAAGCCGAAGGTGCTCCTCATGGACGAGCCCACACGCGGCATCGACGTCGGCACAAAGGCGGAGATCTACCGTCTGATCCGGCAGCTGGCCGCGGAGGGAACGGCGATCATCGCGATCAGCTCCGAACTGCCGGAGCTGATCGGAATGAGCGATCGGATCATCATCATGCACGAAGGCGAGATTTCGGGAGAAGTCGCGGCCGACAAGGCCGACGAAGAACTGCTCCTCTCCTACTGCTACGGGAAGACAGAGAAATGACATCCAACGGCGAACAGAAGGCTCCGACCACGACCTCGGTGATGGTCGGACACGCGTCAAACCTCGGGAACAGACTCCTTCAGGGGGCACCATCGCCGCCCTGATCGTGCTCGTCCTCTTCTTCTTCCTCATGCGTCCCGACGTCTTCTTGTCGTTCGTGAACGTGAGGAACATCCTCTACCAGGTCTCGATCCTCGCGATCATCGCCGGCGCCCAGACCGTCGTGATGGTCGTCGGTGACTTTGACCTCTCGGTTGGCGCGACCTCAGCCCTCGCGGGCGCGACGGCTGCTGCCTGCATGCTCGGCGGGATGCCTATCCCCGCCGCCATCGCGCTGGGGCTCATCATCGGCGCCCTCATCGGGCTGGTCAACGGTCTCTTCGTGGCCTACCTCAATCTGCAACCGTTCATCGTGACGCTGGCGGTGATGACGTCGGTGGTCGGCCTGGCATTCATCGTCACGCAAGGCACGACGCTGTTCAACTTCTCGCCCGACTTCAACGCGCTTGGTCAGGGCAGGCTGTTCGAGATCCCTCTCCCGGTGTATTTCGCCGTCGTGATCTGCCTGATCCTGTGGCTCGTGCTTCGCTACACGAAGCTGGGACGCGAGTGGCACGCGATCGGCGGCATCGTGGAAGTCTCGCGGTTGTCGGGTATCAACGTGCAGCGCTCGCGCATGCTGGCCTTCGTCATCGCGGGCTTCGTCTCGGCGATCGGCGGCATCCTGTTGGCTGCCCGACTGGGCAGCGCGAGTGCCGTCCAGGGCGAGGACAACATGATGTTCTCGGTGGCGGCGGTGTTCCTCGGCATGACCGTCATCCGTTCGGGTGCGGCAAACCTCGGCGGCACGATCATCGGCGTCGTCATCATCGGCGTCATGAGCAACGGCCTGAACATCCTCGGCGTCAACGGATACGTCCAGCAGGTCGTGACCGGCATCATCATCATCGCCGCGGTGACCCTGTCGTCCATCAAGCATCGCGAGCGGTGACGCACCGCTTCGAGATCCCGGGCGCGTGACCTACGCGCCCTCAGACTCCGAGTCCCGACTCGGGTCCCCTTCGGGGGAAGCACAAGAGAAAACGCAATGACACAAAGGAGTAAACACGTGCGTACTTCCATCAAGGCATTCGCCGCCGCAACCGCGGTTACGGCGCTCGCTCTCGCCGGCTGTTCGTCCGGCGGCGGAGACAACGGCGGAGGCGACAGCAACGACCCTCCCCGCGTCGTCGCCTTCACCTCCGGAAACCAGACGCCGATCGGTGCATGGTGGGTCAAGGATGTCGAGGCCACTGCTGAAGAACTCGGCTGGGACCTGACCATGATCCAGGGTGACTTCGACTTCCAGAAGATGAACCCCGCCGTTGAGAGCGCCATCGGTCAGGGTACCGACGTCGTCTTCGACGGATTCACCGACATCGCGTCGATCGCCTCGATCTCCACGGCCGCCAAGGACGCCGGTGTCCCCATGTTCGCCGTCGACTCCGGTACGGAGCCCAACGACGCATTCGCGCTGAACATCACGGCCGACCAGCAGGGCATCGTCGACCAGACGATGGGCGCAATCTCCGACGCGATCGGCGGCCTCGAGGGCAAGACGATCATGGTGATCGGCCACGACCCTCACGCCGGCATCCGGATGCGCTCCGGCCTGGCAGCTGAGGCCGTCGAGGCCGCAGGCGCGACTCTCGCCGGCGGCGAGATCCAGCAGGTCGTCTCGCCCGCCACGGGTCGCACCGAGGCGCTCGCCCTGGTCGCCGACTACCTGACCGCCAACCCCAACGGGCTGGACGCCGTGTGGGTCGGCTGGGATGACGCCGCACTCGGCGCCGTGCAGGCCGTGTCCGAGGCCGGCGCGTCCGCCGTCGTCACCGGTTGCGACGCCACCAGCGAGGCGCTCGCCGCGATCGAGGCTGGCACGATGCTCGCGACGGTCGAGCAGCCCTGGCCGATGGTCAACGCATCGGTCGTTGACGCCATCGTCGCCTACCTGGACAGCGGCGCGATGCCGAGCTCGAACTTCGAGGCGGTCGCTACGACGCTCGTCACGAAGGCCAACGCCGCCGACATCACCCCGTCGGACAAGCTCGGCTGATCCACTGAAACCCCGGTGGGGGCGGGAACGCTGCGGCCCCGCCCCCACCGGCACCACGTTCTTCTCGCGGCTGGGCCGCACACCACGACAACAGAAAGACATCACCATGCGTTTGGCAGGCAAGGTCGCCCTCATCACCGGCGGCGCCAGCGGTATCGGGCTGGCCACGGTCAACAAGTTCATCGCCGAGGGCGCCAAGGTCGCCGTCGCCGACATCAACGCTCAGCGCGCCCAGGAGGTTGTGGACACACTGCCCGAGGGCTCGGCTGTCGCCGTCGGTGTCAACGTCTCCGTCTTCGAAGAGGTCGAGGCGGCGGTGCAGAGCACGGTCGACGCGTTCGGCAAGCTCGATGTCATCTTCAACAACGCCGGCATCGCCGGCGGCAAGCCCCTCCTGGATCACGATCCCGCGGTGGACTACCACCCGATGATCCGTGTCGACCAGGACGGCGTCTACTACGGCATCCTCGCGGCAGGCCGTCAGTTCAAGAAGCAGGGCACCGGCGGAGTCATCATCTCCACCTCGTCGATCTACGGGGAGCAGGCCGCCGAGCTCGCCTTCAGCTACAGCGCCGCGAAGGCCGCCGTGATCTCCTTCACCCGATCGGCCGCGTACGAGCTCGCTGAGTACGGCGTCCGTGCGGTCGCGATCACCCCGGACGGGTCGGAACCGCCATCATCAACCAGTTCTCCGATGAGCTGAAGTCCCTCTTCGCTTCCGAGCAGATGCGCAACAAGATGACCGAACCGGAGGAGATCGCGAACGTCGTCGCATTCCTCGCCTCCGACGAAGCCAACGTCATCAACGGCACCGTCGTCCACGTCGACGACGGCTACTCGGCCTTCAAGCAGCGGTTCGAGCTGCCCACCTTCTAGAGCGATGGTCATGGATCTCGACGTCAGCTGCCACATCAACGCCCTGGTCGACGGGCCCGACTCGCCGCTGACGCCCCAGGCCCTCCGGCGTGCGGCAGAAGCCGGCTACCGGCGCATCGTGCTGGCGCCGTTCGACCCCGCCGCAACAGACCTCGCCTCCCTGCGGCGTCTATTCGACGACGCAGGGCTGACTCCGATCCCGATCGCCGGGCAAGCGCCCGGTGCCGATGTGTCGTCGGCGGATGCTGACGAACGTCGTGCCGGAGAAGCGGCGCTGTATGCCATGGTCGATGCGACGGCGGCGCTCGGCGGCGATCAGCTCAACGGTGTCCCCTACGGTGTGTTCGGGCATCCGATGGCTCCGATCGACGCCGCGTCACGCGAACGTTCCGCGACATCCGTGGGGAAGGTCGCCGACTACGCTCACGAGCATGGCATCACGATGACCTTCGAGGTGGTGAACCGCTACGAGACGGCGATGGTGAACACCGCCGCGCAGGCGATGGAGTACGCGGAGCTCAGCGGTTCCGACCACCTCCGCATCCACCTCGATTCGTTCCATATGGCCGTCGAAGAGGCCGATGCCGCGCAGGCGATCCGCACCGCCTTGCCGCGGCTCGCGTACCTCGAGCTCGGTCAATCGGGCCGAGGGCTGCTGTCGACCGGCGCCGTCAACATCCCCGGGCTCGTTCAGGGCGCGCTCGACGACGGGTACGAAGGACGGTGGGGAGTCGAGGCGTTCTCGCGCTCGATCCTTCCCGAGGTCGTCGCCGACATGCTGGCAATCTGGCGAGAGCCCTACACGGATGGGGGGTCGCTGGCCGAAGATGCCATGCGAGTCATTCGTGCGGGATGGGCGTCAAGCAGCGTCGGGCGTCGCGCTCAGCGGCTCGCTCGCGGTGCGAGCGACACCGGCAGCATCATTCGTCCCGCTTGAAGTCATGCTCGGCACGGCGCCGAGTACCGTCACTTGAATCAGTACCGTCACTCGAATCACGGAGGAACCATGACGATCACGCAAGACACTGACGTTCTGATCGATCCGGCGGTCTTCGCCGGCAAGATCTACCTCGATGGCGAGTGGGTGGCCGGGGAGGGTGGCCAGATCGACTCGATCGCGCCCGCTACGGGTGAGGTCCTCGCCGCGGTCGGCATGGCCGGCCCCGGGGACGTCGCGCGAGCTGCCGCATCGGCTGCTGCCGCGCAGAAGGAATGGGCGGCCATGCCGCATCCGGCGCGCGCGGCCGTGCTGCGCAAGGCGGGCATGCTCTGGGAGCAGTACGCCGACGAGGTCGGCAGCTGGAACGTGCGCGAGGTCGGCGCGATCCCGCCGCTTGCCGGTTTCGCGCTTCACGTCACGGCTGCCGAGTGCTACGAGGCATCGGCGTTGCCTTCGGCGCCCAAGGGTGCAGTGCTCTCCAGTGAGGAGCCGCGCCTGTCCATGACCGAGCAGGTGCCCGTCGGGGTGGTCGGGGTGATCTCACCGTTCAACGTGCCGCTGATCCTCGGCATCCGTGCCGTTGCCCCGGCTCTCGCGCTCGGCAACGCCGTCCTGCTCAAGCCGGACCCCCGCACCGTGATCACCGGCGGTGTCTCCTTCGTTCGCATCTTCGAGGAGGCGGGGCTGCCCAAGGGTCTCCTCCAGCTGGTGCCGGGCGGTGCGGATGTCGGTCAGGCGATGATCGAAGATCCTCGCGTCCGGGTGATCGCTTTCACGGGTTCGACGCGCGCTGGCCGCATTGTCGGTGAGCAGGCGGGCCGCAACCTCAAGCGCGCGCACCTCGAGCTCGGTGGGAACTCGGCCTTCATCATTCGGCACGACGCCGACATCGATCAGGCGGTGAACCTCGCCACGTGGGGCTCGTTCCTGCACCAGGGGCAGATCTGCATGACCGTCGGCCGGCACATCGTGCACGAGAGCGTCTTCGACGAGTATGTCGACAAGCTCGCTGCGAAGGCCGAGTCGATGCACGTCGGCGATCCCGCCGCGGGCCAGGTCCACCTCGGGCCGCTCATCGATGAGGTCCAGCGTGATCGCGTGCACGCGCTCGTGATGGATGCTGTCGCAGGTGGCGCCGAGCTTCGGGCTGGCGGGACCTACGAGGACCTGTTCTACCGTCCGACCGTTCTGGCTAACACCCCGGCCGACGCCCCCGCCTACTGCGAGGAGGTCTTCGGGCCTGTTGCGTCCGTCGTGAAGTTCTCGACCGACGAGGAGGCTGTCGCGCTCGCGTCGGCGACCGACTACGGCCTGTCGCTGGGCATTGTCACCAAGGATGCTCTGGCCGGATGGGACCTCGCGCAGCAGATCCCGACGGGCATCGTGCACATCAACGATCAGACCGTCAACGACGAGGCGAACACGCCGTTCGGCGGCACCGGTGCGTCCGGCACCGGCTCCCGCCACGGTGGCGTCCAGGCCAACATCGACGCGTTCACCGAGACCCGGTGGATCACGATGCGCCGTGAGCCCGGCCAGTACCCGCTCTGACCGGGTGAGCTACGTCCTCGAGTCCGCTCAGCGCGGCTCGAGGACGTAGCGTTCGCGACCTGCGGCAAGGCCCGCCCAGCCCTGGCCGATCAGGATCGCCACGACCAGCAGGAGCGGCAGCAGCCACGCATCCGTCGCGCTGTGAAGCGCGCCGAACAGCACCGGACCCGCCGCCGCCATGAGATAACCGACCGACTGCGCCATGCCCGAGAGCGCGCTCGCACCATGATGGTCGCGGGCGCGTTGGGCCATGAGAGTGAGGGAGACGCCGAGCGAGGCGCCCGAGGCGGGGCCGAGGACGATGACCCAACCGAGGATCGCGTCGGGAGCGGCGATGAGCCCGGTCAGTCCTACCAGGGCGATCACCGGGAGGACGGCGGGTACCCACCGGGCAGCGCCGCCCCGGAGCGCGATGGGCACTGCGACGGCGCCGACCAAGGCGCCCATCTGATAGATCATGACGTCGATCCCCGCGGTGACCGCGCTGCGGCCGGTGGACACGGCGATCGTCGCCAGCCAGGTCACGAGGATGTAGAACGTGGCTGACTGGAATCCCATGTAGGCGGCGACGACCCACGCGGTTCGGTCTCTCCAAATGCCCCGCGACTGCCCCGCTGTGCCGGCGGGCGCTGCCTGGTCCCGGCGCCCACGCATCGCGACGAGCCAGATCACGATTGCCACGGGAAGCAGGATGCCGCCCGTGATGAGCAGCGACAGGCGCCATCCGTCCGCGCCCGTGACTCCGGCGCCCCACTCGGACACGGGCACCGCAACGCCGGATGCCACTGCGCCCGCGCCGCCGAGCAGCGCGGTGTAGACGGCCATCATCGCGGGGACCCGCGCGGGGAACTCGCGCTTGATGACAGCGGGCATGAGCACGTTGGCGATCGCGAGCGCGACGCCGATCACCGCAGTGCCGATCCAGAGGCTTGCCGCGGGGCCCGGCACCGAGCGCACGAGGGTGCCCACCGTGAGCAACGCCAGAGACCCGAGCACGACGCGGCTCATCCCGAATCGCTGGCTCATGCCCGAGGCGAACGGCGAGACGAGCGCCCATGTCGCCAGAGGAATGGAGGCCAGCAGGCCCAGGGCACTCGGTCCGAGCCCCGTATCGGCACCGATCTGTTCCAGCAGCGGGCCGACCGAGGTGATCGTGGGCCGCATATTGACGGCGACCAGACACACCGCGACGACGAGGGCGACGCGGGCGTGTGGCATCGGTGCGCGGTCATCGCCCATAGAGTTCGGACTATACCTCAGCGCATAGGTATTCGTCGGGCGATGAGACCGTCAGCCGGTGCCGAACCGCGCGCGAAGGTCTGCCTTGCGGATCTTCCCCGACGCGGTCCGGGGGAGCTCATCGACGACGACGACGTTCTTGGGCAGCTTGTAGCGCGCGAGCTTACGGTCTAGGTGGGCGCGGACCGTCTCGGTGTCGAGCTCGACGCCATCCTTCACCGTGATGATCGCCCAGGGGACTTCGCCCCACTGGTCATCCGGGATGCCGACGACGCCGACACCGGTGACACCCTCGATGTTCGAAATGTGATTCTCGACCTCGGCCGGGTAGATGTTCTCGCCGCCCGAGATGATCATGTCCTTGAGCCGGTCGGAGATGTAGAGGTACCCGTCACGGTCGAGGTAGCCGAGGTCGCCGGAGCGAAACCAGCCGTCGGCGGTGAACGCCTTCGCGGTCGCTTCCGGGAGGTTCAGGTAACCGGCGAAAACGTTGGGGCCAGACACCTCGATCTCGCCGACCGTACCGCGGGGAACCATGACGCCGTTCTCGTCGGCGATGCGGATCTCGGTGAAGAAATGGGGCAGTCCGACGCTGCCCTGTTTCGCGCGCGTCATCGTGGGAGAGAGGGACGTCGCGCCGGGCGAAGTCTCGGTCATTCCGTAGCCCTGTGAAAACGACAACCCCCGCGTTTCATAGGCATCGAGAATCCGAGTCGGCACGGCCGAGCCACCGCACGTCAGCTTTGCGAGGCTCGACAGGTCGGCGCTCTCCCAGTCGGGATGATCGGCCATCATCTGGTACGTCGTGGGAACGCCGCTGAGCATCGTCACGCGATATTCCTGAATGAGAGCGAGTGCCCGCCCCGGCTCGAAACCCTTCTCAAGCACCATCGTCCCGCCCTTGAGCAGGACCGGCAGCGCCCCCATCCCGAGCGCGGCAACGTGGAACAACGGAGAGATCATCAGGGCGACATCGGTCGAGACCACGTCGTAGTCGACGACGCAGTTGATCGCCGTCCAGATCAGATTGCCGTGCGTGAGAACAGCGCCCTTGGGCTTCCCGGTCGTGCCCGAGGTGTAGATGATCGCTGCCGGATCGTTGTGGCCCACCGCGGCATCCGCGTGCCCGAACGGTGTGCCGCGCAGCAGCGGGGAGAGTCCGGGTCGCTCGGGCGTGCCCTCACCGGTCGGGATCACGTGGCTGATGTGCGCCGCGGCGATGCCGTCAACAGCCCGCTCGTGCAGGGCCGGGTCGATGATGAGGGCGCGCGCTCCGGAGTCCGTGAGCACGTGGGTCACCTCGGGCGGTGCAAGTCGGGTGTTGACGGGCACGAAGATCGCACCGAGTTGCGCGCACGCGAACATGACCGACAGGAATTCGGGGCTGTTCTCACCGAGAAAGGCGACCGGGTCGCCGATCCCGATGCCGCGGCGGCCGAGCACAGCGGAGATGCGGTCGGTATCATCGGCCAGCTCACGATAGGTCGTGCTCTGGCCGTCGAAGATCAGTGCGGTTTTGTCGGGAGTCTTCTGGCGCCGGGTGGTCATCCATGCGCCAAGGCCGTGGTTGTGCATCGGAGTTCTCTTCTTCGAGGGGGTGGATTCGTCGGTGAATCAGTCGATGCGGATGCGGGGAGCGTGTCCCCGCATCCGGTCAGGCGTAGAGGCGCTGCAGGCTCCGCAGCGCGACGGCAGGCTTGGTGCCACCCTCGATCTCGATCGTTCCGTCGACGACGAGCTGGATGCCGCCGCCGACCTCGGTCACCTCGGCGATCGTGGCGGTCAGGCGGACCCGGGAGCCGGCGGGAACCGGAGAGACGAAACGCACCTTGTCGAGACCGTAGTTGACCTTGGTGCCGGCCCCCTGAACGTCCAGCAGATCGACCCACATGGGGATGAACAGCGAGAGCGTGAGGAAGCCGTGCGCGATCGGGCCGCCGAACGGACCATCCTTCGCCCGTTCCGGGTCGACGTGAATCCACTGCTGGTCATCAGTGGCATCCGCGAACGTGTTGATGCGGTCCTGCGTGATCTCGAACCAGTCGGAGTACCCGAGGTCGGTACCCACGAGGGTGTGCAGATCGGCGAACGCAACGGTGGTCGTCATGGTGTCTCCTTGGGTGATGCGGGTGGGTCAGGCCGGGGCGTGAGGCCCAGCAGCCGGGCTGCGTTGTTCTTGAGGATGCCGGGCATGACCTCGGGCTTGAGAGCGGTCTTCTCGGCGTCCCCGAACCAACGCTCCGCCGTGAGCAGCGGGAAATCGGTCCCGAACAGGACGCGGTCTTTCAGGTATGAGTTCGCGGCGCGAACCAGGCTCTCGGGGAAATACTTGGGGCTCCAGCCCGACAGATCGATCCACGTGTTGTGCTTGTGGGTAGCGACCGAGAGCGCCTCATCCTGCCACGGCACCGAGGGGTGGGCCATGATGATCTGGAGCCGGGGAAGTCGGCGGCCACGCCGTCGAGCAGCATCGGGTTGGACAGGCCGAGACGGAAGCCATGACCTCCCGGCATCCCCGCACCGATACCGGTCTGGCCGGTGTGGAACAGGGCGACCACGCCGGCATCCTCGAGCACGGAGTACAGGGGCGCGTAGGCGGTGTCGCTCGGGTCGAAGCCCTGCACCGTGGGGTGGAACTTGAACCCGCGCACGCCGTAGTCCTCGATCAGGCGCCGTGCCATATCGACGGCGGCAGCACCCTTGCGGGGGTCAACTGAGCCAAACGGGATCAGGACATCGTTGTTGCGCGCCGCGCCCTCGGCGATCTCGACGCTCGAGATGGGCGGATGTCCGAGGGCTGACTCGGAGTCGACGGTGAAGACGACAGCTGCCATCGACCGCTCGCGGTAGTACTGAGCTATCGAGTCAAGGTCGGGTCGTGGTCCGTCGGTGCGGAAGTACTTCGAAGCCGCCTCGGCCAGGTCATCCGGCAGGGAGGAGTGGCCGTGCTCGTCGATTTCGATGTGCACGTGCACATCGATTGCTTTCAGCGCATCGACATCGATCGCCGGCTCGTAGCGGGTTGTCACCGCTGCAGCTCCTCCGGAAGCGGCGGGAAGGACTCGCCGACGGACTGCAACTGTGCGTCGAACAGCTCGTGCGCCTCGGCCTGCAGAGCCTCGGTGCTCCAGCCGCCCTCGTGGTAGGCCGTGACAACCGGCTCGGGGTGCGACCACAACTGGATGCGGTCGCCACCTACTCCGATCGCCTGACCCGTGATGTGGGCGGCGTCGTCAGAGGCGAGGTAGGCGATGACGCCCGCGACATCCTCAGAGGTTCCGAATCCGAGGTCGTGCCGGAAGAACGCGGGCATCGCTTCGCCGCGCTCGGATGCTTCCACCGCTGCGGCGAAGTAGGGGATCGTCGAGGTCATGGCTGTGGCTGCGACGGGAATGACGGCGTTGGCCGTGATGCCCGCCTTCTTGAGCTCGAGGGCCCAGGTGCGCACCATGCCGACGATGCCGGCCTTGGCGGCGGCGTAGTTGGTCTGCCCGAAGTTTCCGCGCTGGCCGGTGGGTGACCCGATGCAGATGATGCGACCGGGCTTGCCGGCCTCGCGCAGGTGCGTGGCGACTTCCCGGACGCACGTGAAGGTGCCGCGCAGGTGAACGCCGATGACGGTGTCGAAGTCGTCGTCGGTCATCTTCCACAGCGTCTTATCGCGCAGGACGCCCGCGTTGGTGACGAGGATGTCGACACCGCCGAAGGTCTCCACGGCGGCGGCGAGCAGCTTCTGTGCTGTCTCGGTCGGTCCGACCGGCGCGACGACGGCGGTTGCGCGACCGCCCTCGGATTCGATCGTGGCCACGGCGTCGGCGGCGGCCTGCTCATCGACATCGTTGATGACGACCGCTGCGCCCTGTCGGGCGAGCTCCTGAGCGTAGGCGAGGCCCAGGCCTCGGCCCGATCCGGTGACAATGGCGACTTTGCCCTGCAGCGACATGGCGCTCCCTTGCTTCTCGAGGCACTCTCGGCTGTGGCCGAATGCGCCTAGTCAATCCGATTTCATTGCAATAGTCAACGATTGATGTTTGCCAGCGTGAGTCGAGATGTCTCAATCGCGCGTGAGTCGACGGCCGATGATCTCCTTCATGATCTCGGTCGTTCCGCCGTAGATCGTTGCGACGCGTGAGTCCAGATAGTCGTGCGCGACGGGGTACTCGCGGGTGTAGCCGTAGCCGCCGTGCAGTTGAAGGGCGCGGTCGATGACCTGCTGGTGAAGCTCGGTCACCCACCACTTCGCCATGGCGGCAGTCACCTCATCGAGCTGGCCCTGGGCGGCATCCAGGATGCAGCGATCGACGAACACCTGCGCGATCTCGATCTGGGTCGCAAGCTCCGCCAGATAGAAGCGGTTCGCCTGAAAGTCCGCGATCCGCTGACCGAATGCCGTGCGCTGCTTGGCGTAGGCGAGTGCCTGGTCGAAGGTCGCGCGCATCCGGGCCATCGAGGTCACCGTGATGTGCAGGCGCTCGATGGGCAGATTGTGGCGCAGCTGTCCCCAGCCGTCACCGGGCTGTCCGAGCACGTTCGCCCGCGGCACCCGAACATCGGCGAACGAGAGCTCGGCGGTGTCTTGTGCACCGAGCCCGATCTTCTTGAGGGGGCCGCTGCGGGTGAAGCCGGGCATGCCGTCCTCGACCACTAGGAGGCTGAACCCGTCGCGGCCCGCCGCCGGATCCGTGCGAGCGACGACGATGACGAAGTCGGCGAGCAACCCGTTGGAGATGAACGTCTTCGATCCCGTGAGCACGAAGTCGTCACCGTCGGGTCGTGCGGATGTCGAGATGGATGCCAGGTCTGACCCGGTTCCGGGCTCGGTCATCGCGATGGCGCCGATCTTCTCGCCCGCCACGAGAGGGCTCAGCCAGCGGTCCTGCTGCTCTTCGGAGCCGAAGGCGATCAGATACGGCGCGATGAGGTCGTTGATACCGCACAGTGACATGGAAACGGCTGTCGCGCCGGCGGCGGCGAGTTCCTCGATCATGACCGCGTTGTAGCGAAAGTCGTCGACGTCTCCGCCGCCGTTGCGGGCCGGCGCCGAGATTCCCAGCAGGCCGGTCGCTCCCGCTTTCGCGAAGAGGCTCCGATCGACGCGTCCCGCTTCGGTCCACGCTTCCAGGTGCGGCGATACCTCGCGCTGGACGAAACGGCGCACGGTGTCGCGGAAGTCATCGTGGGACTCGTCGAAGATCGTGCGGGGGACGGCGACGCTGCTCATGGTGAGGATTGTGTCCACCCTCGGTGATCGTTGTCAAGTTCAACGATTGTGTTCGGCAGCGAATTGCTACAATCGCCGGGTGTCCACCGCAAACGATCAGGCACGGGCGACAGAACCCTCTGCCCGCTCGGAACGATTGTGGCGCACGACAGTCGGAGACGACCTGGCGTTCCTGCTCGCGCGCGCCAACGCGGTCTCGGTTTCGCGCGTCAACGCCGCCCTCCAGGCTGTCGATCTGCGTGTGCGTGCGTACTCGGTCTTGGCGATCGCCGTCAACGACGCGCGTCCGTCGCAGCGTGAGCTCTCCGAATTCTTGCGCCTGGATCCGAGCCAGATCGTGGCGCTCATCGACGAGCTGCAGTCCCGCGGACTCGTCGAGCGCGAGCCCGACCCGAACGACCGCCGCGCCAATGTCGTTGTCGCCACCACGGCTGGGCGCGAGCTGCTTGCCCAGGCCCAGGAGCTTGCGCGACAGGTCGAGAGCGAAATGTTCGGAGCCCTCGACGGTTCCGAACGCGAAGCCCTCGCGCACGCGCTGCGCGTGATGGCGGGGGCTGTTGGGGATGATCCCCAACGCTGAGCAACCCAGCCTTCGTTACGCGAACGCCCAGCCGGTGTAGGCCTCTGCGAGATAGGTCCGGCCTGCCTCGGATTCGACGACGGAGCGCAGCTCGCCAATCTGGCGGCGGCGATCGAACTCGGAGGCCTCCGGCGTGAGGTGCAACATGTTCGTCATCCACCACGAGAAGTGTTGCGCCTTCCAGATGCGCTTCAGCGCCGTCTCGGCGTAGCGATCCAGGAGGCGCTCGTCGCCCTCGTTCAGGAGGGCACCGAGGGCCCGGTCCAGCAGGACGACGTCGGCGACGGCGAGGTTCATGCCCTTCGCGCCCGTGGGCGGGACGGTGTGGGCGGCGTCGCCGACGAGGGCGGCACGACCTCGGCGCAGCTCATAGGAGACGAAGCTGCGGAACCGAAGCACGTCACGCTGGAAGATCGGCCCCTCCTGGAGCGTCGTTCCGGGAACGCACGACTGCAGCGTGTCCCAGATCTCGGCTTCGCTCATCGCGTTCGGGTCGGTCTCGGGGTCGCACTGGAAGTACATGCGCTGCACGGTTGCGCTGCGCTGGCTGATGAGCGCGAAACCGTGGGGGGAGTTGCTGTAGATGAGCTCCTCCGAGCTCGGCGGCGCTTCGCACAGGATGCCGAACCATGCGAACGGGTACTCGCGGAAGTGTCCGCCCGTCGACGATCCGGTGACGGCGGCGCGGACCAGGCTTCGTGAGCCGTCACCGCCGACGATGAAGTCAGCCTCGATCTCCAGTGGCGACCCGTCTGGGTTCGTCGCGAAGACGCGGGGCCGGTCGGTCTCGATGTCGTCGACGCGGTCAACGGTGACGCCGAACCGAAGGTCCTGCCCTGCGGCCAACCGAACCTCGATGAGGTCGATGAGCACTTCGTGTTGCGGGAAGAGCCAGACGCTGCGACCCGTGAGCGCGGGGAAATCGATGCGGTGCCCCTCGCCCTCGAATCGCAGCTCGATGCCGTCGTGGCGATTTCCGACGGTCTTCACGCGCGGGGAGGCGCCGGTCTGGTCGAGCAGTTCGACGGTGGGGTGCTCGAGAATGCCGGCGCGGATCGTCTTCTCGATCTCTTCGCGGGTGCGCTGATCGACGACGACGGACTCGATTCCGCGCGCGGCGAGAAGGTGCGACAGCAGGAGGCCGGCGGGGCCGGCGCCGACGATGGCTACCTGGGTGCGGACGGTTGACATGGCGTCTCCTTCGACGAATGTGGGACTTCGCCGAGTCTGCGGCATCCATTCCACCCCGCGGCAATATTCCCATTCAATGGGCAATTGGCGGAGCCGTCAGAGGCGCTGGCGTCGCAGATCGCGCTCCGTCGCGGCGGCAGCATCTCGAAGCGCCGCGACGGCTGGTTCCGGGTCGGCGCCGCGCGGAAGCACGACCGAGAGGGCGGCGACGACCTCTCCCTCATAGCGCAGAGGAACTGCCACGCCCGTCGAGACGGACTGGATGGAGCCTGGAGCGATCGCCACACCGTCGCGTTTGATCCCCGCGATCACCCGTTCGAGTGCCCGAGCATCGGTCACGGTCTCAGGAGACACGGCGCGCAGTGGGCTGGTGAGGACGCTGGACCGCACACCGGCGGGCGCAAAGGCAAGAAGAACGAGCCCCGATGATGACGCGTGCAGCGGGAGGCGGCCGGCGATGCGGGTGATGTTGGCCCCGGCATCCGGGTGCGAGAGACGTTCGATGAACAGGGCCTCGTCCTTCTCGCGGACCGCGAGCTGGGTGTGCTCGCGGATCGCCGCCTGAACGGTCTCCATGTGTGGGAGCGCCGCGGTGCGCAGCCGCAGCGCCGAGGACCCGCGCAGCGCGAGCTCCCACAGCCGCATGCCGAGGCGCACCTGCGCGTCCTCGTCGCGATCGAGTAGCCCCGCCGCGATGAGGTCGTCGACGATCCGGTGGGCACTGGAGGAGGGCAGCCCCGATCGTCGCCCGATCTCGGATGCCGACTGCACCGTGCGTTCGGAGGTGAAGGTCTCCAAAACGCGCACGATCCGCTCGGTCATTGAGTCACCCGTCGGCGAGTTCGCCATGCTCACAGCTTGGCACGCGCGCCAGCCGCACAGCGGCCCAGGCTGGCCGTGCGTCCGCGGAAACCTCCCGCGCGCGGCCCGCAGCCGGATCGGCCTCGCTACGCTCGAGACATGAGCCGTGCAGCGATGTACAACGAGGCCGGAGGGCCCGAAGTCCTGTTCGTCAGCGAGGTCGAGGAGCCCTCGCCCGGCGCGGGAAAGGTGCTGGTCGCCGTCGAGGCCGCGGGACTGAACCCCTACGACGCGAAGGCTCGGAGCGGTGTCATCCCCGCCGATGCACCCTTCCCTCGACGTATCGGCGGCGACTTCGCCGGCTCTGTCATCGCCGTCGGAGAGGGCGCCTCCTACACTGACGGCGCGCCCGTCTCTGTCGGGGACGCCGTCATGGGCCGCGCCGCCGGGGCTGTCGCCGAGCAGGTCATCGCGCGTGCTGCCGAGATCGCCCAACGGCCCGAGGCGCTCGCGGTCGAGGTGGCCGGCGGCCTGCACGTCGCCGGACTCACCGCGGTCTCATGTCTCGCGACCGTTCCGGTCGGCGAGGGCGATGTCGTGCTGGTCGGCGGCGCCAGCGGAGCTGTCGGGCTCGTGGCGTCGCAGCTCGCGATCGCGCGCGGAGCGCGAGTGATCGGGTCCGCATCCGCCGCCAACCACGACTTCCTGCGCTCACTCGGCGTCGAGCCCGTCGAATACGGTGAGGGTCTCGCCGACCGGGTGCGGGAACTCGGCGCGGTCACCGCCGTCATGGACTGTCACGGCCGCGATGCGCTCGATGCCGGAATCGACCTCGGCGTGCCGGTCGACCGGATGGTGGCGATCGCCGCCTACGCAGCGCTCGATGAACTCGGCGTGCACAACGTCGAGCGCGACGCCCGCACTCCCGAGAACCTGCGTGCCCTCGCCGAAGACATCGCCGCCGGCAGGATCGTCTTCCCCGTCGTGGCGACCTACCCGCTCGACGCGGTGGTCGAAGCGTTCCAGGCGCTCGAGTCCTCACACGAGCCGGGCAAGATCGTCATCCTCCCCTAACGCGGACGCCGAGCTCAGGCGCGCCAGACCGTCTTCAGGTTCATGAACTCGCGGATGCCGGCGGCAGCAAGCTCTCGCCCGACGCCGGAGTTCTTGATGCCGCCGAACGGCAGCTCCGGGTGCGAGACTGTCATGCCGTTGACGAACACGGCGCCGGCGTCGAGGCGGTCGATGAACCAGTCGATCTCGTCGTCGTCGGTGCTCCACAGGGAGGACGAGAGTCCGAAGGTTGTCGCGTTCGCGATCTCGGCCGCCTCCTCGCGAGACTCCACGCGGTACACCGTCGCCACGGGGCCGAAGGCCTCCTCCTGGAATAGGCGCATGTCCCGCGTGATGCAGGCAAGGATCGTCGGCGGGTAGAACCAGCCCGCGCGGTCCGGAACCGAGCCCCCGGTCAAGACCTCCGCGCCGCGCTCGATCGCATCGTCGACGAGCTCAGCGAGTTCGTCCCGCCCGCTCTCCGTGGCAACCGGGCCGACGTCGGTCCCCTCGTCGAGAGGATCGCCGACACGCAGCGCCGCGGTCTTCTCGACGAACCGCGACACGAACTCGTCGTAGACATCGGTGTGCACGATGAACCGCTTGGCGGCGATGCAGGACTGACCGTTGTTTTGATTGCGTGCCGTCACCGCCACCGATGCTGCGGCATCCAGGTCTGCCGTCGGCATGACCAGGAACGGGTCTGACCCCCCGAGCTCGAGGACGACGTGCTTGACCTCGCTGCCGGCGATCGAGGCCAGTGAGCGGCCGGCGGGCTCGGAGCCGGTGAGCGTTGCCGCGACGACCCGCGGGTCGCGCATGACCCGCTCCACGCCGGACGCCGGGATGAGCAGGGAGTGGAACGCTCCGACGGGGAATCCCGCGCGCTCGAACAGCGTGTCGAGGTAGAGGGCGGAGCGCGGAACGTTCGAGGCGTGCTTGAGCAGGCCGGTGTTGCCGGCCATGAGCGCCGGAGAAGCGAAGCGCATCACCTGCCACAGCGGGTAGTTCCACGGCATGACCGCCAGCACGACACCGAGAGGCGCATACCGTGTGCCCGCCGCCGAGGCCTTCACCGAGGACGGGTCGGCGAGAGTTTCGGAGGCGAGGAAGTCCTCGGCGTTGTCGGCGTAGAACCGGCATCCGCGGGCGCACTTGAGAACCTCCGCCCGCGACTGTGCGAGGGGGCGTCCCATCTCGACCGTGATCGTGCGCGCCAGCTCCTCGGCATCGGCCTCAAGAAGCTCAGCAGCCCGGCGCATCCACGCTGCGCGCTGTGCGAACGTCGTGTTGCGAAGGGCGACGAACGCCGACTGTGCGGCGGCGATGCGCCGCTCGACCTCCACCTCGTCGTGAGGGTCGAAGGTCTCGACGACCTCGCCGGTCGCAGGATTTGTCACTGCAATGGCCATAGGGTGCCTCTTCCTCGAGATGTCAGACCCCGCGAGCCTATCCGGCGCCGCCATACGCCGACAATTCAACGCGCGCGCGGGGTGCTCAGAAGACGATCGTGTGGTTTCCGTGACGGATGACGCGGTCTTGCGCGTGCCAGAGCACGGCGCGTGAGAGCACGGCGCGTTCGACATCCGCGCCGCGTCGCTCGAGGTCGAACGCGGTGTCGGCGTGCGTGACTCGCACGATGTCCTGCTCGATGATCGGTCCCTCGTCGAGGTCGGTCGTCACGTAGTGCGAGGTGGCCCCGATGAGCTTCACGCCTCGCGTCTTGGCCTGGCGGTACGGCTGGGCGCCGATGAAGGCGGGAAGGAACGAGTGGTGGATGTTGATCACCGGAACCCGCACGCGCTCCAGGAAGTCGGCGCTGAGGATCTGCATGTAGCGGGCGAGCACGACGACGTCGACATCCGCGTCCGCCAGAACCTCGAGGATGCGTGCTTCGCTCGCGCTCTTGTCGGGCCCCGGGACCGAAGGGACGTGTACGAACGGGATGCCGAAGCCGGCGACGTCAGCTTCGGCATCCGTGTGATTGGAGATGACGACCGGGATCTCGACGGGTAGCTCACCACGGCGGTGACGCCACAGCAGATCGAGGAGGCAGTGGTCCTGCTTGGAGGCGAGGATCGCCATCCGCTTGGGAGTCGACTGGTCGGTGATCGACCAGTCGAGGTCGAAGCCGGTACCGAGAGTCCGATCGAGGTCGACCTCGATCGCAGGCATGGCCTCGCGCAGACCGGGCCGATGGAACACGACCCGCTGAAAGTAGGCGCCGCCCGCAGGATTGTCGGAGTACTGATCGAACTGCACGATGTTCGCACCCTGCCGGGTGATGAGAGCTGACACCGCCGCGACGATGCCCGGCGAGTCCGTGCCGTGAACGATGAGGCAGGCGTGATCGACGGGCAGCTGTGCGGCAGGCATGGATCGATTCTGCCCGACCCTCGTCACGCCCCGATCGTGTCGCGTAGGCCGCCGTACACGGCATCGAGCCAGGCGCCGACGTTTCGGCGGGCTTCCGGGGTGTCGGGGTACCGGCAGCGCAGGTGCAGGCCCGCGTCGTTCGCGATGAACCAGATCATGACGCCGTCGGTACGGACGACCGCAGAGACGTACTGGATGTCGCGCAGCCGCCCGGGGGCGATCGGGAGCCTGCCGGTGTCAAGCCACGAGACAGCGAACATTCCGGGGGTGGCCGGCATCCCGCCGTACGGAGCGAGGATCGGGCCCAACGGGTGCGAACCCAGGCCGATCGCTTCCTTGACGGCGCGAGCGCACGCCGCCGGCGCCGGGTCGGAGGACTCGATGACCGCGTTCGTGATGAACCAGCCGACGGCGTCGTGCCACTGCGGGTCGTGCCGGCTGTGCACGGGAAACACGGCGCGCAGCGGCTGGTCCCCCATCGCCAGGCTCACGCGGGTCATGACCGACACGGCCAGCGCGATCGCTCGAACCCCGGCAGCGGCGGCGCGCTCGCAGAAGGCCTCGAACTCGCCGCCGTCGAACACATCGCGAACATCGACGATCTCGGATCGCGCTGCGGCGACATCGCCCAGGGTCAGGGGGAACAGCGGCATCTGGCCGCCTTCGGCATCCAGGATCTCGGCCCACCGGGTCGTGATGTCTTCCGGCGCCGGGGGGCGGGAGGCAAGCTCGGCGGAGTGGTCGGCGAACGCCCGTGCCGCAGGCAGCGCCGCGCCCGGTGCGCGGTCCTCGCGCGCGTCGTCGATGACCTCGGCGAGGTCCCGAGCGAGCACCAGAAGGGACCACATGTCGACGTGGGCGTGGTCGGAGGCGATCACGATCGTCGGGTCGGCACCGCCGCCCGGTTCGATCAGGCACAGCCGATGAGATGGGGTGGCGAACGGGCGGCATCCGTCATCGAGCACCTCGCGCAGCACTTCGCGCGTCAAACGCTCAGGGGAGCCGGATGCGTCACCCACCGGCCGACGCCGAGCCGCGCCGGTCGCACCCGCACCGTGCCGTCCTCGCCGCGGTCGAAGACGGTACTGAGCGTGCCGTGCCGGTCGACGACCGTCGCCCAGGCGTCAGCGATCTCGTCGGGAGCTGCGGGCGTGCGCAGGCGGAACGAGATCGCCATCCAGGAGCCGGGGCGGTCACCCTCTGCGACGTGCCGCCCCTGGTCGAACGACAGCGTCAGCGGCTCCGCGTCGGGCAGAACCTCGGCGGGAAACACGAGGCTGCGGACTCGGCCGGGGGCAGCGTCATTCGGGCGACATTTGTCAAGCGCATCGCGCGTAGTCTAGGCGGCAACCGTTTCGCATAGAGGACGCCCGGGAGGGCACGTGAGCACGCTGCGGATTCGAGGCGCCACACTCGACTTCGATGTGACCGGTGACGACGGTCCGTTGGTCGTCCAACTGCACGGCCTCATGTCGAGCCGTACCCGCGACAGTCACCTCGGCCTCGATCTCGGTCGGGCGCTGCGTGGTCACCGCATCCTGCGCCTCGATGCGCGGGGGCACGGCGGCTCCACGGGAACCGACGATCCCTCCCACTACTCCTGGGAGAACCTCGCCGACGACCTCCTGGCGGTGCTGGATGCCGTCGCTCCCGGCGAAGCGGTCCACGGTGTCGGTCCGTCGATGGGGACGGGCACGATGCTGCACGCGGCCCTCAAGGATCCGGTGCGGTTTGCGAGCCTGACGCTGATGGTTCCACCGACGGCGTGGGGCACGAGGCGCGCGCAGGCGGAGGCCTACCGCACGAACGCGGAACTCATCGAACGGCACGGTGTCGAGGCGTTCGTGAAGCTTGGCTCGACCACGCCCGTCCCGCCCGCCCTGGCCGAGGCCCCCGAGTCGCTCCCCGCCGTGGCTGAGTCGCTCTTGCCGACGGTGCTGCGCGGTGCCGCGACGGCAGATCTGCCCCCGAAGGACGATCTGGCACGGATCGACGCGCCGACACTCATCCTGGCCTGGACCGGCGATCCCACGCATCCCCTGCGCACCGCGACGCGCCTCAACGAGCTCCTGCCGAACAGTCGGCTCGTCGTCGCACGCACGCCGTACGGGGTCATGGCCTGGCCGGGGCTGTTCGCCGAGCACGTCATCACCGCGGGCGTGGAACTCACCCCAACCGGGTCGATCCCCGTCGTCTCCGAATCGAGGGCCTCGTGACAAGCGCCGAATCAGTTCAGCTGAGCATCCGTGAACTGGACACCGTCGCCGATGTCTTCGAGGCCTCCGCCGTCCTGTCCGAGGTGTGGGGCGGCGATCGCACCGGCATGCCGCCGAACCTGCTGCGTGCCCTCGCCCACTCCGGCAATTACGCGGTCGGGCTGTTCGAGGGCGATCGCATGGTGGGGGCATCCGTCGCATTCTTCGCCGAACCCGCGGCGCGGTCGATGCACTCCCACATCACGGGGGTCCTGCCGGGTGCGCGGGATCAGGGGTTCGGACGGTTGCTGAAACAGCACCAGCGCGAGTGGGGGCTGCGCCACGGGATCGGGCATGTGACCTGGACCTTCGATCCGCTCGTGTCGCGAAACGCCCACTTCAACCTCGCCGTCCTCGGCGCGCGCGTCACTGAGTACCTCGTGGACCACTACGGCGCGATGGATGACGGCGTGAACCGCGGCGACGAGTCGGACCGGCTGATGGTCTCGTGGGCGTTGGCAGCACCGCCGGCACCCACCCCGACGGATGCCGAGGTCCGGGCCTCCGTCGCGATTCCGCGCGACATCGAAGCGTTGCGGCGTCGGGAACCGGACGCCGCGGCTATCGAGCGCCGCCGCGTTCGCGACGCCTTGCTGACACACCTGAGGGCGGGCCGCCGCATCGGCGGCTTCGACGAGCGACGCGGCTACCTCATCGCCGACGCCTGAGCGTTCCCCTTCCTGACACGTCGATCCGGTGCCGGTGGGCGGCGCGCGAGCGGATTGTCGTCGCCGGATCGAATTCTCGTCCCTCGAGGAGGAGAGCGCCGCGGGTCGGGGCTAGCCTTGCCGCATGCCGATCGCCCACGCCGCCGCACCGGTCACCCTCGAGGGAATCGAGGTGCGCGTGCTGCACCTGCCGCTCGTCTCGCCATTTACGACATCCTTCGGCACCGAGACGGTGCGTGAAGTCATCGTCGTCCGTGCGCTGACCGCGGAGGGGGAAGGCTGGGGCGAGATCGTCACCCAGGAATCTCCGCTGTACTCGAGCGAGTACACGCAGGGCGCGTGGGACGTGGCGCTGCGCTTCTTGATCCCCGCTCTCCTGGACCGCCACACCCTCGCCCCCGAAGTGGTCGCCTCGGCTCTCGAGCCCTTCGTCGGGCACCGGATGGCCAAGGCCGGCCTTGAGCTCGCCGTCCTGGATGCCGCACTGCGTGCCGAGAACCGGCCGTTGGGCGAGTACCTCGGCGCAGCCCGTGACCGTGTGCCCTCCGGCGTGAGCGTCGGCATCCAGCGCGACCCCGCCGCCCTCGTCGATGTCGTCGCCGGATACCTCGACGAGGGGTACGCGCGGATCAAGATCAAGATCAAGCCCGGTCGCGACATCGCCGACACCGCCGCCGTCCGGGATGCCTTCGGCGACATCCCGCTGCAGGTCGACGCGAACTCCGCGTACACCCTCGCGGACGCCGACACCCTGGCCGAGCTCGACCGGTTCGACCTGTTGCTGATCGAACAGCCCCTGCAGGAAGACGACCTCGTCGACCACGCGACCCTCGCCGCGCGGCTGCGCACCCCGGTGTGCCTGGACGAGTCGATCGTGTCGTCCAAGGCGGCGCTCGACGCGCTCGCGCTGGGCTCGGCATCCGTCATCAACATCAAGGCCGGGCGCGTCGGCGGCTACCTCGAGGCCGTGCGCATCCACGATCTGTGTCGGAACGCGGGAGTTCCGGTGTGGTGCGGCGGGATGCTCGAGACCGGGATCGGTCGTGCCGCCAACGCCGCCCTCGCCGCGCTCCCCGGTTTCACACTGCCCGGCGATGTGTCGGCATCCTCCCGGTTCTACGATCGCGACATCGTGACCGAGCCTGCCGTCCTCGAGGACGGTCACGTCCGCGTTCCCACCGGCCCGGGATTGGGCGTCGAGATCGATCCGGTCGCGCTGGAGGACATGACCGTCGCCTGCGAGGTTCTCCGGCGGTGAGCGGCATCACCGACGCGACCGTCCACCGGCGCCGCCTCGGTGCTGTGGTGCTGGTTGTCGCGTTGGCAATGAGCGCCCCCGCGTGCGCCTCGACAGCGCAGCCTCCCACCGGGGAACTCCCCGACGGCGTGAGTGTCCGGCTCGTGCAACAGCGCTCCGATGTCGCGGTGCACCAGGCGCAGGTGGAGATCACCAACGGCACGGACTCGCCGATGAGTGTGGACGATCTCTCCGTTTCGGATCCGCGGTTCGCCACGGATGCCGCGCGCGTGCTGCACCGGACGAGCCTCATCGCTCCCGGCAGCACGGTCGGCATCCGCATCCAGCTCCCCGATCCCGCATGCGGTGTGCCGGATGACGGGAGCTCGACGGTGGAGTTCGCGTGGCGCATCGACGAGCGCGCGGGACTCGCGCGGACGGAGCTTCCCGACGCGCTCGGGTTCCTGCCGGCGATGCACGCGAGGGAGTGCGTCGCCGATGCCCTCGGCGAGGCCGCCGCTGTCTCGTTCACCGGATTCGAGGCGGGCGCGGGTGACCGTGTCGGCGTCCTGACGCTGGGGATCGTGCCGACCGGAGTCGGTGGTGCAACCATCCACGCCATCCGGCAGACCAACCTCCTCGGCTTCGGCGCCGAGGGAACAGGTCCGGATGCCGCACTGCCGCTGGACGTCGATCTGGCCGCCGGAGATCGCGCCGCCCGTGAGGTGGCGATCGCGCTCGAGCCGTTCCGCTGCGACGCCCATGCGGTGCAGGAAGACAAGCGGGGCACGATCTTCACGGTGGACGTGACGGTTGCGGGTGGTGACGGACAGATCGAACTGGCGGCGTCGCCGGACATGCGCGCCGAGATCCTGAACGCGGTGGCCGAGTACTGCGGGTTCGGCTCCTAGCCAGGTGCTCGGTGTGTCCCGGGTTCGCTCTAGCGTGGGTCTATGCGCTCGCTCGGTGTCGTCTTCGAACCCGCCTTTCCGCCCGAACGTCTCCGTGAGGTAGCCCGCTCCGTCGAGGACGCGGGAGTGCCCGAACTGTGGCTGTGGGAGGACTGCTTTCGCGAGTCGGGCATCGCGTCGGCATCTGCGGCGCTCGCGGCCACGACAGGGCTGACCGTCGGCATCGGCGTGCTGCCGATGCCGCTACGTAACGTCGCGCTGACCGCCATGGAGCTCGCGACACTCTCGCGGTTGTTCCCGGGTCGCATCATCGGGGCGTCGGTCATGGCGTGCAGAGCTGGATGGCGCAGGTCGGCGCGCGTCGTGCGTCCCCGCTCACACTCATGGCGGAGTATCTGCCGACGCTGCGAGCGCTCCTTGCCGGCGAAAGCGTCACGATCGATGGGCGGTACGTCCACCTGGACGACGTGGCCCTGGACTGGCCGCCGACCGTCGCCGTTCCGGTCTTTGCCGCCGCCGAAGGCCCCAAGACCCTGGACCGTGCCGGGGCACTCGCGGATGGAACGGTCATTCCGTCCGGCTGGAGTCCGAACCGTCTTCGAGACGCTGCGCTGCGTGTGCGCGCGGCAGCGGGAGAGCGCGCCGAGACCCACCCGGTCGTGGTGTACCTGCCGACCCGATTCGCCGACGATGCACCGGCGCCCGAGGATGCTGCCACACGCGAGCGCGCGAGTGGCAGCGTCGTCGACGTGGCCGAGACTGTCGAGGCCTTCTACGCCGCGGGCGCGACCACCGTTGTACTCCAGCCCCACACTGACGAAGACGACCTCATCGGGTTCTCTCATCGCTCGGGCGAGGTCGCCCGGATGCTGCGCATTGCGCCGACCCGAGAACCGCGCGCTCGGTGAGACCCGTGCCGCCGGGCACTCCCGTTCGAGTGCGGGCTCGGGAGGGCTCGGAGGCCGCGTTATCGCGACCTCTTGCGGCGCGCTGAGCGGGTCGCCACACTCAAGGGTGGGAAGCCGATCATCGTCGGTGTTCGCGACGCCGTGCATTCCCAGGGGAGGAAGATCAATGAAGACCCGAATCGCCGCTGCCGCGCTCACACTCGGCGTCGGCGCCATCGCTCTCACCGGATGCGTGAACCCGGTCGAGCAGCTCATCAACAACACCGTCGAAGATGTCGTCGAAGGTGCCACTGGCGTCGATATCGACGCGGGCGCCGGAGCCAGTGTCCCCGATGGATTCCCTGCAGACATCCCGCTGCCATCAGGCTCGCCCCTGGTCGCACTCGCTGTCGACGGCGGATACACCGTCACCTACACGCTCCCGAGCGCCGCCGACGGGGAGGCTGTCATCGAGCAGCTCAAATCCCGATACACGACCGATTCCGAGTCCGACTTCGGCGGGATGAAGATCTGGTCGTTCACGGGCACCGACTACACCGTCGGAGTCACGCTCCTCGAGCAGGAGGACGGCACGGCGCAGTTGCTCTACGTCGTCGCGCCGCTCACGCCGTAGCCTCTCGCGCTCCCGGCAGCGACCGTTACAGGTCGCCGCGCTCTCGCAGCTCGCGCCGCGTCAGCGCGTGCTCTGTCGCGCCCTCGGCCTGGTCGGCATCCTCCTCATCTGCCCACGGCGCGTGATGCGCGCGCTCGAGTTTTGCGCCCTCCACGTCGACATTGGGCAGGATGCGGTCGAGCCAGCGCGGCAGCCACCAGGCCGACCGTCCCAGCAGGTGCATGAGCGCCGGCATCAGCAGCATCCGCACGACGAAGGCATCCAGCAGCACACCGAACGCGAGGCCGAAACCGATCGAGCGGATCATCGTCGACTCGGCGAAGATGAACCCGCCGAACACCGACACCATGATCAGGCCCGCGGCCGTCACCACCGCACGTCCTGCACGCAGGCCCCGCATGACGGCCACCCGCGCGGGTGCGCCGTGCACGTACGCCTCGCGCATGCCGGATGAGAGGAACAGCTGGTAGTCCATCGCGAGTCCGAACAGGATGCCGACCAGGAGCACCGGCAGGAAGCTGAGGATCGGACCGGTGCTGTGGATGCCGAAGATCTCGGCTCCCCAGCCCCACTGGAACACCGCGACCGTCGCGCCATACGTGCCAAACAGCGACAGGATGAACCCGCCCGTGGCGATCAGCGGCACCAGGAGCGAGCGGAACACCACGATCATGATCAGCAGCGACAGCCCGACCACGACGCTGATGTACAGCGGCAGCACGCCGGCGATGTTCTCGGAGATGTCGATGTTGATCGCCGCCTGACCGGCGACGCCGAGCGCGTACTCGCCGTCGACCGGCGGGAGAGCACGCAGATCCCGGACGACCTGTTCGGTCGATGCGGCACTAGGCCCGTCGGTCGGAACAACCTGGAACGCCGCGAGCGTGCCATCGTCGGAGACCGCGATCGGCGCGACCGCGACGACGCCGTCGACGCTTGAGAGCGCCGTGGCGACATCCAGCTGCGCCTGCAACTGCGCCGTCTCATCGAGATCGCCGGGCAAAGCTGCCGTGACCAGGAGGGTGCTGTTGGCGCCGGGGCCGAACGCGTCGGCGGTCAGTATGTACGCCTGGTACGCGGGCGAGTCCTCCGGCTCGCTCGAGCCGTCAGGCAGGCCCACCCGCATCGACAGCGCGGGGATCGCGATGACCAGCAGCGCCACGATGGCGCCGACCGCGGAGATCACGGCCCGCCACGTCGGCATCGCGCGAGCGCTGGTGTCGGCGTGGTGCACGGTCCCGATGCGCGCGCGAGCACGACGGGTGAGGACGCGCAGCTTCACCAGACTCAGGAGGGCAGGTGTCAACGTGACGGCGATGAGGACGGCGACGAGGACGGCGAACGCGCCGACGGTGCCCATGAGGCCGAGGAAGGGGATGCCGGTGATGTTCAGTGCGAGCAGAGCGATGATCACCGTCGATCCCGCGAACGTCACCGCGTTGCCGGCGGTGCCGTTGGCCAGGCCGATCGACTCGCGGAGCTCGGCACCCTCCATGAGCTGCTTGCGGTGCCGGTTGATGATGAACAGCGAGTAGTCGATGCCGACGGCAAGGCCCAGCATGATCCCGAGCACCGGGGTCACCGACGACATGTCCAGGACACTCGACAGTGACAGCGATGCCAGGACGGCGATCCCGACACCCACCAGTGCTGTTACGAGCGGAAGCCCCGCCGCCACGACGGTGCCGAGCATGACGAGAAGGACGATGCCGGCGATGACGACGCCCACGATTTCGCCGATGCCGACGAGGCTCGGCAGAGACTGGGCCAGCGTCGACGAGTACGCCACCTGCACCCCGTCGATCGGGTGGTCGGCGACGTAGTCGGTCACGCCCTCCCTGGCGGTGGCATCCAGTTCCAGCAGCGGAACGTCGAAGGCGACGTTCAGGAGCGCCGTTGCACCGTCTGCCGACACCACACCGATTCCCTGGGAGAGATCCAGGAGTTCGCTACCGAGTTCGAGCTGTTCGGCGTTCGCCGTCAGTTCCTCGCGGCTCGCGTCGAGCTCGGCCTGCTTGGTGGCGATATCGGTGCGCGCTGCTTCCAGCTGCGCGCGTTGGGCATCCAGCTGGGCCTGCTGCTGGTCCAGCGCGGCAATCTGCGCGGCCGGAGCGCCTGCTGCTTCGGCCTGCTGCCGGGCAGCGTCGAGTTGCTGCTGCGCGGCATCGAGCTGGCTCTGCCCGCTCTCAACCTGAGCCAGCGCGGCATCCAGCTGTGACTGTCCGTCATCGAGCTGGGCGCGCCCGGACTCGATCTGAGACCGTCCATCGGCGAGCTGCTGTTCCCGGTCGGCGCGCTGCTGCTCGGCATCGAAGGGATCGACGACGCGCGCGACGTGCGGCAGGTCCCGGATGCCGGCGGCGAGGTCGGCGACCTCCGCGCGCTGCTGGTCGGTGAAAGGCTCCCCGTCCTCGGTGTGCAACACGATCTGTCCCGACGCTCCCGCATAGTCGGGCAGCTGCTGCGAGAGCTCGTCGATCACCTCACCGGATGCTGTTCCGGGAACGTCGAAGCTCGTGGCGAGGGTGCCGAAACCCACGGCGAAGGCCCCTCCCGCGAGACCGAGCACGGCAACCCACCCGACGATCACGATCCACGCGCGGCGGGCGGAGGCTTTGCCGAGCCGGTACAGCAGTTCAGCCATGAGGACCTTTCGAGGCAGGATGCAGGGAGGAACGACGCACAGCATACGATACGTTGCGTATTGAAACCTGAATCGAGGATGACAGTGACGGACCGACGAGGGGGTGCACCCCGCAGTGAGGCGGCGCGCGTGGCGATTCTGAGCGCGACGGCGCGGCTGTTCGTGAAGAAGGGCTTCTCGCAGCTGAGCATCGAGGGAATCGCGGCCGAGGCCGGCGTCGGCAAACAGACCATCTACCGCTGGTGGCCGACCAAGAGCGACCTCGTCGCCGAGGCTCTCATCGAAGGCATGCTCATGCCCGGGCATCTCGAACCGCGCTTCGCCGGCACGCTCCGCGACGATCTCGTGCACTGGATGCTCCGCGTGCTGGCGTTCGTCGACGATCCGCAGTACGACGAGATGCTCAAGTCCCTGCTGGCGGCGGGCGCGACCAATCCCGCGATCGGCGCGCAGATCCGAGACCGGCTGGGTGCGGATGCCGGGCTCGCGTATCGCCTCGAGAACGGCGCGGCAGAGGCTGGACTCGGGCGTCGCATCGAGAAGGGTATTGCGGCGGGCGAGCTCGCGGCCGATGCGCCGATCTCATCGATCATCGAGCTCCTGACCGGGGCTGTCGTGCTGCGGGTGGTGGCGCGTTCGGCCGCCGATGAGGGCGAGGCTGAGCGGCTCGTCGACGTGGTGCTCGGCCGGTACGCTCCGCCTGCACGCTGACCGCCGCGGCTTCACCTCGCTGCTCAGTAGAATTGGGGGAATCGGCATCGCCGGTTTCGCGCGATCTGCGCACCCGCCCCACAACGACCATTGGAGCCACCGTGGCCGAGCAGTCCCGCCTTGACAAAGTGATCGCCCTCGCCCGCCATCGCGGGTTCGTCTTCCAAGCGGGCGAGATCTACGGCGGCTCCCGCTCCGCCTGGGATTACGGTCCCCTCGGGACTGAGCTCAAGGAGAACATCCGTCGCCAGTGGTGGCAGACCTTCGTGCGCGGCCGTGGCGACATGGTGGGCCTTGACTCCTCGATCATCTTGCCCAAGCGCGTGTGGGAGGCATCCGGCCACGTCGCGACGTTCACCGACCCCCTCGTCGAGTGCCTGCAGTGCCACAAGCGGTTCCGTGCAGACAACCTCGTCGAGGACTTCGAGGCCCGCAAGGGGCGGGTCGCCGAGAACGGTCTCGCCGACGTTCCCTGCCCCAACTGCGGCACGAAGGGCCAGTACACCGAACCCCGCGCGTTCTCCGGTCTCGTGAAGACCTATCTCGGTGTCGTCGACGACGAGTCAGGTCTGTATTACCTCCGCCCCGAGACCGCTCAGGGCATTTTCGTGAACTTCACGAACGTGCTTACCGCGAGCCGCAAGAAGCCGCCGTTCGGGATCGGTCAGGTCGGAAAGGCGTTCCGAAACGAGATCACCCCGGGGAACTTCATCTTCCGTACCCGCGAGTTCGAGCAGATGGAGATCGAGTACTTCACGCCTCCCGCCGAGGCGCCCGAGTGGTTCGATCACTGGGTCGAGGCGTGCTGGAACTGGTTCACTGACCTCGGCATCGACCCCGACAACATGCGGCGCTTCGATGTTCCCGAAGACGACCGCGCGCACTACTCGGCAGGCACGATCGACGTCGAGTACCGCTTCGGTTTCCCGGGCAAGGAGTGGGGCGAGCTCATGGGGGTCGCCAACCGCACCGACTACGACCTGAAGAGCCATGCCGAGGCATCCGGACAGAGCCTGACCTACTTCGACCAAGCCTCGGGTGAGAAGTACACCCCGTATGTCATCGAGCCCTCGTTCGGTCTGACGCGCGCAATGATGGCCTTCCTCGTCGATGCCTATCGCGAAGAAGAGGTGCCCAACGCCAAGGGTGGCACCGATACCCGCACCGTCTTGCGGCTTGACCCGCGTCTGGCTCCCGTCAAGGTCGCCGTCCTGCCGCTCTCGCGCAACGAGGCACTCTCGCCGCTCGCGCGAGGCCTCGCCGATCGCCTCCGCGGTCACTGGGCCGTCGACTTCGACGATGCCGGCGCGATCGGCCGTCGCTACCGCCGACAAGACGAGATCGGCACGCCCCTGTGCGTCACGGTCGACTTCGACTCCCTCGACGACGACGCTGTCACGGTTCGTGACCGCGACACGATGGCCCAGGAGCGCGTGCCGCTGGCGAACCTGGACGCCTACCTCGGCGAGCGCCTCGTCGGCGCCTGACCTGTTCGATCACTCACCTGTCAGTGGCTGTCAGTTGCTGACAGCCGCCGGTGTCGCCGTGACAGCGGCAGTGCCCGCGTGACAGCGGCATGACGGTGGGGTACCTGCACTGTGGGATCAGCCACAGAAAGGCAGATACCCATGACAGACACCAGAGTTGCCGTCGAGGCGCGCGGCCTCGTGAAGTCGTTCGGCACGAATCGCGCCGTCGACGGCGTTGACCTCACCGTCGAAGCGGGCACCGTCTACGGGGTCCTCGGACCCAACGGTGCCGGCAAGACCACGACGATCAGCATGCTCGCCACGCTCTTGCGCCCTGACGGTGGTCAGGCAGAGATCTTCGGTCACGACGTCGTCGCAGAGGCGCACATCGTTCGCCAGCTCATCGGCCTCACGGGACAGTTCGCCTCGGTGGACGAGAAGCTCTCGGCCACCGAGAACCTCATGATCTTCTCCCGTCTCCTCGGACTTTCCCGGGCCGATGCGCGAAAGCGATCAAAGGAACTCCTGGAGAGGTTCGGGCTGACGGATGCCGCCACGCGCCCCCTCGCAAAGTTCTCGGGCGGGATGCGGCGACGGCTTGACCTCGCGGCTTCGCTCATCGCCCAGCCGCCGCTCATCTTCCTCGATGAGCCCACGACGGGCCTGGACCCCCGCACGCGCGGCCAGATGTGGGACACGATCCGGGACCTCGTTTCCTCCGGGTCCACCGTGCTGCTGACGACGCAGTACCTCGACGAGGCTGATCAACTCGCCGACCGCATCGCCGTCATTGACCACGGCACCGTCGTTGCGGAGGGTACGGCCCAGCAGCTGAAAGCATCCGTTGGCCAAGCCTCGCTCATCATGCGCCTCCGCGACGGGTCCGACATCGCCCTGGCCCGGGAGGTCGTCCAGCGCTCTCTCGGGGTCGAGGCTGTCGTCTCGCCCGAGGCTGGTCGCATGACGGTGCCGATGAGCGATCCCGATCGGGTCACCGACCTGCTCGTCGCCTTCCGCGCTGACGGGCTGCACCTCACCGAGTTCAGCGTGCAGCAGCCGACCCTCGACGAGGTCTTCCTCGCGATCACCGGCAAGGGCATTCCCGAAGAAGACGTCGCGGCCCACGAAGCTGCCGTCGCAGAGAACGAAAGAGAAGGAGTCCGCGCATGAGCACGATCACTCACCCGGCGCTTGCCTCCCGCGGAGATCTCCGCAATCACGCGGGTGTCGGGCAGACGCTGCGCAACACCGTCACGATGGCCGCGCGGAGCCTGATGAAGATTCGTCGCACCCCCGAGCAGCTCATCGACGTCACGCTCCAGCCGGTGCTGTTCACCGTGATGTTCGCGTTCTTGTTCGGTGGTGCGATCTCGGGAAGCATCGAGGACTATCTGCCGATCCTCATCCCCGGCATCCTCATGCAGACGGTGATCATCGCCTCGGTGACCACCGGGGTGCAGCTGCGTGAAGACATGGACAAGGGCGTGTTCGATCGGTTCCGCTCGCTCCCGATCGCCCGGATCTCGCCCCTGTCGGGGGCGCTGCTGGCCGATACCGTGCGCTACGCGCTGGCGACGACGATCACGTTCGCCACCGGGTATGCGATCGGATTCCGCGCCGCCGCCGGACCCTGGTCGCTCGTGGCCGCCGGCCTCCTGATGATCGTGACGGCCTGGTCGATCAGCTGGATCTTCGCGCTGTTCGGTGTGACCGCGCGCTCGGCATCCGCGGTGCAGGGGATCTCGTTCCTGGTCCTGTTCCCGTTGACGTTCCTCTCGAACGCCTTCGTGCCGGTGGATACCCTCCCGGACTGGATGAAGTGGCTCGCTGACAACAACCCGCTCTCGCACCTGGTCACTGCCGTGCGCGGCATCGTGAACGACGGAACCTTCGGTGCGGACGGCTGGATCACACTGGTGAGCGCCGCCGTCATCGTCGCGATCTTCGCGCCGCTGACCGTCCGGGCATACATGCGCCGCGCCTGAGCGGGCCGCGCCTCACTCCAGGAGCGTCCGCAGCTCCCGCAGTGCAGGGGCGTCGGGATCCACCGTGATCGCCGGCGCCCCGTGCCTGCGCAGGTCGGCGCGCAGGCGCACCAGGACTGGGTCGGTGTCGTCCGTCGCCCCGCGGAGGGAGTCGGATGCCGCCAACGCCCACGCGGCTCGCTCGGGGTCGCCGCTCGCGGCGTACCACTGCGCGACGGCAGCGATGACCTGCGCGAGTACCGGCCGGTCGCCGATGCGTTCCGCAGACGGCATGGCCAGGAAGAGAGCCTCGCGCGCCTCCGCGACGCGCTCCAGCAGCAGCAGCGCCTGCGCTCGCCGCACGTGCGCGAGAACCGTGAGCTGCTCCGGAAACGGCCGGGGTGGTTCGGCCGGCGCCTGATCCAACGCCTCCAGGGCTGCCTCGCCGTTCGCGTCCGCGATCTCCACCCACGAGCGGATGTGGGCGATTTGGAACCGTGTGCGGTCGCCGCCGTCGGCATCCGAGATGCGGGCGAGCTCTTCCACCCGGGCGCGAGCCTCGGGGATTCGGCCCAGCCGAGTGAGAATCGTGATCGCTTGAGAACGCTGCTGGATGAGATCCCACGCGGAGGCCAGACCCTCCATCCCCGCGGTCGCGTCATCGAGAACCGCCAGCGCCTCATCCAGGTCACCTCGGAGCATGAGCCACTCCGAGCGCAACTGGCTCATCATCGCGATGGCCCACGGATCTCCCGTGCGGTGCACGGCCGGCAGCGCCCGGGCCGTCGCGTTCCCGAGAGTGACGAGGTCGCCCTCGTTCTCGGCCGCCGCGGCTCGAAGACCGTCCAGGATCGCCACGCTCCACTCCGGCGCACCCGTGAGTGAGGCTGGATCGATGGCGATGAGGCCCCGTGACCAGGGCGTCCAGCCCGTGGACTGCTTCACCGTGCGGACGAGACCGGGAAGCAGTGCGGCTGCCACGACGCTCATATCCGACGGATGCTGCGCCGCGGCCGCCGCGATCCGCTCCGCCGTGGGCAGGAGGTCGCGAAGATCAGAGGCATCCGTATCGACACGAAGGGCCTCGAACACCTGCAGGATGAGTGCCGCGGCCCCCACAATCACCTGTGGTTCCGAGGCGAGGTCGGTCGCGCCGCCGCCAAAGTTCGCGAGCGCCGCGCCCAGCTCTGGAACCCGTTCCCGCAGGAGCCATACCCAGAGCTGGCCGCGCGTCAAGAGCACGCCCACATCGAGGGCTCCGGTGGCTGCGCACCACCGGGCGGCAGCCACGAGGTTGTCTTCGTTTGCATCGAACCAGGCGACGGCCTCTCGCACCCGTGGTCCGCGAGTCAGCGCGTCATACGTCAGTGCACGCTGCGCCATCACCTCGGCATGGCGGCGGCGGGCGGCATCCTCGCGTCCTGCCTCGCGCAGGACTCGCATCCCGTACTCGCGCACGGTCTCCAGCATCCGGTACCGACCGTCCACACGGTGCAGGAGCGAGCGGTCCAGGAGGGCGTCGATGTCAGCGCGCGTGATCTCGAACGACTGCGTCACTTCCTCGAGGTCGTCGACGCCGATCCCATCGGCAAAGACGGATGCCGCCAGGGTCGCCTCGCGCTCGCCGGGCGAGAGGGTCTCCCAGCTCCAGTCGATGAGCGCCCGCAGTGTTTGGTGTCGGCGGTCAATGCCGCGCGCCGTGCTCTGCAGGAGGGCGAAGCGGTCGTCCAGGCCCTCTTCGATCTCGGCAATCGTGAGGGTGCGGGCCTTCGAGGCGGCCAGCTCGATCGCGAGGGGTAGCCCGTCCAGGCGTGCGACGATGCGCGCTGCCGCAGCGGCTTCGTCGGCGACGGGTTCGGAGCCGCGGGCGGCTCGGATGCGGCGGGCGAACAGCTCCCGTGCGTCGTCAGTCGGGAGCGGCCCCACCTCGACGAAGGCTTCACCGGGGACACCGAGGGGTTCTCGACTCGTGGCGAGGACCCGCACACCCGGAAGGGCACGGAGGATCTCTATGGCGACGTCGGCCGGTTCGCCCGCCAGATGCTCGCAGTTGTCGAGCACGACAAGCACCTCGCGCCCGCTCAGGGCGACCAATGACCTTTCGCGTGCGGTGGTGGGCGCAGTGTTCACGTCGCTGACGCGCATCCGTCGCCCGAGCGCCCCGTCGAGGGCATTCCACACGTCGCCGCGCGCCACCGGAGCCAGTTCGACCAGCAGGGCCCCCGGCCACGCTCGCGCCGCTTCCACGGCGAGCGTCGTCTTCCCCGCTCCACCGGGCCCGAGCACAGTGACCATGCGCTCGGTTGAGAGCTGGTGGGCGATGAGCTCGAGCTCCTGAGCGCGTCCAACGATCGAGGTGAGGGGGCGGGGAGGGTCCCGTCCAGGGCTGCTGACGTCGCGGCGCCGTGGTCCCGCAGCCGGAGCGCCAGAGCGCGGTCATCGTCGAGGTCTTGGCGGACCCAGGCGAAGGCGTCCGAGGGTATCCATGGATCGCCGATCCACAGGTCCAGTGCTCGCTGCGCGAGGGCAGCCGAGGTCACCGGGTCGGCGCGGCGGGCGTTCTCGACCAGATCCTGGAAGTGCGTGAGATCGACGGCGTCGCGGGGCACCGCGAGGCGGTAGCCGCCCGGTGCAGCCAGGAGGACCCCGTCGGGCAGCTCGCGTCGCACGCGCGAAGCCAACGACTGCAGCGAGGCACGGGGATCCTCGGGGAGATCCTGGCCCCAGACATCCTCGGCGAGCGCTCGATACGAGACGGTGCTGCCGGCATCGATCGCGAGCCGGAACAGGAGTGCCTCCTGCCCGCGTCCGCGCACGACGACGGGACCGTCGTCGGTCTCGACGGCGAATCCGCCGAAGAACGTCACGCGCACCTTCACACCCTAGGACGCGCGGTCGCCCGAGGAGTCGCCGCCATCAGCCCTTCGCGGCGGCCTTCATCGCCTTCTTGTGCTCGCGGACCTTCGCGAGTGACTCCGGGCTCGTGATGTCGGCGACGCTCCGGAAGGCGCCGTCCTCGCCATAGGGAGCTGATGCCTCGCGCCATCCGTCGCCGTCGAATCCGTACTGCTTGCCCAGCAGGGCGAGGAATATCTTCGCCTTCTGCTCGCCGAAGCCCGGGAGCTTCTTCAGCCGGCGCAGGACCTCGGCGCCGTCGGGGTCGCCGCTCGTCCAGATCGCGGCTGCGTCGTCATCCCACTCGGTCGCGACGGCGTCGCAGAGCGACTGCACGCGTCCCGCCATCGATCCGGGAAAGCGGTGCACGGCGGGGCTTTCGCGGAAGACCTCGACCAGTTTCTCGGGATCGTAGGTGGCGAGGGTGGATGCCGAGAGCTCACCGGTGCGCTCCTGGATCTTCTTCGGGCCTGTGAAAGCCGTCTCCATCGCGATCTGCTGATCCAGCAGCATCCCGATCAGCAGGGCCAGCGGGTCATCCGACAGCAGGCGATCGGCGGCGTCGTCGCCCGTGATGTGCAGCTCCATGGCACCAGTGTTCCATGGGCGGTCGCCGTCGACACAGGCGGATGCGGGAGGATGGAGAAATGGCCGAATCCGCGTTCGAGAAGCTCGTCGCCCACGCGCGGTCGGAACACGTCGTCGTCGTCGGCGGCGGTATCTCGGGCCTGGTTGCTGCGCTCGACTGCGCGAAGATCGGAATGCGGGTGACCGTGCTCGAGGCATCCGACCGTCTCGGGGGCGCCGTGGCGGCCGCCGAGGTCGCGGGCTGTGAGGTTGCACTGGGCGCTACCGGGTGGTCGACGCGCGGCGGCGCCGTGGACGAGCTCGTCGACGAGCTCGGACTAGCGGGCGAGGTCGTCGAGCCGGTCACTACGGATGTCTGGGTGTCGACGCCGACGGGGGTGCTGCCCTTTCCCCCCGAGACCGTTGCGGGAATTCCCGCCAACCCGTGGGACCCGACGGTGCGCCGCATCATCGGCTGGGGAGGGACGTGGCGTGCGTATCTCGACCGGCTGCGGCCTCCGCTCACGATCGGGCAGGAGCATGACTTCGGAGCGCTCGTGCGTCGCCGGATGGGAACGGCTGTTCACCAACGACTCGTCGCCCCGCTCACTCGCGGACGCTACGGTCTCGATCCGAGCGCTGTCGATGTCAGCGCGATCGCCCCGGGTCTGAGTTCGGCCCTGACGCGCACGGGCTCGCTTGCCGGCGCAGCCGGAGAGCTCAGTGCTGCGGCCGCTGAGAGCGATGAGCCACCGATCCGCGGGTTGGCCGGCGGTATGACGCGCCTCGTGGACACTCTCGCGGCTCGACTGCGCGACTACGACGTCACCGTCAGGACCGCGGCTCGGGTATCCGGGCTTGCTGCCGCGGGCGACACCTGGACGGTGACCGTCGACGCGGATGAGGATGCCGGTGAGCTGTCAGCGGATGCCGTGATCCTTGCCACGGGAGCCGCAGAGGCCGCTCGCCTCGCGCCGCTGAGCGTCCCGGAGATGCTCACGCGTGAGCTTGTTCAGGACGTCGTCACCCTTGTGGCCTCGGCGCCGCCAGCCGAAGAGCCCCGCACCACCGTGTTCGCCGTTGACTCCGACACGGCACCGGTCGTCGCCTCTGACGAAACTGCCCGGTGGGGTGCGGCAGGCTCGGGTGTGCGGATCGCTCGCGTCACGTACGGCGACGGTGACACCGCAGGCCCGCTCGCGGCGCTTTCTGACGATGTCGCGTGCGAGCGAGCTGCGCGTGACGCCGAGGCGATGCTCGGGTTCCCGGCCAGTGAGATCGTCGGCGCCCGGCGAGACCGCTGGGTGCAGCCGCCCAGCGCTGTCCTGCGCGGGCGCGACGAGGCAGTGGAAACAGTGCGGAGGCGGGTGGAGCGGATCCGCGGTCTCGGCCTGGTGGGGGCGTGGGTCGCCGGTCCGGGTCTCGCGCGCGTCATCGCGCGCGCACGCGAGGAGGCTGAGCGGCTCCGTGTCAACCTCCTGTGGGGTGTTCATGCCGATGGCGTTACGCTGGAACCAGACCACCCGCTCGACAAGCGTGAGGAGACCCCATGAGGGGCAAAGCAGGACTCGTCGTCGGACTCGCCGTGGGCTACGTGCTCGGGTCGCGTGCCGGTCGGCAGAGATACGAGCAGATCAAGTCGCAGGCGCTGAAGGTCTGGAACCTCGAGCCGGTGCAAAAGCAGGTGGGCAAGGCCAAGGACTTCGCGAAGTCCAGCGCGATGGCGCTGCCGAGCACACTCTGGGACTCGGCAGTCAAGGTCACGAAGGCGGCGACCTCGAAGGGCACGGCCGGCGAGCGCCTCGACGCCGCCGTGCAGGCAGGCAAGGAATCTGTGGATGCCGTGAGCACCACCGCAGACACGTCGGCCGAGGCGGTCAAGCAGGCTGCCGACGAGGCAATGGACGACATTGCCAAGGCCGCCGGCAAGGAGTGACATGGCCGCCCCTCGAGAATTCCGCGATCGGGCCAATGACTCCCTCCTGACGCTGCTCGGCGAAGTTCCTGAACTCATCCGGAACCTCATCGTTGCCGAAGTCGAGGCTGCCAAGGCCTGGGTGCGGCAGGCGGGCAAGGACGCCGGGATCGGCGTCGTGCTGTTCCTCGTCGCACTGTTCGTGCTGTTCTGGTCTCTTCCGGTGTTCGGCACGTTCGTCATCGCCGGGCTCTCGTCCTGGTGGCCGGTGTGGCTGTCAGCACTCGTGGTGTTCGCTGCCCTGCTCGTCGTGACGATGCTTTTCGCGCTGCTCGGCGTGCTCAGGTTCCGCAAACTCACCCGTAGGCGCAACCCCGCCAGCGCCGTCGCCCAAGACATCAAGGAGATCCGCGATGAGCTCTGAGATCGGCGTTCCCCGCACAGCCGTGGACCTGTCTCTCACGGACCCGGTCGAGAAGGCTCGGGCTGAATTGAAGGCGGCACTAGCCGCCATCGAAGACAAGTCCAACGTTCCCCGGCAGCTCTCGAAGGCCACGGATCGCGCTGTTGTGAAACTGCGCCGCTTCTCGCGGGAGCACCCCGTCGCGACCGTCACTCTTGCCGTCGTGAAGGCGGCGGCTGTGGGCGCTCTGGTGTGGTGGGGCGTCAACTCGTACGTCAACAAGTAGCGCCGCAGCAACCACGAGGTGACCATCTCGTGACCTTCTGCCCGCGACATTGCGCGAGCGAGGGGCTATGCTCGGACAACAGGCAGCGCGATGATGCGGAGGCTGCCGACGACGTGGGTGACACCGTTTGCTACCCGAGGTGACACGTCGGTCGGCTGCTCGAACGTCGGGCGGTCGACTCCGCATCGATGAGTCGATCATGAACCGAGCACCGTCAGAGACCGCCGCCAAGCCACTGGCCGGGTGGCGTGTTCTGGTCCCCCGAGGAGGCCCCTGGGGTGACTCCGTCGCCGCAACCTTGCGTCGGCAAGGGGCCGTTCCCGTCATCGCGCCGCTGATCAACTTCGCGCCCACGACGGACCACACCGAACTCGAATCTGCCCTGGCCGCACTGGCCGAGGGTTCGTTCGACTGGGTCACGCTCACCAGCGCGACCACGGTGGATGTGCTCTATGCGTACCGCGCCGTCATCCCCCGCAGACGAAGGTCGCCGCCGTCGGCGAAACGACAGCGGCGGCGCTCCAGGCCGTCGGATATCGGGTCGATCTGGTTCCCGAGCTCGACAACTCGGCAGCCGGGCTCGCCGAGGAGATGATCGCGCTGGAGCCCGAACCGCGCGACATCCTCACCCTCCGCAGCGAGACGGCCAAGCCCGTGTTGACCGGCAGGCTCACCGACGCCGGACATCGGGTGCGCAGCGTCGTCGCCTATCGCACGGTGGGCGTGCCGGTCACAGAGCGGATCGCCCACGATGTGCGCAGCGGCCGCATCAACGCGATTCTCATCACGAGCGGCTCCGTCGCCGAGCAGGTCCGCGAGCAGTTCCCGCAGATTCCGCCCTCGACGGTGATGGCGGCGATCGGGCCGCGTACTGCCACCGACGCTCAGGCCGCGGGGTTGACGGTGGACGGAGTCGCTGACCGCCAAACCGTGGAGGCCCTCATCGAGGTCGTCGCTCGGTTCCCGCTGCTTTACGCGACAGACGAAGCGGCACCCTGACCGGAGCTCGACGCCACAAGCGCAGCGGTCCGGATGCCGAGGCCCAGTTGTGCGGCTTGGTGAAGCTGGTCGAGAGTGTCGACGTCGCGGCGCACGCTCCAGACGGCGGGCCCCGCTGACGTGGTGCCGAGATCGGGTGTGAGATCGACGAACCCTGCCGCGCGGTGCCGGGCGAAAGAACCGTCCCCGAACAGGGGGTAGATCTCACCGGCCGTTGTCCGGGCGATGAGGGTCGTGCCAGTCCCCTCCGCATCCGGTACAGCCGCAGCCTGGTGCCGTGATGCGGCGTCGAGGACGGCGTCGAGATCCGCGGCGCGAAGCGCGGGAAGGTCGCCGAGCATCGCTGCGCGCGGGGCTACAGCATCCGTGACAGCGAGCCCCGCCCGCACGGCGTCGTTGAGACCGCTGCCAGGGTCGGCGACGACGAGGCAGTCGTGCGCGACCGCGTCAGCGATCTCGGCGTCCGCGGTCACGACGATGACCTGAGATACGGCACGGCACGCGTGGGTTGCGGCGATTGTGTCCAGTCCGATGGCGCGGGCAAGCGACTCGCGGTCGACCCCCGGCACCGCGAGGCGGCTCTTGCCCCCGCCCCCGCGCACCGGGATGACGATGCTCCAGCCGGTCACGGGTCCAGACGTTCGCGAAGCCGGGGCAGGATGTCGCGGCTGTAGCGCTCGATGAACGCCGCCTGGTCGTGCCCGGGGTCGTGGAACACGAGGTGTCGGAAGCCGCGCTGGGCGACCTCAACGATGCGATCGACGTGTTCGTCGGGGTCGGACGAGACGATGAACCGCTTGGCTACCCGCTCGATCGGCAACTCCGCCGCGCGTCGCTGCATCTCGATGGGGTCATGGATGCCGACCTTTTCGTCGGGGCTGAGCGCGAGGGGTGCCCAGAACCGGGTGCGTTCGAGTGCCTCATCGGGATCGGGGTCGTAGGAGACCTTCACCTCGATGAGCGTGTCGATGTCGTCGCGCGTGCGGCCCGCCTTCTCGAGGCCTTCATCGAGCGCGGGGAGCAGCGTTTCGGTGTAGAGGGCGGGATCCTTGCCGCTGGTCGTGATGAATCCATCGGCGATGCGGCCGGCGAGACGCGTCGCCGCCGGTCCTGCCGCGCCGATGTACACGGGCACGGGGGTTTCCGGGCGGTCGTAGATCGTGGCATCGCGCACCTGCCAGAACTCGCCCTCATAGGTGACGCGTTCGCCGGTCCACAGCTTGTCGAGGAGCGTCAACGCCTCCTTGAGGCGCCGGAAGCGCTCGGGCGGCTCCGGCCAGGGGATACCGAGGGTCACCTCGTTGAGGGATTCGCCTGTTCCCACCCCCAGGATGACCCGTCCCGGGTACATCACGCCGAGCGTCGCGAACGCCTGGGCGACCACACCGGGGTGGTAGCGGAAGGTGGGTGTCAGAACCGAGGTTCCGAGAAGGATCCGGGACGTGCGGGCACCCACGGCGCCGAGCCACGGGATCGCCGCCGGGGCATGCCCGCCCTCGTGCATCCACGGCTGCAGGTGGTCGGAGACGAAGACCGAGTCGAAGCCCGCGTCCTCGGCATCCACGGCGAAGTCAGCGAGCTCGTTCGGTCCGAACTGTTCGGCGGATGCCTTGTATCCCAGGCGGATGGGGATCGTCATGGCGTGGTGCTCCTTTCGGTAGCGGGTTCAGCCAGGAATTCGCTGCCATCGGCCCCGCGCAGCTGGTCGCGAAACTGGGCCACGGTGCCCGGCCACAGCAGCGTGAGACGGCCTGAGCGCTCATCGACGTACCAGTTGCGGCATCCGCCGGCGACCCACGCGGTGTCGCGTGAGCGCCGCACGATCATGCCGGTGTATGCCTGCTCGACGGCCGGGTCGGGGCGCAGGGTCGCAGTGGCAGGGGCAGCGGCGATCGTTCGCGCGGCATACGCGGCCTGCTCCTCGAGCATGAGGATGGACGAGTTGTGGCCGAGGGAAGCGTTGGGGCCATTGAGGATGAACAGGTTCGGGAACCCGCTGACGACCGTGGATAGCGCCGATGACATGCCGGTTGCCCAGTGCTCATCGAGAGAGATGCCGTGCTCGCCCGTGACGAGATCGGCGTAGGGCTGGCGTGTCGCGCTGAACCCGGTGGCAAGCACGATGGCGTCCGCGGCGTATCGTCGCCCACTCGCGGCGACGAGCGTGTCGCCGTCTGCACGGGCGAGTGCCGAGGGCTCGAGCGTCACGGCATCCGAGGCTACGGCGGGGTAGAAGTCATCCGAGAGCAGCACGCGCTTGCAGCCGAACGCGTAGTCGGGGGTGAGCCACTCCCGCAGGGTCGGGTCCGATACCTGGGCGTGCAGATGCGCCAGGGCCTGGTCGGTTGCGGCAGCTGCGGCGGCGGCATCGCCCGCCCGGGATGCGTGACGTGCTTCGCCCTCCCGGAACAGATCGTCGCGCAGCGCGGCGAGCACCTCGGGCTGGGAGGCGAAGCGGGTACGCTCGGCATCCGTGTACGTCCTGCCGCCGCGGGGAAGCACCCACGGCGCCGAGCGCTGGAACAGGGTGACGGCTGCGCCCCGGCGAGCGAGCTCGGGAACGAGCTGCACACCGCTGGCACCGGTGCCGACGACGGCGACGCGTGTGCCGGCGAGCTCAAGGCTCGGATCCCACCGCGCGGAGTGAACGACCGGGCCGGGGAATGTCGCGAGACCGTGGACGTCCGGCACCGCTGGCTCGGTGAGTCTCCCGCACGCGAGGATCAGCATCCGCGCCCGGAGCGCGCCGCCGGTTGTCTGTAGCTCCCACCCGCCGTCGTGCCAGCGGGCTTGGTGCAGGGCGGTGTCGAACCTGATGCTGCGGTCGATTCCCGCCACCGCGGCGACCCGCCGGAGGTAGGCCTGAATCTCGGTTCCCGGCGCGAACTCCCGTGACCAGTGCGGCCAGGGATGGCGCGCGAGAGCGTAGAGGTGAGCCGGCACATCGCAGGCGACACCGGGGTAGGTGTTCTCACGCCAGGTGCCGCCCACATCGCTGGCTCGCTCGAGGATCACGACGTCGGTCACCCCGGCCGCCTCGAGCTCCATCGCGGCGGCCAGGCCCGCGAAGCCCGCGCCGACGATGACGACCTCGTACTCGGGTGTCATCGCATCTCCCGCGTGCGGTTGCCGGCAGCGTCGTGAGCGCGCGGCGGGGTGGGGCGGGCATCCCGGTAGTCGGTGGTGCGCTGCCGGAGGGGTCGCAGCAGGTGCCGGGCGATGCGCTCGGCCTCGGGCAGCGGCAGTTCGCGCCCGTGCTCCACGCCGGCACGCGGGAGGATGCGGCCATCGAGCAGCGTGCCGCCGAGGTCGTCGGCGCCCGAGCGCAGAAGCACCGGAATGGTTGCCGCGTCCAGGCGCGGCCACGGCACCTGAATGTGCGCGATCGCTCCCGACAGCAGCAGTCGCGACACGGCGACCATCGCCCGATGCTCGTCGATCGGTGACCTGCCTTCGACGAGCGGAACTCCGAAGCCCGGGAGCGGGATCGGGACGAACTCGGTGAACCCGCCAGTCTCCAGCTGCAGGCTGCGCAGCGTGCGCAGGTGCGAGATCCGGTCGGCGGCGGACTCTACGTGGCCGTAGAACAGCACGGATGTCGAGCGCAGCCCCGCCGCATGCGCGGCGCGGATCGCGGCGAGCCAGTCCGCGATGGGGATGTCGGTGGGAGCGACCCGCTCGCGGATGCCGTCATCCAGAACCTTGACGCCCGTTCCCGGCACGGTGTCCACACCCGCATCCCGCAGCGCGCGGTAGGCCTCGTCGATCGAGAGTCCGCTGCGGGTCGCGAAGTCCCAGGCATCTTGCGGGCGGAAGGCGTGCAGGTGCAGCGTGGGCGCGGCATCCTTGACCGCGCGCGCGAGGCCGAGGTAGGCATCCGCATCGGTCGGGATGACGCCCTGCACGCAGAGTTCGCTGGCCCCGAGGTCGGCGGCATCCCGGGCGATCTCGGCAACCTCGGTCAGTGTGAAGGTGTCGCGGTCGGGGCCCTCGACGCGGACGCTGGCGCGTAGTCCCGTCGTGGTCAGGTTGCGGTTGACGACGACGCTGATCGCCTCGCCGACCGTGTAGCGTCGCACGTCGTCTGCTGCGCTGGTGAGCGCGTCGAGGTCTGCGCCGGTCGCCGTCAGCAGCCGCGCCCAGTCCTCGTCGGCGAGCGATGCGGGGTCGGTCGCGGCGTCTGTCGCCAGAGCCGCGACCGAGCTGGCTCGCGAGCGGCGTGCCGCGCTCGCTGTGGAGGGCGTGGCGAGCGTCGGCGCTGCCAGTCCGGAGACCGGGTCGGCGAGGGCTGCTACCGCAGCGTGCAACTCCGGAGCGATCCAGGTCGCTGCGGCGTGCACGTACTCGGGGTGGGCGGTCAGGCGCTCGCGCAGTTCGAATCCGAGCTCGGCTGTACGCGCCGCCAGATCGTCGAGGTGCGGCCACGGGCGCTCGGGATTCACGTGGTCTGCGGTGACCGGTGAGACGCCGCCCCAGTCATCCGCGCCGGCACGCACCAGAAGCGCGAACTCGGTCGGGTCGCTGAGGTTCGGCGGCACCTGGATGCGCGCGTTCGCGCCCATTGCCAGGCGCGCTGCGGCCACGGCTGCGGTGTACTCCTCGAGGTCGGCATCGGCCGCATCGCGCATTGCCGTGCCGGGCTTCGCGCGGAAGTTCTGCACGATGATCTCCTGCAGGTGCCCGTACCGGCGCTGTGCGTCCCGCAGCGCGAGAAGAGACTCGGCCCGGTCGGTGATCGTCTCACCGATTCCCACGAGGATGCCGGTGGTGAACGGAATGCGGTGGATGCCGGCATCCTCGATAACCCGAAGCCGGAGGTCGGGATCCTTGTCGGGGGAGCCGTAGTGCACCTGTCCCGGGGTCTCGAACAGGTCGCGGGATGTCGTCTCGAGCATCATGCCCATCGACGGCCCGAACGGGCGCAGGCGCTGGAGTTCGTCGGCACTCATGACGCCGGGGTTCAGATGCGCGAGCATGCCTGTCTCGGTCGTGATGAGGTTCGCGACGTACGCGACATAGTCGAGGGTCGAGGCGAAACCGTGCTCGTCGAGCCAGCGGCGAGCCTCGGGCCACCGCTCCTCGGGGCGATCACCGAGCGTGAGGAGCGCCTCTTTGCAGCCTTGGCGCTGTCCGGCCCGGGCGACGGCGAGCACCTGTTCCGGGCTCATGAACACCGGCTTTCCAGCGCGCTGCAGCTGCCCCGGGGTGTCGACGAAAACGCAATAGTGGCAGCGGTCGCGGCACAGGGTCGTGATGGGGACGAACACTTTGCGGGAGTACGTGAAGACGCCCGGGCGCCCAGCCTCGCGCAGGCCGCGGTCGCGCAACGCGCCGGCGACCTCGAGAACGGCATCCAGCTCCGGACCCCGCGCGCTGAGCACCGCGACCAGATCGTCGCGGCTGAGGTCGTCGCCCGCATCGGCTCGTGAGAGGGCATCGTCGAGGCTCACGGCAGCGGGGCGAGTCGGTGTTCGGTTGAGCGTGCCCACCACCCCAGTGTCGCACCGTCGCCGGGGTGATCGGCCTGAGGATCGTTGCGGGCTTGTAAGCAAACTCCCCGTGACCGGGTGGGCGGCGCTGGCAGACTAGCTTCATGGTGACGCTCCTGCTCGACTCCTCCCATCTGGAGGTGACGTTGTCAGGATCGGAACGTCTGCTTGCATTCCGTCGGCAGAATGTAGAGATCCCGCGCAGCACGATAACGAAGGTTCAACTCACCGACGACGTGTGGACCTGGCTTCGCGGGGTGCCGAGCCCCGGGACGCACGTGCGCGGCGTCATCGCGATGGGCACCTGGAAGTCGGCCGGCAGCGAGGACTTCGTCGTCGTGCGCGGACGGCGGCCCGGCGTCGTCATCGACCTGGAGGGGCATCAGGACTATCAGCGCATCGTCCTGACGACGCGCCACGGCCTGGCGCTCATCCAAGCGCTACGCCTGGACGTCGACGGTCCCGCCGAAGACGTCGCCGACCTCGTCAGCTGACGTCGCGACGCCAGTTGAGCGCGTAGCCGAGAACGAGCAGGACGAGCGCGTACGCCAGAAGGACGGCGCCGCCGGCCCACCATTCGAGTCCGCTCGTGCTGGTTCCCGCGCCCGCCATCTGGAAGATGCTGGCGCCGACCAGGGCATCGCTTGCCGCGCCCGGCAGGTAGGTGGTGACGGTGTCCAGTCCCTCCACGAACGCCCCCGCCGTGCGCGCGATGGGTTCGAGGAACTGGGTGAAGACGAGCACTCCCACGACCGCCGCTACCTGGTTGCGAACGAGAGCACCGACCCCGATTCCGACGATCACCCAGATCGTCAGTGCGATCACGACGCGTCCGATCAGTGCCCAGGTGGAGCTGACTCCCAGATCAGGGGCGATGCCGAACACCGCGAGAACCCCGGCGGCCGGCGCGACCGATGACAGTACTCCGACGACCCCGAAGCCCACGCCGACGACAGCGCCGGCCACGATCTTCGCCCACAGGACAGTTCCGCGACGTGGCGTGGCGAGGAACGTCGCCGTCAACGTCTTGTGCCGGAACTCGCTCGTGACGATGAGGGTGCCCAGGATGAGCGGGATGACGTATCCGACGCTCGCCGCCAGCGAATAGAGCAGGGGCGCGACGCCCTCGGCCGGGACCGGTGCGCCGTCGCCGGGAAGAGCTCCGCTGCTGACGGCCCCGAACACGAACGCGAGCGCGCCTGCGGTGGAGGCGATGTAGAGCACGAGCACGAGCCCCAGGACCCACCACAGGGATGTCGAGAAGAGCTTCGTGAACTCCGACCGGGTAACGGTGGCGACGGTCATCGGTTCGCCCCTTCCTCGTCGTCGACTCTCGGTTCAGGGTCCTCGTCCGGGGCGGTGTGCTCGGCGGGTTCTGCTGGTTCGACAGCTTCGCCTGCTACCGGGCTGGCATCCACTGGCGGTGCCTGCTGCGGATCATCCGTCAGCAGCCGCGGTGGCCTGGTCCCGTTGACGTACTCGAGGAAGATCTCTTCCAAGGCCGGGCCCCGGTCGGTCAGCGCCGACAGGGCGATGCCAGCGGATGCGGCGATCGCCCCGACGCGGGTAGCGTCGAGGCCCTGCACCTGGATGCCGGTGCGCAGCTGTTCGAGCGGAACGCCCGCGCCCTCCAGCGCTGCGACAAGCGCGCCGCGGTCGGGGGCGTCGACAAGCGTGACAGGGACCTCCTGGTAGGCCAGGTCAGCCAGCGACCCCTCGAATACGAGGCGGCCGCCCGAGATGATGAGTGCAGCATCCACCGTCTGCTGCACCTCGGCGAGCAGATGAGACGACACGAGGATCGTCCGGCCCTCGGCCGACAGCGTCCGCAGGAACGACCGCATCCATCGGATGCCCTCAGGATCGAGCCCGTTCGTCGGCTCGTCGAGCACGAGGACTCCCGGATCGCCGAGCAGCGCGAATGCGACCCCGAGTCGCTGGCGCATTCCAAGCGAGTAGCCGCCGACCTTGCGCCCCGCCGCCTGCGTGAGCCCGACCAGTTCCAGCACCTCGTCGACCCGTGAGCGGGGGATGCCGGCGGCCTGCGCGTACACGGTCAGATGGGCTGCGCCGGTGCGGCCGGGGTGAAAGCCGGTCGCCTCGAGGACCGCGCCGACCGTACGCAGCGGATGAGCGAGTTCGTCGTAGCGGCGACCGCCGATGGTTGCCGAGCCCGAGGTCGGGCGGATGAGGCCGAGCAGCATCCGGAGCGTCGTGGTCTTGCCGGCGCCGTTGGGTCCGAGAAACGCCGTGATGCGTCCGGGCTGAACACGACACGTGAGATCCGCGACCGCCGAAATCGTCCCGAAGCGCTTGGTGAGCCCCGAGAACTCCAGAACCTGTCCATCGGGCATGAAAAGCGCCTCCCTGGGTGTGGGTTGCGCACCAGTCTGGCCGACGGGGCTCCCGCCGATGCGGCACCACGCCCGGGGACGGTCGAAGACCCCCCTTCGTGGTGGTGCGGCTCGCTAACGTGGAGTCGTGGATACGGCACCGACAACGGTTGAGATCGAGCAGCGCGGCGAGATCGGCATTCTGACACTGCAACGCCCGCGCGCGCTGAACGCCCTCGACCTCGGGATGGTCCAGGCGCTCACTGCCGCGCTCGATCGCTGGGAAGGGGATGAGCGCATCCGGGCCGTGGTGCTCCGCGGCGGCGGCGACCGCGGATTCTGTGCCGGGGGCGACGTTCGCGGCCTCTACGAGACGCTCATCGGCGATCATCCGGAGCACGTCGACGCCTTCTTCCGCGCCGAGTACGCCCTCAATGCCCGGATCGCCGAGTATCGGCATCCGATCGTCGCGTTCGCCGACGGGATCACGATGGGCGGGGGATCGGCCTGGCCGGGCACGCGTCGCACCGCCTGGTCACCGAGCGCTCGATGCTGGCGATGCCGGAGACACGAATCGGCTTCACGCCGGATGTCGGCGGAACGTGGCTCCTCGGTCGGGCTCCCGGGCGGGTCGGTGAGTACCTGGCCCTCACCGGCAACACCGTCGGCGCGGCGGACGCCATCGAGGCGGGGCTGGCCGACTGGCACGTGCCGAGCGGGCGGCTCGAAGACCTGCTCTCGGATCTGGTGGACGGGACTGATCTCAACGACGCGATTCACGCCGTCGCAACCGACCCGGCGCCCGGGAAACTCAGCGTGGCGCGGGACTGGATCGATGCGGTATTCGCGCAGCCCACGGTGGCTGACATCGTCTCGGCACTGCAGGCGCGGACCGAGGATGCCGCGAGTGAGACTGCCGCACATCTCGCGACACTTCCGCCCACGGCGCTCGCGGTCACGCTCGAGGCACTGCGACGCGCGCGCGCCCTCCCCGACCTGCGCGCCGTGTTGGCGCAGGAGTACGGGCTCGTCCTGTGGTTCGGGATCACCCAGCCGGACCTCGTCGAAGGGATTCGCGCGCAGCTGGTCGACAAAGACCGCTCCCCGCGCTGGAACCCAGCCACGCGCGACGAGCTTCCCGCAGACCTTCTCGATCGGGCCTTCTCGTTCACACCGCCCACGCCGCTCTGGAGCTGAGACAGCTCCGCAACACGCCGTGCGCCACCGTGGTGCGCGCAGCGATCAGTCGATGAGGCCGAACAGCTGCAGGGGGTGAGTCAGTCGCCACCACGGAGAGGGTTGCTCGATTTCTGCGGCCAACGCAGCCTCGACGGTGGTCGAGCTCACGGGGCCGGTGAGGGTGAAGGTGCCCGCCGGCGATCCGGCTTCCCAATCGTCGACGGCGAGCGTGGAGGACGAACTCGACGCCGCGCCATTCCACAGCACGACCGTGGCATCCGTCGTGGTGCGGATCTCCGGCGTCGATCCCCACGCGGTCTGCACACCCCCGATGACGGCTCCGGCCGGGATCACGTACGGGGTCGTCAGCTCCGCCTCGAGCTGGGCCAGCAACGCCCGGGCTGAGCTGTCACGCTGCTCGTCGGTTGGCTGGGCCAGGACCGTCGCGTAGGTGCGGACCGTCGTGTCGCCGATGGTGAGGTCTCTCGCGGTAGCAAGGTCGTCAACCTCACGGCCGTTCACGAAGAGCGACCCTGTCTTGATACCGACGACGCCGGGATCTGCCAGCAGATCGTTGGTGTTCGTGACCTCGCCGGCGCCGGGCAGGTCCACCATCGGTGTCGCGACGATTTCGGCGATGACGGGATTTTCGAGCGCCTTGCGGCCAAGCGCGATCACGCCGGCGGGGGTGCCGACGTTGTCGGAGTCGATACCTGAGGGTTCCACGACGGTGATACCGCTGATCCCGTGTGTTCTCAGCCAGTCGGCCGCGGCGCTCTCGAACACCTCGTCCGTCGGCCAGAACTGGTCAGCCAAGCGTGCGGCGTAGTTGTTGGCCGAGCCGATCAGCAGCCCCTGCAGCATCTGGTACTCGGTCAGGGAACCGCCGACAGGAACGTCCAGGGCCGATTCGCCGCGCGCCCGGTAGTTCCAGTACGTCGACCGATCGCGCGAGCTGAACGCATACTCCGGGCCGGTCTCGCCCAGGGCGAGTGGCTGGCGGTCGAGCACCATGAGCGCGGTCACGAGCTTGGTGATGCTCGCCAGCGGCGCCTCATCCGTCGTCGAGGCCACGGTTCCGTCGGGAGCTGTCGACTCGAACCCGTCGACGGCCACCGCCGCCGATCCCTCCGCGGGCCACGCCGGGGCAGCAAGGGATGCCGTCATCGGCGGGACGTCGACCGACTGCGTCGTCGGCATGACCGCGGTCAACGGCCACAGCAACGTGACGGCGGCATAGGCGGCAACGACGGCGAGGACGATGAGAGTCGGGCCGATGACCGTCCCGCGCAGCAGCGATCGGCGCGGCATTCCGTCGAGGAGGTCGCCGGGATCCGTGTCATCGTGCGCCCGGCGTGTAGCCGGCGAGGTCGCGGGGCGGGCCCACTGCAGGGCTGCGGTATCGGTGCGCTCCACGGCGTCACCCACGGCCGGACTCGATGCCGGGTCGGCGTCGGTCGGGTCGGGGGCGGTCGGCGCCTCCGTGTCAGTCATCCCGCCCAGATTATCCGCACCCGGCGCGTATACTCGGCAGCACGAACCACGGGAGTCCGGTGTGCCGGGCTGAGAGGAAGCGAATCCACGCTTCGACCGTCGAACCTGATCTGGGTCATGCCAGCGCAGGAAGGAGAACAATGTCTGTTTCGTCGTCCACCCCCACCACGACCACGCGTCGGTTCCGGTGGCGGATCGTCGACATCGTCGTCGCCAGCGTCATCGGCGTGGCATCCGGCCTGATCTTCCTGGCCTGGAATGTCGGCTACGTCGGCCCGGGCACGCTGCTCGAGCCGCTGCTCCCGGGCCTGCAGGGCCTGCTCGACGGGCCCTGGCTGTTCGCCGGGGTTCTCGGCGCGCTCGTCATCCGCAAGCCCGGCGCGGCGATCTACACGGAGGTACTCGCCGCTGTTGTTTCGGCTCTCGTCGGTAACCAGTGGGGTGGGTTTCTGACCTTCGAGGCGGGCTTCGTGCAGGGCCTCGGCGCCGAGATCGTGTTCCTGATCTTCGCCTACCGAGTCTGGAGGCTGCCGGTCGCCATCCTCGCCGGTGCCGGTGCTGCCCTGGCCGGCGGCATCAATAATCTGATCCTCTGGTTCGCGGGCGCCGACGTGACCTTCACGATCGTGTACCTCATCAGCACCGTCATCTCGGGGGCGGTGATCGCGGGTCTGCTCTCGTGGCTGCTGGTGCGCGCACTCGCCGCGACGGGCGCCCTCGATGCCTTCCCCGCCGGGCGCGAGGTCCGGCAGCGCGTCTGACGTGGCGGCACAGTCGTCTCGCGCGCAACGCCCGGCCGCCTCACCCGTCGCCGTTCACCTCGACGGCTGGGGGTGGCGCCACGGCAGTCGGCGTGCGTGGGCGTTGCGCGGCATCGACCTGCGGATCGATCCCGGCGAGCGCGTCTTGCTGCTCGGAGCGTCGGGGTCGGGCAAGTCCACGCTCGTTCGCGGAGTAGCCGGTGTGCTCGGCGGTGACGAGGGCGAGAGCGAAGGATCGATCAGCTTGGACGGTGCGGCGCCGAGCGCGGCACGCGGTAGTGCGGGCCTCGTTCTGCAGGACCCCGACTCGCAGGTGGTGCTCGCCCGCGTGGGAGATGAGGTCGCCTTCGGGTGCGAAAACCTTGGCGTTCCCCGCGAGGAGATCTGGCCTCGGGTCCGTGAGGCCCTCGACCTGGTCGGACTCGACGTTCCGCTGGATCACTCCACCAGCGCGCTCTCGGGCGGGCAGAAGCAACGCCTGGCGCTCGCCGCGATCGTTGCCATGCGGCCGGGCCTCATCATCCTTGACGAACCGACCGCCAACCTCGATCCCGACGGCATTGAGCAGGTGCGCGACGCCGTCGCCCGGGTGGTCGAGGGCAGGGGAGCGACCCTCGTCGTGGTCGAGCACCGGGTCGCGGCCTGGGCTCCCCTCGTCGATCGCGTCGTCGTCCTGGCCGAGGGCGGCGTCGTCGCCGACGGATCACCGGAGGCGGTGCTGCGAGATCGGGGCGCGCAACTGGCCGCGGCCGGCGTCTGGGTGCCCGGTCATCGACCTGCGTGGCCACCCCGGCCGTCGCGCTCTCGAGGACCCGTTCTCGAGTCGACCGACGAGCTGGTTATCGCGCGCGTGCCAGGCAGACCCCTCGCCGAGGTGCCGCGCCTGGCGGTGGCCGAAGGGGTCGCGACAGCGATCACGGGGCCCAACGGTGTCGGCAAGTCCACGCTGGGCTTGACCCTTGCCGGGCTGATCCCCCCGCTGCGGGGACTGTCGTCGCTTCCCCAGAGCTCGCGGCCGGTCAGCGCGGGCATCCTCACCAGTGGCCCTCGCGCGCCCTGCTGACTCGGCTCGGCATGGTGTTCCAGGACCCCGAGCATCAGCTGCTCGCGCGGACCGTGCGGGGCGAGCTGGAAGTCGGGCCGCGCGCGCTGGGCCTTGCGGAGTCCGAGCTCGGCGTGCGGGTCGATGAGCTGCTGCACCGTCTGCGGCTTGACCGGCTCGCCGAGGCCAACCCCTACACGCTCTCAGGGGGCGAAAAGCGGCGGCTGACGGTCGCCGCCGCTCTTGCGACCCGGCCCCGGGTGCTCGTGCTCGACGAACCCACCTTCGGCCAGGATGCACGCACGTGGGCCGAACTCGTCGCTTTGCTCGCGCGGGTGCGCGACGAGGGCTCGGCGATCGTCGCCATCACGCACGATCTCGACGTCGCCGAGGCGCTGGATGCCGACCGACTCGTCCTGGGAGGGCCGTCGTGATCGACATCCTGACTGCCGCTCCCTCGCGAGTCACGCAGCTCAACCCGGTTGCGAAGCTCCTCGCGATCGTCGTGCTCACGGTTCCGCTCGTGCTGACCCTGGATGCCGTGTCGGCGGGGGTCGCGCTGGCGATCGAGCTCGCGCTGTTTCCGTTCGCGGGTCTGGGGTGGCGTCAGTTCTGGCGCCGCACGTGGATCGTCTGGCTGCTTGCGCCCCTGACGGGCGTGACGATCGCCCTGTATGGCCAGGCGAGTGGCCTGATCTACGCGGAGTGGTTCGTGGTGCGCATCAGTGAGGGCTCGCTCACCCTCGCCCTGGCAACCATGCTTCGGGTTCTCGCGATCGCCCTGCCGTCGGTCGTCCTGTTCGCCGCTGTCGACCCGACCGATCTGGCAGACGGGCTCGCGCAGGTGCTTCGGCTACCCGCCCGTTTCGTTCTCGGGGGGCTCGCGGGTCTCCGGATGGTGGGGCTCTTCGTCGACGACTGGCGCGCCCTGGAGCTTGCGCGCCGATCCCGCGGTGTCGCGGATCGCGGCCGCATCCGGCGCTTCGTGGGGATGGCGTTCGCGTTGCTGGTGCTCTCCATCCGTCGCGGCACGAAGCTTGCGGTGGCGATGGAAGCTCGCGGCTTCGGGGCACCCGGTCCCCGCACGTGGGCGCGGGAGTCTCGGGTCGGCCCCGCCGAGTGGCTGCTCGTTCTGCTGGGCGCGGTCATCGCTGCGGTAGCCGTGGGGGCTGCCGTCGCCACCGGCTCCTGGAACTTCATCCTCGGCCCGTCCTGAGGCTGGGCTCGGCCTGACCCGGCCGTGGCCGCGGTCGTGGCTAACTCCTCAAAGCTGGGCTTTGGGGTCGGTCATCCGGGTCGATCGGCCCGATGGTAGGCCCGAGATTGAGGAGTTAGCCACGGGCGGTCTGGGCGACGGTGTGGCAGAGTCCGCGCTGCGATCCCGCCCGCGCGAGGTGGCTAACTCCTCAATGCTGGGCTTTGGCGCCGCCATCCGGGTCGATCCGCCTGGTGGTAGGTCCGAGATTGAGGAGTTAGCGACGCACGGTCGGGGCGGGCGGTGAGTAGCCTGGGGCCGGACATCGAAGGAGAGTCGAATGAACATCAGCGGTGCAGCAGCACTCGTCACCGGCGGAGCGAGTGGTTTGGGGTTGGCGACGGCAGAGCGGCTCGCAGCAGCCGGCGCGCGAGTCACGATCGTCGATCTGCCCGGGTCGGCAGGCGAAGACGTTGCTGAGCGACTCGGCGGTACCTTCGCTGCCGCCGACGTGACGGATGCTGGCGCCGTGCGCGGCGCGGTCGCAATGGCGGCGGCATCCGGGCCTCTTCGGGTCGTGGTCAACTGCGCCGGGATCGGCACGCCGGCCAAGGTGCTCGATCGGGATGGCGAACCCGCATCGATCGAGGCCTTCGAACGGATCGTTCGCATCAACCTCATCGGCACCTATACGGTTCTCGCGCAGGCAGCGGCAGCCATCGCCCGTACGGACCCGGATGCCGAGTCCGGCGACCGTGGCGTGATCATCAACACCGCCAGCGTCGCCGCGTTCGACGGCCAGATCGGGCAGCCCGGGTACGCCGCGAGCAAGGGCGGCGTACACGCCATGACACTGCCCGTCGCGCGGGAGCTGGCCCGTCATGCCATCCGCGTCGTCACAATCGCGCCGGGAATCATGGAGACGCCGATGCTCGCGGGTCTGCCGCAGGCGGCGCAGGATTCCCTGGGGCAGCAGGTGCCGTATCCGGCCCGACTGGGACGACCGCAGGAGTACGCGGAACTCGTCATGGGCATCGTGGCAAACGGCTACCTCAACGGTGAGACGATCCGCCTCGACGGAGCGATCCGGATGGCGCCGCGCTAACCGAATCAGCGGGAGCGCCGCCGTTCGCGCCGCCGTGAGTACGCGGCGGCGCTGCGGCTGGAGAGCGCGAGCAGGATCAGCACGTCGAGTCCGACCGCGAGAAGCGAGGTCCGTAGCGTGATCTCCTCCTCCCGCAGGAACCACGTCGTGAACGCCGTGGAGATGGAGACGACCGCGAAGACCATGACGGTCAGGCGCGCCCAGTTTCGGCCCCACCACAGCGAGAGCACCACGCTCAACTGCACGACGAGGCTGACGCCCATGAGCGCAATCACGATCCACAGGGCGAACTGTTCCTCTTGCGCCGTGAGAACGTCATCGCCGAGCACGAGGTCCGCGCTGTCCATCACGTCGGGCCACTCCAGCCACAGTCCGACGATCAGGAGGATGCCGGCGAGCACGCGGAGCAGCAGCAGAAGCGTGCCCGCCGTGATCGTGGCGGGTCGGCGCATCCCGGGTCCCCGTTGAGGGGGGCGAACAGGGATGCCGGAGGCTCGAAGGCGGCGCGCTTGCGTGGCAGGTCCTGTCGCTGCTCGGTCGCCATAGCTGCAGCGACCGCAGCGGTATCCCGCACGCTCGACTCCGGGAGCCCGACCGTCTCCGTGTCCGTTGCCGCGTCGGTTGCCGCAGCGGCGGCCGCCGCGACCTCCACGGGTCGTAGATCAAGGATCGGCAGGTCGCCATCGGTTCGGATCGAGTCGCCGCCGCCGTTTCGCGAGTGGTAGCTCGTGGAGAAGTCCTCGATCACCGCGACGCGGATGCCGGGGTCTGCTGCCAGGAGCGAACTGACGATGTGGTCGCGCTCGACATCCGTGTCGGCGTCGATGCGGTGCGTCACCTGGAGTGTGAACAGCGACAACCCGACTGAGCTGTCGAAGGTACCGGCGGCGAGCCACTCGACGCGGCGGCCGCCCGGGAGCGGCCAGTCATCGGGGCATCGCCAGAACCGAACGTGGTGACGCTGCGCGGGATTGCCGTCGACCTCCTGCTGGTAGGCGAAGTCCTGCATCCGGCCGAAGAGGAACAGGGGGCTCACGGGCGCCCGGTGGTAGCTGCGTCGGCTGATCGTCGAGGTCACGATCCGGATGGATGACCGCAGGGTGACAGGGTCGGCGAGGGTCCAGCCGGCGCGCTGCAGTGCCTCGTGGATGGCAGCCTCCTCGCCCATGAAGGCGAGGTTGACGGGGTCTCCGAGCAGACCGTCGCTGGTTCGGGTGCGCCCGATGAAATAGCCGGGCACGTAAATCGTGGTGAGGATGCGGTGAATGCGGGGCAGCACAAGGTAGGCCAGGAGCACCCAGAACGCGATCGCGACGAGAAGTCCCCACCACCCGACCCGGAACGACTCGGTGAAGCTCAGATAGGCCAGCCACAGCGCCGAGACGCCGGCGAACACAAAGAAGAACCAGTCCAGCGCGACTCCGATGGAGTAGCTGCGACGCCGTTCTCCGTCCACGCCGCCACACTACCGCCGGTGACGCCGAAGGTCCGTCTCGGTCAGTACTCTCTGCTGTCACCGTCGAATGGGACGCAGTGTCAGCAAGCATGGGACGCGGACTCGCGCCTGATGCCGGCGGGAGTAGAGTGACGGGAGGTTTCAACGGGGAACGCCGTCTGGCCGCACCCTCACCACGCAGAAGAGAGGCCGAGATGAGCGATTCCATCCTGGTCGAGGTCGACGACGGCCTCGCTCACGTGACGTTGAACCGTCCGGCACGTCTGAACGCCGTCGACTTCGAGATGGGTCGCCGGTGGCGGGACGTGGCTGTCGAACTCACGGGTGACCCGACAGTGACGGCGATTCTGCTGGATGCCGCGGGCCCCGCGTTCTGCGCTGGCGGAGACGTTGTTGCGATGTCAGAAGCGGACCCCGGCGACGGAAGCGCCGGGGAGGCCGTCACGGGCATGGCGAGGGTCATCCACGAGGGGATCCTCACCCTGGTGTGCTCGTCGACCCCGATTGTCGCCTCCGTCCAGGGCGCTGTCGCCGGTGGTGGACTCGGCTTGATGCTGTGCGCCGACTACATCGTCGCGTCCGAATCCGCACGGTTCGTGAGCAAGTACGCCAACATCGGCCTCACGCCTGACCTCGGCGTCTCGACGCTGCTCCCCGCGGCGATCGGCCAGCGTCGGGCGCTCGAACTCCTGCTGCAGGACCGCACCCTCACCGCCGCCGAGGCCCTCGACTGGGGTCTCGTGAACGAGGTGCTTCCGGCCGACGGTGTTGCCGCGCGCGCCCGCGAGGTTGCCGACTTCTGGCAGTCGGGCGCCGTGGCGGCCTTCGGTGAAGCCAAGCGGCTTGTGCGTCTCGGCGCGTGGCGTGGCTTCGCGCAAAACCTCGAAGACGAGGCCCAGACGATCGGGGAGCGCTTCGGCACCTACGACGCGCGGACGCGAATCGCCGCGTTTGCCGCGGCCTCCCGTACCCCGAAATCCCCCACCGCCACCGGAAAGGACCCCGCGTGACCGAGAAGAAGCTCGCCGGAAAGACTGTTCTGCTCTCGGGTGGGAGCCGAGGAATCGGGCTTGCTATCGCCCTGCGGTGTGCGGCGGATGGGGCGAACATCGCGATTCTTGCCAAGACCGACACCCCGCACCCGAAGCTCGAGGGCACCGTTCACACCGCCGCCGAGGCTATTGAGGCGGCAGGCGGGACTGCGCTGCCGATCGTCGGGGATGTCCGCAACGACGACGACATCACCGCGGCCGTCCTCAAGACCCAGGGCGAGTTCGGGGGGATCGACGTCGTCGTGAACAACGCGAGCGTCATCGACCTGTCGGGTTCGCTCGATCTTTCCGCCAAGAAGTACGACCTCATGCAGGGTGTCAATGTGCGCGGCACCTTCATGCTCTCTCGCGCGGCGGTGCCGATCTTGCGCGAGGCGGAGAACCCCCACATCCTGTCGCTGTCGCCGCCGCTGAACCTCTCCCCGCGCTGGCTGGGGGCCACACCGGCTACACGCTGGCGAAGTACGGCATGACGATGGCCACCCTCGGTATCGGCGCAGAGTTCGCACGCGCCGGCATTGCGGCCAACACCCTCTGGCCGCGCACGACGATCGCGACGGCAGCCGTCCAGTTCGCGCTCGGGGGCGATCAGATGATGAAGGTCAGCCGCACGCCCGAGATCTACGCGGATGCGGCGTACGAGGTGATCACGAAACCCTCACGCGAGTACACCGGCCAGACGCTGATCGTCGAGGACGTGCTCGAGGCGGCGGGGGTGACCGACTTCTCGCGGTACGCGGCTGTCCCTGGAACGCCCGACGACCAGCTCTTCCCCGACATCTTCCTGGACTGACCGGAGGATCCGGCGACGGATCAGCGGCCTGCGGCTACGCGAGCGTCTTGCGCAGGAACACCTGCTCGATGCCGTCGTCGCCGGGCACGCGTTCGCTTTCGACGTATCCCTCGCGCTCGTAGAGTCGCAGGTTCGCCTCCGACAGTGATCCGGTGAACAACTCGGCGACGGTTGCCCCGGCATCCGTGCCCCGGCGCTCGACGGCGGTCAGGAGTGCCGTGCCAAGGCCCTCGCCCTGCTGGTCGGGGGCGATGGCGAGTCGCCCGATGAGTAGCAGGTCGCCATCGCGCTGTGCCCGGACAGCGCCGACGATCCGGCCGCTGCGCACCGCGACGCAGCCCAGGTTCTCGACGAGTTCGGCGGTGATCTCGTCGAGGGTCTGGGTCAGCGGTGGCATGTGCGGGGTGCCGTAGATGAGAGCCTCCTGCACGAACGCCGCGCGCTGCAGGGTCAACACCTCACCCGCGTCATCGGTCGTGATCGGTCGGATCGTGAGGTCGTCGGGGGCCACGACCTCACGCTAGCGTCCGCAGGTCGTGGCGGGCGGGGGTTGACACTCCACGGGCTCACAGCATCCGCTCGCATACCCTGGACTCATGGCACGCGCGCTTCCTCCCACGTCTTCCGGTGCGCCGCAGCCGCGCCCAGCTACAGCGCCCGCCGCCCCTGGGGCGCCGCAGGTGCGCCCAGCTACCGAAGGGTGGCAGCAGAAGAAGGATGCCGAGGGTCGGCCCCTGCTGCAGTTCGCGAGCCCCAAGCGCGGCAAGCCTCCCGAGCACCTGGCCGATCTCACGCCCGAGCAGCGCATCGAGAAGGCGAAGGAGCTGGGTCTGCCCGGCTTTCGTGCCGGTCAGATCGAGCGCCACTACCTGACGCGCTGGACGAGCGATCCCGCCGAGATGACCGATCTGCCGGCATCCGGTCGTGAGGAACTCGTCGCGGGGCTGCTCCCGCCGCTGCTGACCGAAGTGCGTCGCCTCGACACCGACAAGGGCGACACGATCAAGTTCCTCTGGAAGCTGCACGATGGCGCTCTCGTCGAGTCCGTGCTGATGCGCTATCCGGGGCGGATCACCCTGTGCGTCTCGAGTCAGGCGGGATGCGGCATGAACTGCCCGTTCTGCGCGACCGGCCAGGCGGGCCTGACGCGCAACATGTCGGCTGCCGAGATCGTGGACCAGGTGGTGCGCGCCAATCAGGTGATCGCCCGGGGTGAGCTCGGTGGCAAGCGCAGCACCGACCAGTCACTCGAGCGCGTCTCCAACATCGTGTTCATGGGGATGGGGGAGCCGCTGGCCAACTACGCCCGGGTGATGCAGGCCGTCCGCGTGATGACCGACAAGAAGCACGGCATGGGCATGAGCGCTCGCGGTATCACCGTCTCGACAGTCGGCCTGGTTCCTGCGATCACGAAGCTTGCCGCCGAAGACATCCCGGTCACCTTCGCGCTGTCATTGCACGCCCCTGACGATGAACTGCGGGACGAACTCATTCCCGTGAACTCCCGCTGGAAGGTCGACGAGGCGCTGGATGCCGCCCGCGGCTACTTCGAGCGGACCGGCCGGCGCGTGTCGATCGAGTACGCGCTCATCAAAGACATGAACGACCACCCGTGGCGAGCTGATCTGCTCGCGCAGAAGCTGAACGCGCGCGGGCGTGGCTGGGTGCACGTCAACCCGATTCCGCTCAACCCGACGCCGGGCTCGATCTGGACGGCATCCGAACCGGGCGTGCAGTACGAGTTCGTGCGCCGACTGAATGCTGCCGGCATCCCGACGACCCTGCGGGACACGCGCGGCACCGAGATCGACGGAGCCTGCGGGCAGCTGGTCGCGACCGAGGACGACCGGGCCGCCGCATCCGCGTCCTGATCCGGGCTCAGGATGCCGGTCTGAACGCGTCGACGGCCTCGGCGCGCGGCAGCGGCATCGTCCGCGAGTCGACATCGAAGACGCGCACGCGGCGTCCGGGCGCAAACGGCTCCCACCCTGGCGCGCCGTCGCGGATCATCCGCACCCATGCATCGTGCATCTCGCGGGCGAGCGGTCGCGGCGCCGCATCCCCCGCTATCCGGACGCTGTCGGGGTTCTCGAGCCCATCGAAGACGAACCCGAGTTCGAGGGCGTGTCCGGCGCCCAGGCCATCAATCGGGCTCTGCCAGGCGAATTCGTAGGCGAAGGTCGGCGATGTGCGGCGATCAGCCACCTGGGTCATCGGCGCGCGCAGCATCGCATCGGTGAGGGCCTGTCCGAGTCGAGCGCCGGTGCCGGCATCCGGGAAGTCGGCCCGGTAGGCCCGGACTGCCCCGCGGGGAATCCGTAGGGCGAGATGCCCGAGCCGGGCCTGCCAGGGGGTGATCTTCGCGAGCGCGTCGGGGGTGAACCAGAGCCGGTACTCGTCGGTGTTGGTGCCGATGAGGAGGGGTGCGGTGGCGGTGGCCAACGCCGTCCGTGGGGCCTCGGGGAGGCTCGCGGGATCCCGGGCCAGGAGGAACCCGGGCGCTCCCCGCAACGGTGAGCTACCCGCGGCCTGCGCCGTCCGTGCCGCGAGAAGCTCGGCCGGTGACAGCGCGGCGAACGCCTCGCGCGTCGCAGGCACGCCGAGCCGCTTGGCGAGTGCGCGGGTGACGCGTCCGGCTCGCTTCGGGTCGGCAGCATCGAGCGGGCCGGATTCGATGATCGCGCCGGCGATCAACGGTCTGGTGTCGGGACGCGAGACGAGCGCGGCAGCGAGGGCGCCGCCGGCCGACTCGCCCATGACCGTGATGCGCGACGGGTCGCCGCCGAAGGCCGCGATCTCGGCGTGCGTCCACCGCAGCGCCGCAGCGACGTCCTCGAGGCCGAGATTGCGGGGGGCATCGTCGAGCACCGAAAAGCCCTCGGACCCGAGGCGGTAGTTAGCCGAGACGAAGACGACGCCGTCCCGGGCGAAGCTAGTCCCGTCGTACCCGGTGATCGAGCTTCCGCCGCGCTCGAACGCGCCGCCGTGGATCCACAGCACGACAGGCAGCGGCTCGGATGTCGATTCCGTCGCGCTCGCCGGGGCCCAGACGTTGGCAGTGAGGATGTCTTCGTCGGTGCCGTCGCTGGTCAGGCTCGGGAGCAGCTGGCCGGTCCTGCCGCGGTACGGCGTCTGGGGTGCCGCGGGACCGAACTGTGTCGCCTCACGCACCCCGGTCCAGGCATCCGGTGTCACCGGCAGCTGGAACCGCCGCGGACCGAACGGCGCGGCTGCGTACGGGATGCCCAGAAAGCGGCTGATGCCGTCGGTGACGCTCCCACGAAGCGTCCCGCTGCTGATCGTCGCCTCGACTGCTTCGATGCCCATCCCCTCAGCGTAGGACGGTCTGGGCGAACGCCGGCCCGTCCGTTGCGGCTCGGCGATAGCGTGGAGTAATGGTCAACTATCGCTACCTCGGCAACAGCGGCTTCAAAGTCACGGAAATCACCTACGGCAACTGGATCACGCATGGCTCGCAGGTCGAGAACGACGCAGCGATCGCCACCGTCCACCGCGCGCTGGAGCTCGGGATCACGAGTTTCGACACCGCAGACGTCTACGCCAACACGGTAGCCGAGCAGGTGCTCGGTGAGGCGTTGAAGGGGCAGCGACGCGAGTCGCTGGAGATCTTCACGAAGGTCTACTGGCCGGTTGGGCCGCACGGCGCCAACGACGTCGGGCTCTCCCGCAAGCACATCCTGGACGGCATCAACGGTTCGCTGCAGCGGCTCGGTACTGACTACGTCGACCTGTACCAGGCGCACCGGTACGACTATGAGACCCCGCTGGAAGAGACGATGCAGGCCTTCGCCGACGTCGTCCGCCAGGGCAAGGCGCTGTACATCGGTGTGAGTGAGTGGACGGCTGAGCAGCTGCGGGCTGGCCACGCGCTCGCGAAGGATCTCGGCATCCAACTCGTCTCGAACCAGCCCCAGTACTCCGCGCTGTGGCGCGTCATCGAGGGCAAGGTCGTTCCGACCTCGGAGGAGCTCGGGATCTCGCAGATCGTCTGGTCGCCGATGGCGCAGGGTGTGCTCAGCGGCAAGTACCTGCCGGGTCAGCCCGCGCCCGCCGGCTCGCGGGCGACGGATGAGAAGAGCGGTGCCGGCTTCATCAAGCGGTTCATGACGGATGAGGTGCTCGGCGCTGTGCAGAAGCTGCATCCGGTCGCCGAGCAGGCGGGGCTCACGCTGCCCCAGCTCGCGATCGCGTGGGTGCTGCAGAATCCGAACGTGTCGGCCGCCCTCGTGGGCGCGTCGCGTCCCGAGCAGCTCGATGACACCGTCAAGGCGTCGGGCGTCACGCTGGATGCCGACACGATGGCAGCCATTGACGCCGCCCTCGGCTCGGTCGCCGAGACCGACCCGGCGCTCACGGAAGAGTCCTCGCCGAAGTCGCGACCCTAGGGGAAGGCGAGAACTTCGTCTCCCCAGCCGGTGCGCAGTTCGTGATCGAGGTCGGGTACCACGCGGTCCTCGGCCTCGATCACGAGCGTGGCGCGGGCGTCCGTGTCGAACGGGGGCCACTCCGCGGCGGCATCGGCGTTCGGTTCCTCGCCCTTCGCGAACGCGGTCCAGCGTTGCTGCATCCGTGCCGAGATCCGTTCGGCTGTGTGTCGGCCGCCGAGCCGGAAGCTGATGTCATGTGCTCGCCGCCCGAAGGTTCCCCAGACGTAGGGTAGTTCGGTAGCGTGCGTCGCGCCGATCCGGAGCAGGTGGAGCATCGGGGTGGCGTGGTCGAACCGGTAGAGCCACACCGGCGCAATCCGTGAGTGTCCCTCGGCGGCCCAGAGCGTCGGCATTCGGAACCCGATGTCGCGGGCGATGCCGAGGCCCACGGTGTGGTGCCGAACACCGTCGTAGGCCGACAGCACCTGCGCCATCGAGGGCAGGTCGATGCCGGGCCGTTCGGTGCCCAGCTCGGCGAGCATCTGCTCGATCTGCTCCTCGCGGACGGGCATGAGCGGCGACTTCATCATTCGGAAGAGGGAAGCCTCGTCCTTGTTGGTGCCGATCAGCAGCGGTACCGGCAGCGCGCGTCCTTCGGCCAGGACTGTTGCGGGCGCCTCGGGCAGCAGGTCGCCGTCGACCACGGGTCCGAAGGCGATGGTGCCCGGATGTTGCGCCGGAACCTGCGCGAACACGGTCATCCCGGCCTCGACGATCGTGTCGACCGGCAGCGCGCGCAGGTCGGCTGGATCGGGGTTGCCGACTGCCTCCAGGAACAGGTCGGTGACGGACGCGGCGCGCGCCGCGTCGTACACGCTCGACACCGGCGAGGATTCGGCGATCGCCCGCGAGAAGAGTCCCGCCGCGCTCGGGACCGCGAGCAGCGTGGTCACAAGGCCCGCGCCGGCGGATTCACCGAAGACCGTCACGCGCTCGGGGTCGCCCCCGAAAGCCGCGATGTTGCGCTGAACCCACCGCAGGGCGAGCAGGACGTCTTTGAGGGCGAGGTTGCCGTCGAACGGATGCTCCGGGCTGGCCTTGCTCGACAGGTCGAGAAACCCGAGTGCGCCGATGCGGTAGTTGATCGTGACCACCACGACGCCGTGCCCGGCGAGGGCTTCGCCGTCGTAGACGGGCTGGCTGCTGGAGCCGAATGTGTATGCCCCGCCGTGCAGCCACACCATGACCGGTGCGGGAGTGTCCGCATCCGCCCCGCTCCAGACGTTCAGGAAGAGGCAGTCCTCGTCGAAGATGGGGTCCGGTCCGAGATCCATCGCGGGGTTTGCCTTCTGCGGCGCTGCGGGACCGAAGCTCGTCACCTCGGCCTTCACTCCGGCATCCAGCGGATCGGCCGGCACGGGGTCGCGCCATCGGGCATCGCCGGTCGGAGCCTGTGCGTACCGGATGCCGCGCCAGACGCGCATTCCGCCGGGCAGTTCCTCCCCGGCGAAGCGCCCGGCAGGTGCGGTGGCGACGGTGGTCTTGTCCATGGGGCCTCCGGTTCGGGTGAAGCGCGCGTCGCGAGACAGCGTAGACGGTGGAATTAAGCGCGCGGATCAGAGCTCCCTGGTGCGCGCGAATGGCGCGCCTGACACAATCGGGTCATGCCGATCTGGCTCGCGGTTCTCCTCCTCACGGTCGCCTTCGCCGCTGTATCGGCGTGGATCAGCAGGCGCCTCCTCGATGCGCAGATCGGGTGGATCCGGGCGCTCGTGACCGCGACCGTGGTGTTTCTCGGTTCGCTCCCGCTCACGGTGTGGGTGTTCGAACAGGCCGACATCATCGACGGTGACCGGGTTGTCGTCGAAAGCCCGATCGTGCTGGCCTTCGTTGCCCTCGTTCTCGGCTGGATGTTCGCGGTCGTCGTGATTGTCCTCGTCACCCTGGAGTTCCTCTGGCCGAGCCGGCCCCTCGGAAACCCCGTCACGATCGTCCGGGATGCGTTCCGCCGACGAGATCGCGCCCGCCGGTACGCGCAAATCGTCGCCATCGCCTCGCGTCACGGCCTGGGGATGTACCGCGGACGATCGGATGCCGCGCGCGACGCGCTCCCGCAGGCCTTGGTCTCTGCCCTGGCTGAGGCGGGCGTCACGTTCGTGAAGCTCGGGCAGGTGCTCTCGACGCGTGAGGATGTGCTCCCGCGCGACCTGATCGAGGCGCTGTCGACGCTGCAGATGGACTCGACTCCGATTCCCTGGCCCGAGGCCGAAGCGGCGATTCGTGCTGAGCTGGGGCGGCCGATCGCCGAGGTGTTCGCGGCTATCGAGACCGAGCCGATGGCGGCGGCATCTGTTGCGCAGGTGCACGCCGCGACACTCGTGTCGGGTGAGCGCGTGGTCGTGAAGATCCAGCGGCCTTCTGCACGTGCCCAGGTGACGACAGACCTCGACATCCTCGAGCGGCTCGCGCGGGATGCCGAACGCCGCACCACGTGGGCTGCCGACTACGGCGCCGTGGCGCTGGTCACCGAGTTCTCCCGAGCCCTCACCGAAGAACTCGACTACCGCGTCGAGGTGGCAAACACCGAGATGCTGCGCGGAGCGATCGCGAAGACGCACGCGATGCCCCTCCGTGTCCCCGGCGTCTTCACGGAGCTGTGCACGCAGCAGATGATCGTCCAGGAGCGGATCGACGGGGTGCCGTTCGGCAAGCTGCCTCCTGACGCGTTGGAGCCGACAGCTGCCCGGGAGCTTGTCGACGGGGTCCTGGATGCCGTGTTCGAGCAGATCGCGGTGCGCGGGGTGTTCCACGCCGACCTACATCCTGGCAACCTGATTCTCTGCGACGACGGCGAGGTCGCCCTGATCGACTTCGGCGCGGTCGGTCTGCTGGAGGCCAGCATGCGGCGCCTTCTCGTGCCGCTGCTGACGGCGATCGCTGCCGACGACGATCAGGCGGCCACCGACATCGTGCTCCTGCTGTGCGAGCCCGACCCGGCTGGCGTGGATCAGACGTCTTTGCAACGAGACGTCGGCGCCATCATCACGCGCGTTCGCAATGCCCCTGCGGGTGAGGACGTGTTCCGGCTTCTGCTCGACACCCTCCGCCACCACCGGCTGGCGATGCCGCCGTCTCTGCTCTTGGTGTTCCGCACGCTCGGCTCGCTCGAGGGGAGCCTGCGGCGGGTCGTTCCGGGATACGACATGGTCGGTCAGGCGCTCACCCGCGCCCCGCACTTCGCGCGCAGCATGCTGTCGCTGCGCACTGCTGCTCTGTCAGCGCAGACCCAGTTCGCGGTCGCGGTGGAGCAGGTGCGCAGGGCACCGCGGCGGCTGGAGAACATCTCGCGTTCGCTCGAGCAGGGCACCTTCTCGGTGCGGCTCCGCTCGTTCGAGGGTGCGGGCGAGCGGCGGTGGATCGAGGGGCTGCTCGGGCAGGTCACCAGCACGCTCGTTGGAGTGACCCTGCTGGCGACCGGTATCGCCCTCGCGATCTCGTCGGGCGGGCCCCACCTGACCGACGATGTTGCGCTGTTCCCGTTCCTCGGCAGCGTCATCGGCCTGGGAGGGCTGCTGCTGCTCGTGCGGAGCCTTCGCGCGGCGCTCCGACGGCGTGACGGCACCGGCTGATGCCGGTCACGAGCGCGGGCCTCCTGGCCTACCGCCCGACGGCTGACGATGCGGCACGGTTCGAGGTGCTCATCGCCCACATGGGCGGCCCGTTCTGGCAGCGCAAGGATGCCGGTGCCTGGACGATCCCGAAGGGCGAATACAACGCTGCGGAGGAGTCGCCGCTCGAGGCCGCACGGCGGGAATTTCGGGAGGAGCTCGGGATCGACCCGCCGGACGGCCCTGTGATCGACCTGGGGTCCTTCGCGGCATCCCGCAAGTCGATTACCGTCTTCGCGGTTGACGGGTCCGCGCTGGACATCTCGCGCCCGGTCTTCGGCGAGTTCGAGCTCGAATGGCCGCCCCGGTCGGGGAGGATGGCGAGCTTTCCTGAGGTCGACCGCATCGCATGGATGCCGCTCGACGTCGCTGCCGCGAAGCTCACGGCGTCGCAGCGCCCCGCGCTGACCTCACTTGCTGCGGTGCCCGGCGGTCGCGGCGTCAGCTGACCGGGCGCCCGGGTGCGGAGTCGATGAAGACGCCGACGCGGTCGTCCTGCAAGACGAACTGCAGCGCGGCCCCTTCGCCGAAGCGTTCGCGCGCCTCTGCGGGCGAACCCGCGTGGATCGGCACCGACGCAGCCGGAGGGAATGCCCCGGCGCCGCATCCGTAGTACGTCGGCCCGTTCGGGAAGCCCGACTCCTCGTCAACGTTCTCACTGCTGAAAGCCACCAGGCACTCACTGTCGATGTCGTCGGTCGAGTTCACGACCGTCATCAGCGTGTAGCCCGCGAACTGGAACGCCGTCGACGGTGTTTCAGGGTCCCCTGAGAAGGGCGGTAGATCCACGGACTGAACGGCGTCGAGAGCTGCGATCTGCCTCGCTCCCGAGCCCTCTGAAATCACGGGGATCGACGCGAAGCCCCACGTGACGGATCCCGCGAGCGCCGCTGCGGCCAGGACCGAAGCGCCCCAGAAGACACGAGCGAGCGGCGGTACGCGGGTCAGGGGCGACCACGGCGCACGCTCACCTGAACGGCTCCCGCGGTCGTCGCTGCTGGGGGCTGCCGCGCTCGAAGACTCCGTGCCATCGGTGCTGGGCGCCGTGGACGCAGACGACGTGGCGCCCTCTCCGTCGACGGGTGTTGCCGGCGGCGCGTCGCCGACTCCACCGCTGCGCTCCGGTGCCCGCTGCTCACTCCGCAGCTGCTCCTCGAGCTCCTGCAGTCGGTCGTACGCGACCGGGTCGCGCAGGATATCGGCGTCGGGGCCGTAGGCTCGCGCCCGAAGTGCTCGCAGCTCAGCGGCGGCATCGTCGTTCATCGCTTCATGCTCGCATGACCTCTTGATCGGGGCCGTGTCGTGTGCGACCCGAGCGCTACGTCGCGGCCACGCCGCCATCCCAGAAGACACCGACCCGGTCATCCTGCAGAACGAACTGCAGCGCTCCGCCCTCGGGGAACTGCTCGCGCAGTTCGTCCGGTACGGAATTATCGAGCACGATCTCGAACGTCGCGGGGAAAGCGCCGGTGCGGCATCCGTAGTAGAGCGGACCGTTGACTCCTTGGCCGTCGGCCGTCACATTCTCTGCGTCAACGGCGAGGAGACACTCGCCGTCACCGAGGAACGCGCTGCTCGCTGACGAGTGCACGATCAGAAGCCCGTAGTACTCGTAGGCGATGGCCTGCTCCGACGCCGTGCCGAAAAACCCCTCGGGTATCTCGACGTCGTCGTCGACCTCGAGAGTGGCAACCTGGCGGGCGCCGGTCGCCTGAGAGATGACGGGAATCGACGCAAGACCCCACACGATGGACGCCGTCAGAGCAACGGACGCAGCGATCGTGACCGCGACGATGGAGGTCGCGACGGGCGGCAGCCGGGAGGTGAGCATGTGCACCACCGCCCACATCCGCGAGGTTGCGGGATCGTCGGCTTCCGTCGCATCGGTGGCGGATGGCGCGCCGGTCGGTGGGGGCGCGGGAGTCACGTTACCGTCGAGCGCGGACGGGTTGCTTGATCGACTCCAACGCCGATCCTCTTCGACGGAGGGGCTCGCTGCAGAAGCGCTAGGCCGCTGCCTCGCCTCCCGCTCGGCGCGAAGCTGAGCTTCGAGTTCCGCCAACCGTGCGCTGGCGGTGGGATCATCGGGGAGGTCGGCGTCGGGACCGTATGCGCGGGCGCGGAGCCGTCTCAGTTCGGCTGCCGATGCGTCGTCCATCGCCTCATCGTCGCACGGCCCGCTCCGAGCATCCGGCGCGAGAAGGGGCCTTGTCGCTACCCGGGAGAGACGGTCAGACTGACACCGTCGGGCGGATGCCAGCGGCATGCGCTCATGGAGGAGGACGACATGGCTCATGGGGATATCACGCACATCGACATCCCGGTCACTGATCTGGCTGCAGCAACGCAGTTCTACGAGCGGCTCTTCGGATGGGAGATTCGCGAGGCGCCCGGTTTCGAGGGCTACCCAATGTGGCACGCGCCGAATCAGATCAGCGGCGGCGGACTAGCGCCGCGCAGCGAGGGCTTTACGCAACCGCGCTCGTACGTCGAAGTGGATTCGATCGACGAGACCATCGCGGCGGCAACGGATGCCGGTGGCGCAGTCTTGATGTCGAAGCAGCCGATCGACGACGCGAGCTGGTGGGCGGTCATCAGCGACCCCGATGGCAACGTCATCGGCCTGTACGAGGGAGCACCGGGCACCGCGGATGCCCCATAGTCGACCTTCTTTGTATACTGAGAAGCGCCCAAACTTCCCATTTACACACTCATAGGCGATTTGTGTATACATGAGGGCGGCGAAAGGAGGGCGGATGCGAGCGAGTGATCGTGCCTACCGAACGCTCCTGGCCGAGATCCAGGAGGGCGTGCTCCCCGCGGGCGCCGTCCTCGGTGAGGTCGAGCAGGCAGCGCGCCTCGGGGTGAGCAGGACTCCGTTGCGCGAAGCGCTCGCGCGACTGGCTGCAGACGGACTGGTCGTCCAGCAGTCGCCCCGCGTGACCGTCGTCTCGGACGTTGATGCCGACGACATCCGCGCGCTCTTCGAGTTCCGCCGCGCCCTCGAAGAAGCCGCGGCGCGCCTCGCGGCAACACGGGCCGACCCGGCGGAGTTCGCGGCGCTCGCCGACGAGTTCGACAGCACCTCGTTGCGGGGTGAGGGCCGTGAGCACTACTACGACCTGATCGAGCGCTTCGACGCCGCCCTCGACGCGGCGGTCGACAACGCGTACCTGAGTGCGGCCCTCCGCACCATCCGCACCCACCTCGTGCGCGTCCGCCGCCTCGCCCGCGAGAACCCAGCGCGGCTTTCCGCTTCCGTCGGCGAGCACGCGGTGATCGCGCATGCGATCGCCGCCAAGGACGCCGACCTTGCCGCCCACGCGACACACGTCCACCTCCACAACGCCCTCACCAGCATCCTCGCCTCTCTCGCCGAGGCCCGCACCGAATCCGGAGCAGCATGACCATCACGCATCACGTCCGTGTCCACCGCAGTGACGAGAACCTCGCCCGCGAGGGCCAGCTCGCCTGGCAGATCGCCGAGGTCGCCGCCGACCCCGTGGCGGTCGAGGCCGCGGTCGTCGACATGATCATCAACCGCGTCATCGACAACGCGTCGGTTGCTGCGGCATCCCTCACCCGCCGGCCCGTGAGCGCAGCCCGCCAGCAGGCGCTGGACCACGCGGTCTCGGTGAGCGGCGGCGGGTCCACCGTCTTCGGCTGCGCGAACGAGCGGCGCACGAGCCCCGAGTGGGCAGCGTGGGCCAACGGCGTTGCGGTGCGCGAGCTCGACTATCACGACACGTTCCTCGCTGCCGAGTACTCACACCCCGGTGACAACATCCCGCCGATCCTCGCCGTCGCCCAGCACGTCGGGGCCGACGGGGCTGCGCTCGTGCGGGGAATCGCCACGGGCTACGAGATTCAGATGGACCTCGTGCGGGCCATCTCCCTCCACAAGCACAAGATCGACCATGTCGCCCACCTCGGCCCGTCGGCGGCTGCCGGCATCGGCACGCTCCTGGGCCTTCCCGCAGAGACGATCTATCAGGCCGTCGGGCAGGCGTTGCACACGACCACCGCGACCCGCCAGTCGCGCAAGGGCGAGATCTCGACCTGGAAGGCGCACGCCCCCGCCTTCGCCGGAAAGATGGCAGTCGAAGCTGTCGACAGGGCGATGCGCGGCGAGACCAGCCCGAGCCCCATCTACGAGGGTGAAGATGGCGTGATCGCCTGGATGCTCGATGGCAAGGATGCCTCCTACGACGTGCCCCTGCCGGGCCCGGGCGAACCCAAGCGCGCGATCCTCGACTCGTACACGAAGGAGCACTCCGCCGAGTACCAGGCGCAGGCGTGGATCGACCTGGCCCGCAAGCTCGGCGCCGAGCGTCCGGAGCTGCGCGACCCCGCGAACATTGCGACCATCGTGCTGCACACGAGCCACCACACGCACTACGTCATCGGCTCGGGCGCGAATGACCCGCAGAAGTACGACCCCACGGCATCCCGCGAGACCCTCGACCACTCGATTCCGTACATCTTCGCGGTCGCTCTGCAAGACGGTGCGTGGCACCACGTCGACTCGTACCTCCCCGAGCGCGCGGCCCGGCCCGACACGGTCGAGCTGTGGCACAAGATCACGACGGCCGAGGATGCCGAGTGGACGCGCCGCTACCACTCCGAAGACCCCGACGAGAAGGCCTTCGGCGGCCGCGTCGAGATCACCCTCGCCGACGGGTCGACGATCGTCGACGAGATCGCGGTCGCTGACGCGCACCCGTTGGGGGCGCGGCCCTTCGCGCGCGAGGACTACATCCGTAAGTTCCGACTGCTGGCCGAGCCGGTGCTCACTCCCGAAGAGATCGAGCGATTCCTCGCGCTCGCCCAGCGCCTTCCGGAGCTCTCGGCCGACGAGGTCGGGCAGCTCAATATCGTCGCGAGGCCCGGTGTTCTCGCTTCCGCTCCGGCACCCAAGGGGCTGTTCTGATGCTCTACAGTCAGACATCCGCCGGTGAGAAGCGCCGCCTGCTCCGTGAGCGTCTCGCGTCCGGTGAGCTGCTGCAGTTCCCGGGCGCCTTCAACCCGCTCTCGGCACGCCTCATCGAGCGTAAGGACTTCGACGGCGTCTACATCTCGGGCGCCGTGCTCGCCGCTGATCTGGGGCTTCCCGACATCGGGCTGACGACGCTCACCGAGGTGGCCGGCCGCGGGCAGCAGATCGCCCGGATGACCGAGCTTCCCGCCATCATCGACGCCGACACCGGGTTCGGTGAGCCGATGAACGTTGCCCGCACCATCCAGACGCTCGAGGACGCGGGGCTCGCAGGCACCCATATCGAGGATCAGATCAATCCCAAGCGGTGCGGTCACCTCGACGGAAAGGCCGTCGTCGACACGGATACGGCGACCAAACGCATCCGCGCCGCCGTCGACGCCCGCCGAGACGAGAACTTCTTGATCATGGCCCGCACCGACATCCGTGCCGTGGAGGGGCTGGATGCGGCGATCGACCGCGCCAAGGCCCTCGTGGATGCCGGAGCCGACGCGATCTTCCCGGAGGCGATGCGCGATCTCGGCGAGTTCGAACGGATGCGTGCCGCGCTGGATGTGCCGGTCCTGGCGAACATGACCGAGTTCGGCAAGAGCGAGCTGTTCTCCACCGAGCAGTTGCGCTCGGCGGGGATCAACATCGTCATCTGGCCCGTCTCGCTGCTGCGGATCGCGATGGGCGCTGCGGGTCGCGCGCTCGACGAGCTGACCACCCAGGGGCACCTGCGTGACAAGCTCGACGAGATGCAGCATCGCGCCGAGCTATACGACCTCATCGACTACGAGCAGTACAACCACTTCGACACGAGCATCTACAACTTCAGCGTCTCAACACCCATCACGAAGGAGTGAGCATGGCCGAGCCTGACATCAAGAAGGGGCTTGCGGGCGTCGTTGTCGACTACACCGCTGTCAGCAAGGTGAACCCCGACACCAACAGCTTGCTCTACCGCGGCTATCCCGTGCAGGAGCTCGCCGCGACCCAGCCGGTCGAGGCTGTCGCGCACCTGCTGTGGACGGGCGAGCTACCCTCCGAGGACCAGCTCTCGACCCTCCGCAGAACAGAGCGTGAGAACCGCGCGCTGCAGCCCGACGTCAAGGCCGCGATCGACCTCATCCCCCTGGATGCCCATCCGATGGACGAGGTGCGCACCGCCGTCAGCGTCATCGGGGCGCGGGAGACGCGCGGGACCCTCAACGTCATGGATGCCGTCGGCACCCCGCAAGAGAACCTCGAGCGCAGCATCCGCCTGTTCGGTGAACTGCCCGCGATCGTCGCCTACTCCCAGCGCCGCCGCCGCGGACTCGAGCCCGTCGAGGCGCGCGACGATCTGGACTACGCCGCGAACTTCCTCTGGCTCACGTTCGGCGAAGAGGCTGACGAGGTCGTCGTCGACGCGTTCAACCGGTCGATGATCCTCTACGCCGAGCACTCGTTCAACGCCTCGACGTTCACGGCGCGGGTCATCACCTCGACCCTCAGCGACCTGTACTCCGCCGTCGTCGGAGCGATCGGTGCGCTCAAAGGCCCCCTGCACGGCGGGGCGAACGAAGCGGTGCTCCACATCTTCGACGAGATCGGCTCGGCCGAGAACGTCACGCCGTGGCTGGACACCGCGCTCGCCGAAAAGCGCAAGATCATGGGCTTTGGCCACCGGGTCTACAAGCGCGGTGACTCCCGCGTCCCCACCATGAAGGCGGCGCTGGACACCCTGGTCGCGCACTACGACCGGCCCGACGTTGCGGCGCTCTACGACGCGCTCGAGTCGGAGTTTGTCGCGCGGAAGGGCATCTACCCGAACCTCGACTATCCGTCGGGTCCCGCCTACAACCTCATCGGGTTCGACACGCTGACCTTCACCCCCCTGTTCGTCGCCGCGAGGGTGGTGGGCTGGACCGCTCACATCATGGAGCAGCAGGCTTCGAACGCCCTCATCCGCCCACTGTCCGCTTACAACGGGCCCGACGAACGCCACATCGAGGGCTACGTGCCCGACACGTCGGCCATCGACGTGCAGGAGCGCCCGGAGGAGGCCGCCGAGTGACTAACGCCGTCATCGTCGACGTCGTCAGGACGCCCTCCGGTCGCGGCAAGCCCGGAGGTGCGCTTTCGGGCGTGCATCCGGTCGACCTCGCCGCCACGACGCTGACGGCGCTGCTCGAGCGCAACGGCCTGGAGTCGCGTCAGATCGATGATGTCCTGATGGGGTGCGTGAGTCAGGTCGGCGACCAGACCGGCAACGTCGCTCGGCAGGCGGTTCTCGCGGCCGGGTTCGACCACACGGTGCCGGCGGTGTCGATCGATCGACAGTGTGGGTCGAGCCAGCAGGCGGCGCACTTCGCCGCGCAGGGAGTGATCGCGGGCGCGTATGACATTGTCATTGCGGCGGGCGTGGAGTCGATGAGCCGGGTGCCCCTGGGCTCTGCGGGGCGAGGCGGCCTGGATGCCGAGGGCATCCAGCGACGCTACCCGGAGGGGCTGGTGAACCAGGGCGTCTCGGCCGAGCTGATCGCTGCTCGCTGGGGCCTCGAGCGTGAAGAGCTCGATGCCTACGCCGCGCAGTCCCACGAGCGTGCCGCCGACGCCGCCGCACAGGGCAGGTTCGCCGCGGACCTCCTGGCGGTGGAAACGCCACACGGTGCCGTCACCGTTGACGAGACGATCCGCCCCGGCACGACCACCGAGCAGTTGGCGGGACTGGCTCCCGCGTTTCGCACCGACGAGCTTGCCGAGCGCTTCCCGGACCTCGATTGGCGCGTCACAGCCGGCAACTCGTCACCGCTCACGGATGCTGCCTCGGCCGCCCTCATCATGAGCGAGGAACGCGCCGCAGCGCTGGGGCTTACCCCTCGCGCCCGGTTCCATGCCTTCGCCGTCGTCGGCGACGACCCCGTCATGATGCTCACGGCGCCGATTCCCGCGACCCGCCGCATCCTGGAACGTGCCGGACTGTCCATCGACGATCTCGACGCGTATGAGGTCAACGAAGCGTTCGCATCGGTACCGCTGGCGTGGCAGAGCGAACTGCACGCCGACCCGACCAAGCTCAATCCGTGGGGCGGCGCGCTCGCGCTCGGTCACGCGGTCGGCGCCTCGGGCACGAGGCTTCTCGGGACCCTCCTCGCCGTCCTCGAGCACACCGGCGGTCGATACGGATTGCAGACGATGTGCGAGGGCGGCGGGATGGCGAACGCCACCATCATCGAACGGCTGTAGCCCACCTACAACCGGTTGGAAGCCCGGTCGGGGATTCGAAAGGATCGTCCCGGGTCACCCGCAGAAACCGCCGAGGTTCGGCGGAGAGGAGCACAGACATGACAGAGTTCACCGGCGAGTTCGAGACGATCCTGGTCGAGACGCGGGGGCGTGTCGGCTGGATCCAACTCAACCGTCCCGAGGCGCTCAACGCGCTGAACTCGACCCTCGCTACCGAGCTCGGCGCCGCCGTGACCGCGTTCGATGCCGATGAGCAGATCGGCTGCATCGTGCTCACCGGCTCGGAGCGTGCGTTCGCCGCGGGCGCCGACATCAAGGAGATGGCGGATAAGTCCGTCCGCGACATGTCGATCTCGAGCCCGTTCGTGGGTCTGGAAGCCCTCGCCCGGGCACGCACGCCGATCATCGCGGCTGTCTCGGGCTTCGCGCTCGGCGGCGGCTGCGAGCTCGCGATGAGCTGTGACGTCATCCTCGCCGCTGACACCGCGAAGTTCGGGCAGCCCGAGATCACCCTCGGTGTCATTCCGGGCATCGGCGGCACCCAGCGACTGACGCGCGCCATCGGCTACTACAAGGCGGCGGAGCTCGTTCTCACGGGCCGGATGATGGGCGCAGAGGAAGCCGAGCGTGCGGGCCTCGTCTCCCGTGTCGTCCCTGCCGCGGACCTCGCCGACGAGGCGATGGCGGTGGCGGAGTCGATTGCCGGCAAGTCGCTTCCGGTCGCGTTTGCCGCGAAGGAGGCGCTGCGCGCATCGCAGGAGAGCGGCCTGGCGGAGGGTCTGCGGTTCGAGAAGCAGGCCTTCGTCTCGCTGTTTGCTCTGGACGACCAGAAAGAGGGGATGGCGGCCTTCCGCGAGAAGCGCGCCCCCCACTTCACCGGCCGCTGACCGGTACAGCCCGACCATAGACTTCATGCAAGAAGGAGGAGCGCGATGAGGATTCTCGTCCTGGTGAAAGAGGTTCCCGACACCTGGGGGGACCGTGTCCTGAATCTCGAGACGGGGCTGGCCGACCGTGGTGCCAGCGACGCCGTCATCGATGAGATCGGTGAGCGGTCACTCGAAGTCGCACTCTCCTACGCTGACGCGAACCCCGGCACCGAGGTCGTCGTGGTCATGATGGCGCCGGAGTCGGCATCCGGTTCGGTACGCAAGGCACTCGCGATGGGGGCAGCATCAGCTGTCCACGTCGTCGACGACGCGTTGCTGGGTGCCGACCTGGGGCTCAGCGCACAGGTGCTGGCCGCCGCCATCTCGCGGGCCGGGTTCGACCTCGTGATCACCGGAAACCAGTCCACTGACGGTTCCGGCGGGGTCATGGCAT